>NZ_JBMKHN010000010.1:0-153671 GCF_049238425.1 Enterobacter cloacae complex sp. IR5401 | reverse complement strand
GCGCACTAAGACCGCACGAATATAATGGTGGGTTAACGCCAAACGAATCAGAAAACCGATACTGGAAAAACTCTAACGCGGTGGCCAGTTTTTGTTGACCACTTCACTGCTGCTGCGATTTCCAGAATACGCTGACGTTTTTGGCGAACGATTTCCTGTACTTCGGCAGTGATTTCCAGCTTCAGAAGTTCAGACGCTGCCGCTATGGCCTCTGTACGCTCTTGCTCAAGCAGACTCGTCGGTTTGAACATGCTCACCTCGAAGAAAGGCGAAGATTGATAATGGTTGCAGGCCTGAGGATTGAGGATGTAACCGTTGTCCAGGTAAGCTGCCGCCTTAGTGATTACCAGCGGGAACACCTCATTGAAGATGATGGTGGTGCTGACTTCGGACAAGGCTGCTTTTTCCGCTTGCGTGATACGTTCGTCATAAAGACGCTGGATGAGGGATGTTTGCTCTTTAGTTAGTTTCATTAATAATGCGCTCCTTTGCTTTAAGGATTTTGTTCAGATTGATGGATTTGCAGCACTTACAGCGGAATGGGCTATCGGTGCTGGTGGCGGTTTCGCTGAGAAAATACTCGTCGCGATGATGGATAAGTCCGCTTTTTTCATACTCATTGAGATGCAGATGGGCGTTGTTGTAACCCCATCTCTCCACGTACTCTTCAAAGGTGAAGACGTGATGTTGCTGGTGTTCCAGCCAGAGAAGGAAGCCGATTCGTTTCGGTGTCTGTGGTAGGCCCAGTAGCTTAAGCCGCGATTTGCACGCGTGCCATGTGGTGTGGTCAACCTTGCCGCGCAGACGTGCGGAGTCCGTTACGTCGATTGACGCTAAGTTTTTATTTTCCAAATAATGATTTCCTGATGGTAATAAAAAACCCGCAAGCGGATTGATCCAGCCTACCAAGGAGAAGAGGCAGAAACTGGCACCTGCGGGATTTTATGTGTTTCGGTGGGATGTCGGGGAAATCTTTCCCTTAATTACATAATAACACGAATCATTCTCATTTGTCAAGATATTTTATCTTTTGATATTAAAATCAATAATTTAATCCATGGCAAGCGGCGACATACTTGATGAGAGAAACACTTTGTGTGCCATAATTTATAAAAGTAGGGGGAGAATCCCCCACTGCACTTACAGGAGAGTTGATGGGAGTTTAGTCCCAGCAAATGCCATCAACCACTGGAAGTAAATTCGTCACAGTGAACTTGTGGGTGTATCGCTGGGTTTGCCCTTCCCCACTATGCTCATGTCCGACCACCTTCTGAACTGGCGTAAGCTCGTTAGTTTTTCGCGCTTCAGTAATAAATGTGTGGCGAAGGCTGTGCACAATGCGGCGAGCGCCGTAATCATTGAGATAAGGGATCTCAAGAGTCTCACGAACATCATGGAAGAAGTGGGTAATCTGGTTGAAGTTAGTAAGTTCAGGAAAAAGAGAATCGTCAGCAGAGAACCCCTCTACGTAGTCCATAAATCCAAGATCAAGCAGATGAAGTGATAGCGGTACTTGCCTCGTACCTGCTTCAGTTTTGGTATCATCAATCATGATGTAGTAACGCTGGGAATCATCATCAAGACGAACATCAGAACGCTTTAATTTGGCTATCTCTGCCCGGCGTGCGCCAGTATAGGCAAGAAGAAGAGGTATCCACTTTTTCCAACCTGAGAGAGATTTGAAATGGGCCACCAACTTTCGCATTTCTGTTGCACTGTAGTCACCGTAACTTTTACTCTTGGCCTCGTATGGAACGTTAAGTGTCGGCGAAGTTGCCAGCACATCCATTTCAGATGTTAGGTAGGTAGAGAACAGCCCTTGACACAGTTTCAGATAATCCTTAACCGTCTTCGGGGACACAAGGTCTTCTTCGGGAACTTCATCCAGATCTAAACATTCGCGAACCGTCATCTTGTTGTATGGCTTCATGTTCTGACGGGGTAGACCCTCCACCACTTCGAGCAAATGTTTGATATCGCGGCGGGTGATTTTGTCCACTGGCGTATCAGCCCCCAGTACTTCCCTGATAACCGTGAAGTACTTTTCGTTCCCCTTCCGAATCTTCGGATTCCAATCTGATTTGAACACCAGAAAACCATCCCATGCTTTTTGCAATGTCATCGCTGGCGCAGGCTCTTCAACCACTGCGGCAGGTGCAGGAATTTGCGGTTTCATTTTGGTAAGGATCTCATGGTACTTCGAGAAGTCTTTACTCAAGAAGGCTTCATTGGCCTGCTGGGATTGGTGCAGAAGAATATCGTACTTGGACGCTGCGGCGGCAATGGCACTTTCCATGCCCGTAATGTCGAAACGCCGGGCCAGAGACTCAAGGAAAATTGATTCTGTTGGTGATTCCTCGCCGCTGTCGTAAAGCTCCTCATAGAACTCTTGGAAGAATTTAGCGAATGCCTTCGCTTCATCTGTGGAAAGCACTGGAATCGTACTTCCGCTAAGTTTTCGCTGGCGCGGGGCTGCGGGAAGATCTTCAACATAGCCGTAAATCTCAGCGGTCTGCTCTGCTACAAAAGCATCAATGTCATGCTGGGAAAGTTTTTTCATTGTTCGGATGATTCTCTGCAACTGGTCGCGGTGAATGGTACCAGATCGCAAAAGGGTGAAGAATGGCGTTAGCCGGGAGATCAGGAACTGGCATCGGCGCGGACTATCTGTACCAAGCGAGCAACGGAAAAATTGATTATCAGACAATCTGAGGTAGGCGTAAAAAATGCCGTTACGCTGAAGCGTATGAGGTAGGTAACAATCGTTGATGTATCCCATTCTGTATCTCATTTATGCTTCTAAGTGCCTGAGATACATCAACTTATTGTTTTAGAAGAAGTTGAAGCTGACCGATAAGCCGGGTTCTGTCGTGGACAGTCATTCATCTAGGCCAGCAATCGCTCACTGGCTCAAGCAGCCTACCCGGGTTCAGTACGGGCCGTACCATGTGAACCCCTATTTGGCCTTGCTCCGGGTGGAGTTTACCGTGCCACGGACTGTTACCAGCCGCGCGGTGCGCTCTTACCGCACCCTTTCACCCTTACCTGATCCCGCTTGCGCGGGCCATCGGCGGTTTGCTCTCTGTTGCACTGGTCGTGGGTTTCCCCCCCAGGCGTTACCTGGCACCCTGCCCTGTGGAGCCCGGACTTTCCTCCCCTCCGCCCGTCTCCCCCGAAAGGGACGACGACGAAGCGGCGACTGTCTGGTCAGCTTCGGCGCGCAGTATAGAGGGTTTGCGCGTCGCTGTCACCCCTGGCTACGCATGCCTACCTGCAATGTGGCCGCGATATTCCGCGAGGCGCGGTAAATGTTGTCATACGCGCCCTGGAACGCCTCTTCCAGTGAGCCGATGCGGGTCAGTACGCTGAACACCGCATCGATGCCGTACTGATGCACCACACCCACATCCTGCGTCAGACTTCCGGCAATCCCTATCACTGGCTTATGGTATTTTTTGGCGACGCTCGCCACGCCGACGGGCACTTTGCCATTTATGCTCTGGCTGTCGATGCGCCCTTCCCCCGTCAGCACCCACGTGCAGTCGTGAATATGTTCTTCAAGATTGAGCGCCTGAGTGACAATCTCAATGCCGCTTTTCAGCTCTGCGCCCAGGAAGGCCATCAGCGCCGCGCCCATGCCGCCCGCCGCTCCTGCCCCCGGAACCCGGTTGACGTCAATGCGCAGCGTTTTTTTGATCACTTCGGCATAGTGGCTAAGACTGGCGTCGAGTTCGAGGATCATCTCCTCCGTGGCGCCTTTTTGCGGTCCAAAGATACGCGACGCGCCGCTTTCACCGACCAGCGGATTCGTCACGTCACAGGCGACACGGATTGCGCACCCCTGAAGACGCGGATCGAGATCCGAAATATCAATCCGGTTAAGCGCCATCAGGCTGCCGCCGCCGTAGCCGATCTCCGTCCCGTTCGCATCCGTAAACTTCGCGCCCAGCGCCTGCATCATGCCTGCGCCCCCATCGTTGGTTGCGCTCCCGCCGATACCGATAATGATGTTGCGCGCGCCTTTATCCAGCGCGCGGAGGATCAGCTCCCCCGTCCCGCGCGACGTCGTGACCAGCGGGTTACGCTGCGCGGGAGGAACAAGCACCAGGCCGCTGGCGGCGGCCATCTCGATAAACGCGGTGGTACCGTCGCCCGAGATCCCCCAGCTGGCCTTCACCTTTTCCCCTAACGGGCCGGTGACGACAGCCTGCTGCCAGGTGCCCTGCGTAGCGGCGATCATCGCTTCAACCGTACCTTCTCCGCCGTCAGCAACGGGAACAGACACGTAATGAGCGTCGGGGAAAATTTCCCGAAATCCTTTTTCTATCGCCTGCGCCACCTCAGTGGCAGACAGGCTTTCTTTATAAGAGTCTGGCGCGATTACGATTTTCATAGTTGTATGCCTGAGCCGTAGGCCCGGTAAGCGTAACGCCACCGGGCGGGACGTCATTAGCGAGCAATTTCAACCTTCGCCAGCTTTTCGTAATAGCACGCCAACGCGCTGTGATCGGCGGTGCCCAGACCGTCCACACGCAGCGCCTGCATCATCTCCATGACGGCGGCAGTCAGCGGCAACTGCGCGCCCACGCCGTGGGAGGTATCCAGCGCATTCGCCAGATCCTTAATGTGCAGATCGATGCGGAAGCCCGGCCTGAAGTTACGATCCATCACCATCGGCGCCTTGGCATCCAGCACGGTGCTGCCCGCCAGACCACCGCGAATGGCCTGATAGACCAGATCCGGATTAACGCCCGCTTTGGTGGCCAGCGTCAGCGCTTCGGACATGGCCGCGATGTTCAACGCCACAATCACCTGGTTTGCCAGCTTGGTGACGTTGCCTGCGCCAATTTCACCGGTGTGCACCACGGAGCCAGCCATGGCTTTCATCAGGTCGTAGTATTTGTCAAACACGGCTTTATCGCCCCCCACCATCACCGACAAGGTGCCGTCGATGGCTTTCGGTTCGCCGCCGCTGACTGGCGCATCCAGCATCTCCACACCTTTCGCTTTCAGCGCCTCGCTGATTTCGCGGCTTGCCAGCGGTGCGATAGAGCTCATGTCGATCACCACCAGACCCGGCTTCGCGCCGTCGATAATGCCGTTCTCACCCAGCGCCACCTCTTTCACGTGCGGGGAGTTTGGCAGCATGGTGATAATCACGTCGCACTGCTCAGCAATCGCTTTTGCGGTTGTCGCCGTTTCTGCGCCAGCCGCAATCACCTCTGCCACCGCGTCTGAATTACGATCTAAAACCACCAGTGAGTAACCTGCTTTGATGAGGTTTTTGCTCATTGGTTTGCCCATGATACCCAGGCCAATAAAACCCACTTTCAGCGTCATAATCTGTTTCCTCAATGATGGTTATTTTTTAAAAGCGTCCGCTAATTTCTGCGTGGCGGCGCGGAATACGCCGAGATCGCTGCCCACGGCGACAAACGTTGCGCCCCACTCCAGGTAGCGGCGGGCATCGGCTTCCACTGGCGCCAGAATGCCGCACGGTTTACCGTGCGCTTTGGCACGGGCAAAAATGTGCTGAATTGCGCGCTGCACGTCCGGATGGCTGGCGTTGCCCAGATGACCAAAGGCGGCCGCCAGATCGCTCGGGCCGACGAAAATGCCGTCTACCCCCTCCGTCGCGGCAATAGCGTCGACGTTATCGACCCCCTGCTGGCTCTCGATCTGAACCAGAATGGTGATGTTCTTGTTGGACTGGGCGAAATAGTCCGGCACGGTGCCAAA
Source organism: Enterobacter cloacae complex sp. IR5401 (assembly GCF_049238425.1). NCBI lineage: Bacteria > Pseudomonadati > Pseudomonadota > Gammaproteobacteria > Enterobacterales > Enterobacteriaceae > Enterobacter > Enterobacter cloacae complex sp. IR5401. The sequence continues at coordinate 147,932 of NZ_JBMKHN010000010.1, read as the reverse complement.
CATGTTGGCGCGGTGCGAGACGGACACGCCGCGGATCCCTTCCGGTGGATAGCGGGTCGCCGCCACGGCCAGCACCGCTTCTTCTTCCGTTTCAACAAACGGGATCAGGAAGTTGTAGAAGCCGATATCCAGCAGACGCTTGATGATCACCGGCTCGTTGGTGGGTACACGCACCACCGGCGCGCTGTGGCTGCCTTTCAGCGCCATCAGCTGCGGAATAAACGTGTTGATATCGTTTGGCGCATGTTCGCCGTCCAGCACCAGCCAGTCGAACCCGGCCAGGCCCAGCACTTCGGTGCTGATGGGGTTGGCCAGCGCAGACCAGCAGCCAATCTGAATCTGGTGCGCCGCGAGGGCCGCTTTAAACTTATTCGGGAAGATGTCGTTACTCATTACTTATACCTTTTTTAATTCCGCAGTTTTAGCCAGTAGCTTTTCTTATTTATTCCGACTCAGCGTCAGCGTTATATTTATTTTCCTGACTGAATTTTGGCGTTATAAAATCGTCATTCAGTATAATCGTCACCACCCGGCAATACATTGTTTCAATGCTCAATTATCCAACGGGAGTAGCACGCTATTTTGAGCATATGCCCAATGCAGTGGGCGCTGATGCACAGAATCAACGATTAGTGGTTCGGGAGCGATCGCGATCACATTCTCACCTTTCCTCTCCTGACATTCTTTATTTCCTCAATAAGAAACAATTAACCATCTGGCTATATTTAGTATCAGATATTTTGCTGGAGAAGAGTGAACAATGGCCGATATTGAAATTCGACAGGCGTCGCCGACGGCGTTCTATATAAAAGTGCACGATACCGATAACGTGGCGATTATTGTCAACGACAATGGCTTAAAAGCTGGCACCCGCTTTCCGGATGGCCTGGAGCTGATTGAGCACATTCCGCAGGGGCATAAAGTCGCACTGGTCGATATTCCGGCGCAGGGCGAAATCGTGCGCTACGGCGAAGTCATCGGCTATGCGGTGCGCGCTATCCCGCAGGGTAGCTGGATTGAGGAGTCGCTGGTTGAGCTGCCCACCGCCCCGCCGCTGGAGACGTTGCCGCTGGCTACCCGCGTCCCTGAGCCGTTGCCTCCGCTGGAGGGTTATACCTTCGAAGGTTACCGCAATGCGGATGGCAGCGTGGGAACCAAAAACCTGCTTGGCATCACCACCAGCGTGCATTGCGTGGCGGGCGTAGTGGATTACGTTGTGAAAATTATTGAGCGCGATCTGTTGCCGAAATACCCCAACGTTGACGGCGTGGTGGGTCTTAACCACCTGTACGGCTGCGGCGTGGCGATCAACGCGCCGGCAGCGGTCGTGCCGATCCGTACGATTCACAATATCGCCCTTAACCCAAACTTTGGCGGTGAGGTAATGGTGATTGGTCTCGGCTGTGAAAAATTGCAGCCAGAACGCCTGTTGCAGGGTACTGAGGATGTGAAAGCCATTCCGGTTGACGATGCCAGTGTTGTGCGTCTTCAGGATGAACACCATGTCGGCTTCAGATCGATGGTCGACGACATTTTACAGGTGGCAGAGCGCCATCTGGAGAAGTTGAACAAACGCCAGCGTGAAACCTGCCCGGCCTCTGAACTGGTCGTTGGGACACAGTGTGGCGGCAGCGATGCGTTTTCCGGCGTCACCGCTAACCCGGCGGTAGGTTATGCCTCCGATCTGTTCGTGCGCTGCGGCGCCACGGTGATGTTCTCCGAAGTCACCGAAGTACGTGATGCTATCCACCTGCTCACGCCGCGCGCCGTCAACGAAGAGGTGGGCAAACGCCTGCTGGAGGAAATGGCCTGGTACGATAACTATCTCGACATGGGCAAAACTGATCGCAGCGCCAACCCGTCTCCGGGTAACAAGAAAGGCGGCCTCGCGAACGTGGTGGAAAAGGCCCTCGGGTCGATTGCCAAATCCGGCCAGAGCGCGATTGTGGAAGTGCTCTCCCCTGGCCAGCGACCAACCAAACGCGGCCTGATTTACGCGGCAACGCCTGCCAGTGATTTCGTTTGCGGCACCCAGCAGGTGGCTTCCGGCATTACGGTACAGGTCTTTACCACCGGGCGCGGCACGCCGTACGGCCTGATGGCGGTACCGGTGATCAAAATGGCGACCCGCACCGAGCTGGCAAACCGCTGGTATGACTTAATGGATATCAACGCGGGCACCATCGCCACCGGGGAAGAGAGTATTGAAGAGGTGGGCTGGAAGCTGTTCCACTTCATTCTGGATGTGGCAAGCGGGCGGAAGAAAACCTTCTCCGATCAATGGGGATTGCATAACTCGCTGGCGGTGTTTAACCCGGCGCCGGTGACGTGATTGTCCCTCACCCTGCCCTCTCCCCACCGGGGAGAGGGTAAAAAACCGCACCGAGCAGTCCCCTCTCCCCTATGGGGCTGAGGGTTCCCCACAAAATAATGCCTGCACAGACGGCCCCCTCTCCCTTGAGGGAGAGGGCTGGGGTGAGGGGAAACATACGGCTCTGGTGGTCATTCCGTTCACTTTATGTTCCTTGCTACTCTGTCACGACATGACCGGTGAACGTGCCAGGGTGGCTCAGTCGCCACCACCCTGGCGACCCGGGCTTCCGGCGGTAAATCGCCGCTTCGCGGTGCCTTCGGCTTATTCCTTCCGGCTTATCGGGGACGGGCGGAGGTAACATCCCTGTAAAGCCCGCCCTCTCGGCGCATCCCTGCGCCTCGCCCCGGCCTACAGGAAACGCCTCAGCGATTTACAGCCGGACCGAGGCATCGCTGAAAGCCCTCAGTTATTCTGAGGCAACGTTATAGTTTTTGCTTTCAAATTACTGGGGAACCCTCTCCCCTATGGGGAGAGGGTTAGGGTGAGGGGAAAAGCCTCTTTAGACCAGCACCACATCGATCCCGCTTTTGCGTAACCCTTCCAGGCTTTCCGCAGGAATGCCTTCATCAACGATAATCATGTCGATTCGATGGGTATCAATAATTTTATGCAGGCTTGAACGATTAAACTTGCTGGAGTCCGTGACAACGATAATACGCTCCGCCACCTCGCACATTTTGCGGTTCAGACGGGCTTCATCCTCGTTATGCGTACTCACCCCCCGGTCGAGATCGATGGCATCGACGCCCAGAAACAGCAGGTCAAAATGGTAATTCTGTAAGGACTGCTCCGCCTGGTCGCCGTAGAAGGACTGTGACTGACGGCGCAAATGCCCGCCGGTCATCAGCAGCTCTACGCCTTCCGCTTCCAGCAGCGCGTTTGCCACGTTCATCCCGTTGGTCATGGCAATGACATCGGTGTGCTGGCGCAGCATGCGGGCAATTTCAAAGGTCGTGGTGCCGGAGTCCAGAATAATGCGGTGACCCGGCTTCACCAGTTCAACCGCCGCCTGCGCGATGCTGCGCTTCACTGCCGTATTAAGGGAACTTTTGTCCTCAACGGATGGCTCCACGCCGGGGGCATTGCCTTCGCAAATCAGCGCGCCGCCGTAAGCGCGAACGGCAATCCCCTGCTTTTCCAGAAAGGCCAGATCGTTACGGATCGTCACCGTCGACACGCCGAATAAAATAGAAAGATCGTTAACCTGCACGCTTCCCTGCGCCCGCAACCGCTGAATGATCTGCTCTCGCCTTTCACTGGTGCCGGTGATGCGCTTCTCTGCGGATGAATCGGTGCTGCTCATACGAGCTCCTTAGTAAATAAACTTTCGTTTCATTTCGTTTTTCTTATTAACGCCTTTCTTTTGAGGGAATGCAAGCCCTGTATGGTAGGCGGACGCAAGCTTAATCGCCGCTGAAACCTTTCATTATGTTTCTTTTGTGAAACAGATCGGAAAACTATTATCTTTCGTTTTATTTTTACATCACCATAATGCAGTATCAAATGAAACAAAACGAAAGATGAATACCAACACCATCCGAAATGGAGAGGAAAGTGAAACATCTGACAGAAATGGTGGAACAACATAAACGGGGGAATACAAACGGGATTTATGCCGTCTGTTCCGCACATCCACTGGTACTTGAAGCTGCAATACGTTACGCCCATTCACAACAGACGCCTCTGCTGATTGAAGCCACCTCAAACCAGGTGGATCAGTTTGGCGGCTATACCGGTATGACGCCCGCCGATTTTTATGGGTTTGTCTGCAAGCTGGCGGGATCCCTCGGTTTCCCCACCTCACAGCTGATCCTTGGCGGCGATCATTTAGGTCCAAACCGCTGGCAAAACCTGCCAGCTTTGCAGGCGATGGCGAACGCCGACGATCTGATCAGAAGCTACGTGGCGGCCGGATTTAAAAAATTCACCTCGATTGCAGCATGTCCTGCGAAGACGACCCGGTTCCTTTAACCGATGCAATCGTTGCCGGGCGTGCCGCTCGGCTGGCTAAAATTGCCGAAACCACCTGTCTCGAGCAATTTGGCGTAGCCGATCTGGTCTACGTTATCGGCACGGAAGTTCCGGTTCCCGGTGGGGCACACGAGACGCTGACCGAGCTTGAGGTCACCACGCCAGAGGCGGCACGCGCCACGCTTGAGGCACACCGCCACGCATTCGAGAAGGAAGGGTTAAGCGACATCTGGCCGCGCATTATTGGCCTGGTCGTTCAGCCTGGCGTTGAGTTCGACCATGCGCACGTTTGTGACTATCAACCGCATAAAGCCGTCGCGCTGAGCAAGATGGTTGAAGCCTACGACACGCTGGTATTTGAAGCACACTCTACCGATTACCAGACGCCGCAGGCGCTGCGCCAGTTGGTGAAAGATCACTTCGCCATTCTGAAAGTCGGCCCTGCGCTAACCTTCGCGCTGCGCGAAGCGCTGTTCTCACTGGCAGCAATTGAAGAAGAGCTGCTGCCGGCAAAAGCCTGCTCAGGGCTGCGTCACGTCCTGGAAAACGTGATGCTCGATCGCCCGGAATACTGGCAAAGCCACTATCACGGCGACGGCAATGCCCGTCGCCTGGCCCGCGGTTACAGCTATTCCGACCGCGTGCGCTATTACTGGCCAGACAGCCAGATTGACGACGCCTTTGAGCGGCTGGTACGCAACCTGGCGGATGAACCGATCCCGCTGCCGCTGATCAGCCAGTATCTGCCGTTGCAGTACAGCAAAGTTCGCGATGGTGCTCTCAGCTCCACACCACGGGAACTCATCCTCGACCACATTCAGGACATACTCCATCAGTACCATGCCGCCTGCGAAGGCGTAACGACTCAACACGCATAATTAAAAAGAGGAAAACGCTATGCCAAACATTGTCTTATGCCGCATTGATGAACGCCTGATCCACGGTCAGGTGGGCGTACAGTGGGTGGGGTTTGCGGGGGCGAACCTGGTGCTGGTGGCAAATGACGAGGTTGCAGACGATCCGGTTCAGCAAAACCTGATGGAGATGGTGCTTGCGGAAGGCATCGCCGTGCGTTTCTGGTCTCTGCAAAAAGTGATCGACAACATTCATCGCGCCGCCGACCGGCAGAAAATTCTGCTGGTCTGTAAAACACCGGCTGATTTTTTAACGCTGGTCGAGGGCGGCGTGCCCATCACCCGTATTAACGTCGGAAATATGCATTACGCCAGTGGCAAACAGCAAATTGCCAAAACGGTATCTGTAGACGCGAACGATATCGCCGCGTTTAACGGCCTGAAGGCGGCCGGAGTGGAATGCTTCGTTCAGGGCGTTCCAACAGAGACTGCTTTGGATCTCTTTAAACTGCTCTGAGGGATTCACAATGGAAATCAGTCTGTTGCAGGCTTTCGCGCTGGGGCTTCTCGCCTTTATAGCGGGCCTGGATATGTTTAACGGCTTAACACACATGCACCGTCCAGTGGTGCTCGGGCCACTGGTTGGCCTGATTCTGGGCGATTTGCACACCGGAATTCTGACCGGCGGTACGTTAGAACTGGTCTGGATGGGACTCGCGCCGCTGGCGGGCGCGCAGCCGCCAAACGTGATTATCGGCACCATCGTTGGCACCACATTTGCCATTACTACAGGCGTGAAGCCGGATGTCGCCGTTGGGGTCGCCGTGCCGTTTGCCGTGGCGGTTCAGATGGGGATCACCTTCCTCTTCTCGGTGATGTCCGGCGTGATGTCCCGCTGCGATCGCATGGCGGCTAACGCAGACACCCGTGGTATTGAACGGGTCAACTATCTTGCACTGCTGGCGCTCGGCGTCTTCTACTTCCTGTGCGCATTTCTGCCCATCTACTTCGGCGCTGAACATGCGAAAACCGCCATTGACGTGCTGCCGGAACGTCTGATCGACGGTCTCGGCGTCGCGGGCGGCATCATGCCAGCGATCGGCTTCGCCGTGCTACTGAAGATCATGATGAAAAACGTTTACATCCCTTACTTCATTATCGGCTTTGTCGCCGCGGCCTGGCTGAAACTCCCGGTGCTGGCGATTGCCGCGGCTGCACTGGCGATGGCGCTGATCGACCTGCTGCGCAAATCGCCTGAACCCACGGCGCCTGCGGCCCAGAAAGAGGAATTTGAAGATGGCATCTAATCACACCACCCTGCCGGGCGTGTCTGAAAGTGAAGAGACACTGCTGACCGGCGTGAATGAAAACGTCTACGAAGATCAGAGTATTGGCGCTGAGCTAACGAAAAAGGATATTAACCGTGTCGCCTGGCGTTCCATGCTGCTACAGGCCTCGTTTAACTACGAGCGTATGCAGGCCTCCGGCTGGCTGTATGGGCTACTGCCCGCGCGAAAAAGATCCACACCAATAAGCGGGACCTGGCGCGCGCCATGAAAGGCCATATGGGCTTCTTTAACACCCACCCGTTCCTGGTGACCTTCGTCATCGGCATTATTCTGGCAATGGAGCGTTCCAAGCAGGATGTGAACAGCATCCAGAGCACTAAAATTGCCGTTGGCGCACCGCTCGGTGGCATTGGTGACGCCATGTTCTGGCTGACCCTGCTGCCCATCTGCGGGGGGATTGGCGCCAGCCTGGCGCTACAGGGATCCATTATTGGCGCCGTGGTCTTTATCGTTCTGTTTAACGTGGTGCATCTCGGCCTGCGTTTTGGTCTGGCGCACTATGCCTACCGAATGGGTGTCGCCGCGATCCCGCTGATCAAGGCCAACACCAAAAAGGTTGGTCATGCTGCGTCCATTGTCGGAATGACAGTGATTGGCGCGCTGGTGGCAACCTATGTGCGCCTGAATACCACACTCGAGATTAAAGCCGGGGATGCGGTCGTCAAACTGCAAACCGATGTGATCGACAAACTGATGCCCGCCTTTCTGCCGCTGGTCTACACCCTGACCATGTTCTGGCTGGTACGCCGTGGCTGGAGCCCACTGCGCCTGATTGGTATCACCGTGGTGCTGGGCGTTGTCGGTAAATTCTGTCACTTCCTGTAAAAAGCAAAGAGGTTGCGATGTTAGGCATTATTTTGACGGGTCACGGCGGTTTTGCCAGCGGGCTGCAACAGGCAATGAAGCAAATCCTCGGCGAACAGCCGCAGTTTATCGCCATCGATTTTCCGGAAAGCTCCACCACTGCGCGGCTGACCGCGCAGCTTGAGCAGGCAGTGAATGAACTGGATGCAGAGCACGATATCGTGTTTCTCACCGATCTTCTCGGCGGTACGCCGTTTCGTGTGGCCTCTACCCTCGCGATGCAGCGCCCCGGCAGCGAAGTGATCACCGGCACCAATCTCCAGCTTTTGCTGGAGATGGTTCTGGAGCGCGACGGATTAAGCAGTGAAGCCTTTCGTTTGCAGGCGCTGGAGTGCGGCCATCGCGGCCTGACCAGCCTGGTGGATGAACTTGCACGCTGTCGCGAGGAAGCGCCCGCCGAGGAAGGGATATGAGCCAGCTGCTGCGCGCGCGTCGTCTGCTTACCGGGCAAGGCTGGCTGGATGACCATCAGCTGCGTATGGATAGAGGCGTCATCACCGCCATCGAGCCGATTCCGGCAGGGGTTAACACCCGCGAGGCAGACCTGCTTTGCCCGGCATACATTGATATCCACGTCCACGGCGGCGCGGGTGTGGATGTGATGGATGATGCCCCCGACGTGCTGGACCGGTTAGCCTTACATAAAGCGCGTGAAGGCGTAGGGGCGTTTCTGCCTACCACCGTCACCGCTCCGCTGGAGGCGATCCATGGCGCGTTACGGCGCATTGCCCGGCGCTGTCATGCCGGTGGCCCCGGCGCGCAGCTCCTGGGCAGCTATCTGGAAGGCCCGTACTTTACACCGCAGAACAAAGGGGCGCACCCGCCAGAACTGTTTCGCGAGCTGGATCTCGCGGAACTTGATGAGCTGATTGCGGTTTCGCAGAACACGCTGCGGGTGGTGGCGCTTGCTCCGGAAAAAGTGGATGCCCTGAAGGCGATCCATCACCTCAAGCAAAAAGGGATACGCGTCATGCTGGGCCACAGCGCCGCTACATACGCGCAAACCCTGGCCGCATTTGATGCAGGCGCAGACGGGCTGGTGCACTGCTACAACGGCATGACGGGATTACACCACCGGGAGCCGGGCATGGTTGGCGCCGGGCTTACGGACCCACGCGCGTGGCTGGAGCTTATTGCCGACGGGCATCACGTTCATCCTGGAGCCATGCGGCTATGTTGTTGCTGCGCGAAGGATCGTACGGTGCTGATTACCGATGCCATGCAGGCGGCGGGTATGCCTGATGGGGGCTATACGTTGTGTGGTGAAAGTGTCGAGATGCAGGGCGGCGTTGTTCGCACGGCCTCGGGCGGGCTGGCGGGCAGCACGCTCGCGCTGGATGCCGCCGTGCGGAATATGGTGGAGCATACGGGGGTCGCCCCAGAAAACGCTATCCATATGGCCTCGCTGCATCCCGCCCGTCTGCTCGGTATGGATCACCTGCTGGGATCGTTAGCACCAGGCAAACGCGCCAATATTATTGCGCTCGATGCGGGTTTACACCTCCGGCAGATCTGGATCCAGGGTCAGGCTCTTTCCCTGTAGCCCCTTCACAGTGTGCTCTGTTGGCCTTACGGAAGACGATCGTAAGGCCTTTCTTTTCCTTTCCTTGATCTTCGCCTTTCCTTTCGCGATCACACTTTTCGTTTTATTTCTTTTTCGCCATTGAACTTTCGATTTCTTTTCTATAGATTTTCTTTAACTGCTAAAGTGAACAAGTGAAACGAAACGAAAGATAGCGACACATTTGCCAGCGTCTGATGTGGAATTCACACGACTAAGGACTGAGTTATGCCACAAACCACTACCACCACCGGCACCTGGACCGAAAAAGAGATCCGCCAGCAGCCAGCCAGCTGGCTTCGCTCGCTCAACAATATTGATAATCTGCGCGCGTCGATCGACAGTTTTCTGACGCCACTGTTGCGCAAGCCCGATCTGCGGATCGTTCTGACCGGCGCGGGTACGTCTGCTTTTATCGGCGACATCATTGCGCCATGGCTTGCCAGCCACACGAGAAAAAATATCACCGCGATACCTACGACCGATCTGGTCACCAACCCGATGGATTACTTCAGCCCTGCGCACCCGCTGCTGCTGGTCTCTTTCGCCCGTTCTGGCAATAGCCCGGAGAGCGTCGCTGCCGTTGAGCTGGCGAATCAGTTTGTTCCGGAGTGCTACCACCTGTCGATCACCTGTAATGAAGCGGGCAGCCTGTATCAGAATGCCGTCGACAGCGATAACGCCTGCGCTCTGCTCATGCCAGCCGAAACGCACGATCGCGGGTTCGCGATGACAAGCAGCATCACCACCATGATGGCGAGCTGCCTGGCGGTATTCGCACCGGAAACGATCAACAGCAAAACGTTCCGCGACGTGTCCGATCGCTGTCAGGCGATCCTCACGTCGCTTGGCGATTTCAGCCCCGGCGTCTTTGGTAACGAACCGTGGAAACGCATTGTTTATCTGGGCAGCGGTGGATTACAGGGCGCCGCACGGGAGTCAGCGTTGAAGGTGCTGGAGCTGACCGCCGGCAAGCTGGCGGCATTCTACGATTCGCCAACGGGTTTCCGTCACGGGCCTAAGTCGCTGGTGGACAACGAAACGCTGGTCGTCGTGTTTGTCTCCAGCCATCCGTACACGCGTCAGTACGATCTGGATCTGCTCGCCGAGCTGCGACGCGATCGTCAGGCTATGCGCGTGGTAGCCATTGCAGCCGAAACGGATCCGGTCATTGAAGCTGGCCCGCATATCCTGCTGCCGCCTTCCCGTTCATTTAACGATATGGAGCAGGCGTTCTGCTTCCTGATGTACGCCCAGGTCTTCGCACTGACCCAGTCTCTGCACGTTGGCAATACGCCGGATACGCCATCCGCCAGCGGTACGGTTAACCGTGTGGTCCAGGGCGTCGTTATTCATCCGTGGCAGGCTTAAGAGGACAGGCTCATGAGTATTATTTCTACCAAATATCTTTTGCAGGACGCACAGGCGAAGGGCTATGCCGTTCCGGCCTTTAACATCCATAACGCCGAGACGATCCAGGCGATCCTCGAAGTCTGTAGCGAAATGCGATCGCCGGTGATCCTCGCGGGTACGCCGGGGACGTTTAAACATATTGCGCTGGAAGAGATTTACGCCTTGTGCAGCGCGTATTCCCTTACTTATGACATGCCGCTGGCGCTACACCTCGATCACCACGAATCGCTGGACGACATTCGCCGCAAAGTCCATGCCGGCGTACGTAGCGCAATGATCGACGGTAGCCATTACCCCTTCGAACAAAACGTCAAGCTGGTGAAATCGGTCGTCGATTTCTGCCACCTCAACGACTGTAGCGTCGAGGCCGAACTGGGCCGACTGGGTGGGGTGGAAGATGACATGAGCGTCGACGCCGAAAGCGCGTTCCTGACCGACCCGCAGGAAGCAAAACGCTTTGTCGAACTGACAGGCGTGGACAGCCTCGCCGTCGCCATCGGTACCGCGCACGGTCTCTATACCAAACGCCCAAAAATCGACTTCCAGCGGCTGGCCGAGATCCGCGAGGTAGTGACAGTGCCGCTGGTGCTGCATGGTGCAAGCGATGTGCCGGATGAGGATGTGCGCCGCACCATTGAGCTGGGCGTCTGCAAAGTTAACGTCGCAACAGAGCTGAAAATCGCCTTCTCTGACGCAGTCAAAGCCTGGTTTGCCGAGAACCCACAGGGCAACGATCCGCGCTTCTACATGCGCGTCGGCATGGATGCCATGAAAGAGGTGGTCAGAAGCAAAATCACCGTTTGCGGCTCGGCGAACCGGCTGCTGCTTCCGGCTGAAGCCTGAACCCATCGCGCATAACGTTAGTACCTAAAAAAATAACTATAAGCCTCGCAAATATGAAGGCGCGTCCTTAAGCCGGACAGCGCCTTCCATTATCCTAAAAATACGAGGAGTCCCTACATGACACAGGAAAAGTCGTTTAAATCGAAAGCGTGGGAGTTTTTCCAGAGCCTGGGAAAGACGTTTATGTTCCCGGTCTCGCTGTTGGCCTTTATGGGGTTGTTGTTAGGTATCGGTAGTTCTGTCACCAGCCCTTCCACCATCAAAAGTTTTCCCTTTCTGGGCGGCGAGTTAACGCAGCTCACCTTTGGTTTTATCGCCATGGTCGGCGGCTTTGCTTTTACCTATCTGCCGCTGATGTTTGCCATGGCGATCCCGATGGGCCTTGCCAGACGTAATAAAGCGGTGGGCGCTTTTGCCGGATTCGTTGGCTACATGCTGATGAACATGAGCATCAACTACTACCTGACCGCCACCCACCAGCTTGCGGACGCCGCCACCATGAGACAGGTGGGACAATCCATCGTGCTTGGTATTCAAACGCTGGAGATGGGCGTGCTCGGCGGCATTGTGGTAGGGGTGATCACCTACTTCCTGCACGAACGCTTCCAGGACACGGTGCTGCACGACGCGTTTGCCTTCTTTAGCGGCATTCGTTTTGTACCGATTGTTACCGCCCTCACCCTGTCGCTGGTCGGCTTGTTCATCCCCCTGCTGTGGGAATATGTGGCAATGGGCATTGCCGGGATTGGTCATATCATCCAGAGCACCAGCGTCTTTGGGCCGTTCCTGTATGGCGTGGGCGTACTGCTGCTCAAACCTTTTGGCCTGCACCACATCCTGCTGGCGATGGTGCGCTTCACCCCGGCGGGCGGCATTGAGATGGTTAACGGCCAGGAAGTGGCCGGTGCGCTGAACATTTTCTACGCCGAGCTGAAAGCCGGCCTGCCGTTTAGCCCGCACGTTACGGCATTTTTATCGCAAGGGTTTATGCCGACCTTTATCTTCGGCCTGCCTGCCGTGGCTTACGCTATCTACCGCACCGCGCGTCCGGAAAACCGTCCGGTGATTAAAGGGCTGCTGCTTTCTGGCGTGCTGGTTTCAGTTGTCACGGGTATTTCAGAGCCGATTGAGTTCCTGTTCCTGTTTATTGCCCCTGTGCTTTACGCGTTTCATATCGTTATGTCTGGCCTGGCGCTGATGGTGATGGCGCTTCTCGGCGTCACTATCGGCAACACCGACGGCGGCATTCTGGATCTGCTGATCTTCGGCGTCATGCAGGGGATGTCGACCAAATGGTATCTGCTGTTCCCGGTGGGTATGGCCTGGTTTGCTATCTACTTCTTCGTCTTCCGCTGGTACATCCTCAGGCACGATATTAAAACGCCGGGCCGTGAGGTTGACGCGCAGGGTGCGCTCCAGGCGGTGGAAGCCAATACCCGGGCACGTGGAAAATCAAAATACGATCATGGGCTTATTCTTCGCGCGCTTGGCGGTAAAGAGAATATTGAGTCGCTCGACAACTGCATCACCCGCTTACGTCTGGTGGTGAAAGATATGGGGCTTATCGACCAGCAGGCGCTGAAGGCCGCGGGCGCCTTGTCAGTCGTGGTGCTTGATGCCCACAGCGTTCAGGTGATCATCGGCCCGCAGGTGCAGAGCGTCAAATCCGGCATTGAAGCCTTAATTTAACAGGGGGACGTTGTGTTTGATTTCGACAGAATCATTGAGCGTAAAAGCGATAAATGCCGTAAATGGGATCATGCGTTTGTGTGCTCGCGTTTCGGTGATGTCCCGGAGGGATTTATCCCGCTGTGGATAGCAGACATGGATTTCACCTCGCCACCCGCCGTGATTGAAGGCTTCCAGCGCATCGTGGAGCATGGCACCTTCGGTTACACCTGGTGCTTCGACGAATTCTACGATGCGGTCATCGCCTTCCAGCGCACCCGTCATCAGGTTGAGGTGCATAAGTCATGGATCACCCTGACCTACGGCACCGTTTCCACGCTGCACTATACGGTTCAGGCGTTCTGCAAACCCGGCGACTGCGTGATGATGAACACCCCGGTGTATGACCCATTTGCGATGGCGACACAGCGACAGGGCGTGCGGGTGCTTGCAAATCCGCTGAGCGTGAAGGAAAACCGCTATCACCTGGATTTTAATCTGATTGAAGTTCAGCTCAAAACTCACCGTCCAAAACTGTGGTTCTTCTGCTCGCCGCATAACCCTTCGGGCCGAATCTGGCGCGCGGATGAGATACGCCAGGTGTCCGATCTCTGTAAGCGCTACGGCACGATTCTGGTGGTTGATGAGGTTCACGCCGAGCACATTCTGGACGGTACATTCGTCAGCTGTCTGACTTCGGGCTGTGCCGCCCAGGACAACCTGATTGTGCTGACCTCCCCCAATAAAGCGTTCAACCTTGGCGGGCTAAAAACATCCTACTCGATAATTCCAGACGATTCGCTGCGCCAGCGTTTCCGCCAGCAGCTGGAGAAGAACTCCATTACCTCGCCCAATATCTTCGGCGTGTGGGGAATTATTCTGGCCTATCAGCAGGGTCTGCCATGGCTCGACGCGCTGAATGGTTATCTGCGCGGCAATGCCCGCTACCTTGCGGATGCTATCCAGACCCACTTCCCTGCATGGAAGATGATGAACCCGGAGTCGTCGTATCTCGCCTGGATAGACGTCAGTGCGGACGATCGCAGTGCGACGGCGCTAACCCAACATTTCGCCAAACAGGCTGGCGTGGTCATCGAAGATGGCAGCCACTACGTACAAAACGGCGAAAACTACCTGCGTATTAACTTCGGCACCCAGCGCTACTGGCTGGAACAGTCCATCAACCGAATGCTGAAGCATTACTGATAAGGATCTTACCCCGATGAAAAAAATGCTCACTCTCTCGCTGCTGGCTCTCTGCGTTTCTCACGGCGCGGCGGCAGCAAACTACGCGCTCAGTAACGACAATATTGCCCTTTCGTTTGATGATGCAAATGCAACGGTAGTAGTAACGGACAGCAAAGCTAACCATCCGCTCACGCCCCAGGAGCTGTTCTTTCTGACGCTGCCGGATGAAACAAAAATCCACACCGCTGATTTCAAAATCAAGCACGTCGAAAAGCAGGACAATGCGATAGTCATCGACTTTACGCATCCGGATTTTAACGTAACGGTGAAACTGAACCTGGTGAAGGGAAAATACGCCAGCATCGGCTACACCATCGCCGCCGTCGGGCAGCCGCGGGACGTAGCGAAAATTACCTTCTTCCCGACGAAGAAGCAGTCTCAGGCACCTTACGTTGACGGGGCGATTAACAGCTCGCCAATCGTGGCCGACTCGTTCTTCATCCTGCCAGACAAACCGATTGTGAATACTTACGCTTATGAAGCCACCACGAACCTCAACGTGGAGCTGAAAACGCCAATTCTGCCTGAGACACCGGTTAGTTTTACCACCTGGTTCGGCACTTTCCCGGAAACTAATCAGCTGCGCCGCAGCGTAAACCAGTTTATCGATGCCGTGCGTCCGCGGCCTTATAAGCCTTATCTGCACTACAACAGCTGGATGGACATCGGTTTCTTTACCCCTTACTCCGAGCAGGATGTCATTGGGCGGATGGACGAATGGAATAAAGAATTTATTGCCGGACGCGGGGTGGCGCTGGACGCGTTCCTGCTGGACGATGGCTGGGACGATCGCACCGGACGCTGGCTTTTTGGCCCGGCATTCAGCAACGGTTTTGGCAAAGTCAGGGAAAAAGCCGACAGCCTGCACAGCTCGGTTGGGCTGTGGCTTTCTCCGTGGGGCGGATACAACAAGCCGCGCGATATTCGCGTCTCGCATGCAAAAGAGTATGGTTTTGAAACCGTAGACGGCAAGCTGGCGCTGTCGGGGCCGAACTATTTTAAAAACTTTAACGATCAGATCATTAAGCTGATCAAAAACGAGCACATTACCTCGTTCAAGCTCGACGGAATGGGTAACGCCAATTCGCATATCAAGGGCAGCCCATTTGCATCGGATTTTGACGCATCCATTGCCCTGCTGCACAACATGCGCAGCGCAAACCCGAACCTGTTTATCAACCTGACCACCGGCACCGACGCCAGCCCGTCCTGGCTGTTCTATGCTGATTCAATCTGGCGTCAGGGCGATGATATCAACCTGTACGGCCCCGGCACGCCAGTGCAGCAGTGGATGACCTACCGCGATGCCGAAACCTGGCGATCCATCGTGCGCAAAGGTCCTCTGTTCCCGCTGAACTCACTGATGTACCACGGGATCGTCAGCGCAGAGAACGCTTACTATGGACTCGAGAAAGTGCAAACAGACAGCGATTTTGCCGATCAGGTCTGGAGCTACTTCGCAACCGGAACTCAGCTTCAGGAGCTGTACATCACGCCGTCCATGCTGAATAAGGCGAAGTGGGATACCCTGGCGCAGGCGGCGAAATGGTCGCGTGAGAATGCCAGCGTGCTGGTGGATACTCACTGGATTGGCGGTGACCCAACTTCGCTTCAGGTTTACGGCTGGGCCTCATGGAGTAAAGACAAAGCGATTTTTGGCCTACGCAACCCGTCGGATAAGCCGCAACGTTACTACCTGGATTTAACCAAAGATTTTGAGATCCCGGCAGGAGAGCGTTCGCAGTTTACCCTGAAAGCCGTGTACGGCAGTAATTCGACCGTACCAGAGGAGTATAAAAACGCTGTGGTAATTACGCTGCAACCGCTGGAAACGCTGGTGTTTGAGGCGATGCCGGGGAAATAGTGAGGCTCTGACACGGTGTAGGCCGGGTAAGGCGAAGCCGCCACCCGGCAAAACAGGCGGCAGGGGCTTACTCCCCCTGCTGCTCCAGCGCATATTTATACAGTGCATTTTTCTTCACGCCGTGGATCTCCGCCGCCAGCGCCGCCGCTTTTTTCAGGGGGAGTTCAGCCTTTAGCAGAGCCAGCGTACGCAGCGCATCGGCAGGCAGAGCGTCTTCCTGCGCTTTGTGCCCTTCAACAATCAGCACCATTTCGCCCTTGCGGCGGTTTTCATCCTCTTTCACCCACGCCAGCAGTTCGCCAACCGGCGCACCGTGAATGGTTTCCCACGTTTTGGTCAACTCGCGCGCCAGCACCACGTAGCGCCCTTCGCCCCAGACGGTCACCATATCTTCCAGGCTTTCCAGCAGACGGTGAGTTGATTCGTAGAAGATCAACGTACGCGGTTCAGCTTCCAGATCCTTTAACACATCGCGACGGCCTTTGGATTTAGCAGGCAGGAAGCCTTCGTAGCAGAAACGATCGGACGGCAGGCCCGCAGCGCTTAACGCCGCAATCGCCGCGCACGGCCCGGGCAGCGGCACAACGCGGATGCCTGCTTCACGGCAGGTGCGTACCAGATGGTAGCCCGGATCGTTGATCAGCGGCGTTCCCGCATCGGAGACCAGCGCGATGTTCTGCCCTTCTTTAAGCTTCGCCACCAGCGTTTCGGCTTTTTGTTGCTCATTGTGATCGTGCAGGGCAAACAAACGGGCGTTAATGGCAAAGTGTTGTAGCAGTAAACCGGTATGACGGGTGTCTTCAGCAGCAATTAAATCAACAGCTTGCAATACGGTGAGCGCACGTTGGGTAATATCAGACAAATTCCCGATAGGAGTAGGTACAATATAAAGCTGGCCTTGAGAATTATCTGCCGTTTCGTGTTGTTTCATTGTTTCGTCCGTATTGCCGATTTAATATTGAGCATTGCGTAAAAAAATCACTGGATACAGTATGGTACCGTTAACGTTTCTTCGTAAAAAAGCCGCGCACAGCGTGCCCCTCCTGCTGGCAGCTCTGATCTTTACAGGCTGCGGCACCCAGGCACCTGACCAGAGCACTGCTCATATGCAGGGATCCGCTCAGGCTGATTCTGGCTTTTATCTGCAACAAATGTCGCAGAGTACAAATGATACCAGGATCAACTGGCAATTACTCGCCATTCGTGCACTGCTGAAAGAAGGGAAAACCCAGCAGGCCGCCGAGCTGTTCAGCCAGCTGCCGCAGGATCTTAACGACACTCAGCGCCATGAGCAGACGCTGCTGTCGGCAGAACTGAAGGTCGCGCAAAAAGATTACGACGGCGCGAAGAAGATCCTCGGCACCATCGATCTCAGCACGCTGGATAAAAACCAGCAGGCCCGTTTCTGGCAGGCCGGTATCACCGCTGAGCAGGGCCGCCCTTCCCTGACGCTACTCCGCGCGCTGATTGCCCAGGAGCCTCTGCTCGCGGGTGCGGACAAGCAAAAAAATATTGATGCAACCTGGCAGGCGCTCGCCTCCATGACCCAGGATCAGGCCAAAGCGCTGGTAATCAACGCCGATGAAAATGTTCTGCAAGGCTGGCTGGATCTGCAACAGATGTGGTTCAACAACCGCAGCGATCCGAACATGCTGAAAGCTGGCATTACCGACTGGCAAAAGCGTTACCCGCAAAACCCGGGAGCGAAAATGCTGCCAACGCAGCTGGTGAACGTGCAAAACTTTAAGCCCGCCTCCACCAGCAAAATCGCCCTACTGCTGCCGTTAAACGGTCAGGCAGCGGTGTTTGGTCGCGCCATTCAGCAAGGTTTCGAAGCCGCGAAAAACGGCACTACCGCCGTCAGCGGTAGCGCGGTTCCGACCCAGGCAGCACAGGCGGCGAATGTGAATGACGTTGTCAGCCCGTCCGCCGCCGAAACCAGCGACCTGACCACCGCGCAAACCCCTGCGCAGGGCACCATGCAGAATCCGGTTACCGCCCCAACGACGCAGCCCGCTCCCCCTGCGCCTGCGGCAACACAGGCCCCGGCTGAAACACCGGCGCCCGCGACGGCAGAACAACCTCAGCCGCAAACCGAGCAGCCGGAACAGCAGCCAGCAACCCAGCCGCAGGCTGTGGCCACCACCAGCGCTAACCCTGGTGCAGAGTTGAAAATCTACGACACCAGCGCCCAGCCGCTTGACCAGGTGCTGGCGCAGGTTCAGCAGGACGGGGCTAGCATCGTTGTCGGCCCGCTGTTGAAAAACAACGTGGAAGCGCTGATGAAGAGCAACACCACGCTGAACGTGCTGGCGCTTAACCAGCCTGAGCAGGTTCAGAACCGCGCCAATATCTGTTACTTCGCCCTCTCTCCGGAGGATGAAGCCCGCGATGCGGCCCGTCATATTCACGAGCAGGGCAAGCAGGCGCCGCTGCTGCTGATCCCACGCAGCACGCTGGGCGATCGCGTTGCCAACGCGTTTGCGCAAGAGTGGCAGACCCTTGGCGGTGGCGTGGTGTTGCAGCAGAAATTTGGCTCAGCTGCCGAACTGAGAGCGGGCGTGAACGGCGGGGCAGGTATTGCCCTCAACGGTAGCCCGGTATCCGCCAGCCTGCCGCAGCAGCAGAGCGTCACCATCGGCGGTCTGACGATCCCGGCGCCCCCTACCGACGCGCAAATCAGCGGCGGCGGTAAAGTGGATTCGGCGTACATCGTCGCTACGCCGGAAGAGATCGCCTTTATCAAACCGATGATCGCCATGCGTAACGGCAGCCAGAGCGGCGCAACGCTCTACGCCAGCTCACGCAGCGCACAGGGTACCGCAGGCCCGGATTTCCGTCTGGAAATGGAAGGACTGCAATACAGCGAGATCCCGATGCTGGCAGGCAGCAACCCGCAGTTGATGCAGCAGGCGCTGGGCGCGGTGCGCAATGACTATTCCCTGGCGCGTCTGTACGCGATGGGCGTCGATGCCTGGGCGCTGGCAAACCACTTCACCCAGATGCGCCAGGTACCGGGCTTCGAGCTTAACGGGAATACCGGCGATCTGACCGCCGATCAGGATTGTGTGATTAACAGGAAGTTATCATGGCTCAAATACCAGCAGGGGCAGATTGTCCCGGCCAGTTAAGCCGTAAACAGACCGGCGACGCGTGGGAGTTAAAGGCGCGTCGCTGGCTTGAAGGCAAAGGACTGCGCTTTGTCGCCGCCAACGTTCGCGGGCGCGGCGGCGAGATTGACCTGATCATGAAAGACGGTCAGACCATCGTGTTTGTTGAAGTTCGCTACCGACAGTCGTCCCGTTTTGGCGGTGCTGCCGCCAGCGTGACGCTCGCCAAACAACAAAAATTATTACAGACTGCCCACTTGTGGCTTGCCCGCCATAATGGGAGTTTTGATACTGTGGATTGCCGTTTCGATGTGGTAGCCTTCACCGGAAATGCGATCGACTGGCTTAAAAACGCGTTTGGCGAAGACGCATAAATAAGATTTTAAAGGGATACCGTGCTCGAACGAATTAAAGTGTGCTTCACAGAAAGCATTCAAACGCAGATTGCCGCGGCGGAAGCCCTTCCGGACGCGATCTCGCGTGCAGCGATGACACTGGTTCAGTCGCTGCTCAACGGCAACAAAATCCTCTGTTGTGGCAATGGCACGTCCGCCGCCAACGCACAGCATTTTGCTGCCAGCATGATCAATCGCTTCGAAACCGAGCGCCCGAGTTTACCTGCCATTGCACTAAACACCGATAACGTGGTCTTAACTGCGATTGCCAACGATCGTCTGCATGACGAAATCTACGCCAAGCAGGTGCGCGCCTTAGGCCATGCCGGAGACGTGCTGCTGGCGATCTCCACGCGCGGTAACAGCCGGGATATCGTTAAAGCGGTTGAAGCGGCCGTGACCCGGGATATGACGATTGTCGCCCTGACCGGTTACGACGGCGGAGAGCTGGCTGGCCTGCTGGGGCCGCAGGATGTGGAGATCCGCATTCCTTCGCACCGTAGCGCCCGCATCCAGGAGATGCATATGCTCACGGTGAACTGCTTATGCGATCTGATCGATAACACGCTTTTCCCTCACCAGGATGATTAAGGAGTTCTCATGAAGGTTTTATCGGCCCTTGCAGTCGTGATGTCTGCATTACTGCTTCAGGGATGCATCGCTGCCGCTGTAGTCGGCACCGCAGCGGTCGGCACCAAAGCAGCGACCGATCCGCGTACCGTTGGGACGCAGGTGGATGACGGTACGCTTGAGCTGCGCGTAAACAGTGCGCTGTCGAAAGACGAGCAGATCAAGAAGGAAGCACGCATCAACGTGACGGCTTATCAGGGCAAAGTGCTGCTGGCAGGCCAGGCGCCAAATCCTGAACTCGCCTCGCGCGCCAAACAGATCGCGATGGGTGTGGAAGGCACGGCGGAAGTGTATAACGAGATCCGCCAGGGCCAGCCGATTGGTCTCGGCACCGCGTCATCTGATACCTGGATCACCACCAAAGTGCGTTCCCAGCTGCTGGGTACCGACCAGGTGAAATCCTCAAACGTGAAAGTGACCACGGAGAACGGCGAAGTGTTCCTGCTGGGTCTGGTGACGGAACGTGAAGGGAAAGCGGCAGCGGATATCGCCAGCCGGGTGAGCGGCGTGAAGCACGTCACCACCGCGTTTACTTATATTAAGTAATTCACACCTGACTGTAAGCCCGGTAAGCGCAAGCGCCACCGGGCTTTCTTTCACACAAGCGCCATACTCCCCACAATCACTCCACTCAACGCCACCAGCCCCGCAGTCAGCCACAGCGCTTTCGCCGGGAATGACTTACGCAGCATGATAAGCGACGGCAGGCTCACCGCCGGCAGCGTGATGAGCAGCGCCAGCGCTGGTGCGGTCCCCATACCGGCCATCATCATGGTCTGAATAATCGGGATCTCCGCCGCGGTTGGGATCACGAACAGGCAACCGGCCACCGCCATCGCAATCACCCACATCAGCGTGTTGTCGATAGCGCCATCCGCATGCGGGAACAGCCAGACGCGCGCGGCCCCCAGCACCAGTACGGCCAGGATATAGACCGGAATGGTGCTCCAGAAAAGCTGCCACAGCGCTTTGCCCCAGCGAGCAAAGAAACTGCCCTGCGGCTCGCTGACGTCCAGCTCAACGGAAGCAGACCCGGCCTCGTTGTCTTTCACCAGGTGCTGCACCAGCGTAGCGACAAGCACCACCGTCAGCAGGCCAGCCGCCAGACGGATAAACGCGAAATGCCAGCCGAGAACGAAGCCCATAAACACCAGCGTTGCCGGGTTCAGCAGTGGGTTACCCATCCAGAAGGCAAGCGCGCCGCCCATCGACACGCGCTGTCGGCGCATACCCGCCGCCACCGGTGCGGCGCAGCAGGAACACATCATGCCCGGCAGGGAGAAAATCGTCCCCAGCAGCGTGCCCTGCAAGCGCGGCTGTCCCAGGGTTTTCACCAGCCAGTTACGCGGGATAAGTACCTGAATCAGCGAGCCCAGCAATACGCCCAATACCGCCGCTTTCCAGACGGCAAGAAAATAGACCATTGCGTAATCCCACGCCGCGCGTAGCGGGCTGGAATCGGCCTGCGCGAGAATCGATTTACCGATGCTGTGGGTGTCGGCGGCGGTGAAGGCTTTACCGTAGTACGGCTGCCATTTCACATACCAGAGGCCAATGATGACCACGAGAAAGAAGAGTGCGGGCTTCCACCACTGAACAGGTGTTGCCGCCTGAGATGAAGACTGACCAGTCATACCATTCCCCGGAAGGTGTTATTTAATAAGCCGGGGAAGTTTACGCCTCGCCCTGCGCGATTTCACGCAGTTTTGCCGAAGGGATAATATTAACCCCCTCCTGCGACGGAGCCAGCGCCTCTTTTAGCATCGCCAGCGCGACATCCCGCGCCTCGATGGACTTCCAGTTACCCGGCAGAATGCGAAACAGCGGAGCGAAAAAAGACTCGTTAAAACGACGTTCGTCACGGTGCCCCATCAGCATGGAAGGCCGCGCGATGGTCAGGCGCTCCCATTTCTGCGCGATTAACGCCTCTTCCATTTTGCCCTTCACCTGGTTGTAAAAAAACGGCGAGCCTGCGTTCGCGCCGTGCGCGCTGACCACCAGGAAATGTTTTGCGCCCAGCTTTTTCGCCGTCAGGGCGGTATCCACCACCAGCGTGTAATCCGCATGGACAAAAGCTTCTTTACTGCCCGCTTCCCGCCGGGTGGTGCCAAGGCAGCAAAAGGCGATATCAATGGGATCCTGCACCTGCGCCAGCGCGTCGGTGAGCTGTGGATCGTGCGGGTTATAGACGCCGGTGATATCCAACAGCGGGCGACGCGTCGGGGCGGCGATATAGTTGATATGCCGATCCTGGATCAGCAGCCGCAGCAGATGTCCACCCACCAGCCCGGTTGCGCCGGTAATCAGTACCTGACTCATCTTATCCCCTTTACAGAATTGTCCGTTTGCGTTCTGGGCCTGCTCTACCACACTTAAAAGTCTGTTACCGGTAAGTATTTACCACAAACGGGAAAAAAACAGTCTGAAGCGAAAACAACGGAGGAAGCATGGGTAAAAAAATCGCAGTCTTGATTACCGACGAGTTTGAAGATTCAGAATTTACATCGCCAGCAGAGGCATTCCGGAAGGCGGGCCACGAGGTGGTCACCATCGAGAAAGAAGCGGGTAAAACCGTGAAGGGCCATAAGGGCGAAGCCAGCGTGACCATTGACGAATCCATTGATAACGTCAGCCCGTCGGATTTCGACGCCCTGCTGTTACCGGGCGGCCATTCACCGGATTCCCTGCGCGGAGACGAGCGTTTCGTCAACTTTACCCGTGACTTCGTCGGCACCGGTAAACCGGTATTTGCCATTTGCCACGGTCCGCAGCTGCTCATCAGCGCCGAGGTGGTACGCGGGCGTAAGCTCACCGCGGTGAAGCCGATCGTTATCGATCTGAAAAACGCGGGAGCCGAGTTCTACGATCAGGAAGTGGTGAACGATAACGATCAGCTGATCACCAGCCGTACACCGGACGATCTGCCGGCGTTTAACCGTGAAGCGCTACGCCTGCTCGGCGCGTAACCAGTGCAGCTTTTTACCAAAGCCCAGGGTGTTGTCGGTAAATTTCAGCTCATCAAGGCGGATTTCCCACACCGGGGCTTTTAGCGCCGCAGCCACCGGGAAGCGGCGCGTATAGCGTTTACGTTGCGCGTCGCTCTCCTTCCCTTCCAGGCGACGAATTTCACCTTTGAACTGGACCCCGCGGATCAGCGCAACAGTTTTAGGCTGACCGTTTACCGTACCTGCCACTTTTGCCTGCTGGCCCGTCATCTGCGCATGCCGCGTTTTGTCTTCGCTCATTACGTAAAAGGCCACGCGCTCGGGATCGTAGTAATAAAAGGCATTTGCGCACCACATCTCCTCGTCTTTACAGACGCACCAGGTCACGACATGCTGCTTTGCCAGCCAGCGGTTAATGGCGGCCAGTGTTTCCATTTTCGCTCTCTCTCATGCTATGGTGCGTTCACCTTAACATACTGAATCTGTTTACTGTGTGCTGGTTTCTCTATCTTGTCCGAACCGCTGATAACGCACTCTACACCGGGATCACTACCGATGTGGCACGGCGTTTTTTACAACATCAAACGGGGAAAGGGGCGAAAGCACTACGGGGGAAAGGTGAACTTCAGTTAGCGTTTTCAGCCGCCGTGGGCGACAGATCCCTGGCGCTCAGGCTGGAATACCGCATCAAGCAGCTGACAAAGCGCCAGAAAGAGCGTCTCGTCAACGGGGACGGCTCTTTCGAGGCGCTACGCGAAAGCCTGCTTAAAAACGATTGAAATGATCGTGGTACTCCACCAGACCGGTAACGCCGTCGAGCGCATCATCTGCCAGAGGATGCACCTGGAAAGATGTTTCCGTGCCCGGCCAGTTGCAGCGCAGATCGTATCTGGACGCTGGCTCAAAACCTAAACGTTCGTAGAACGCCGGATCGCCCAGAACGACGACAGCGGCATAGCCAAATTCATTCAGTGAATCCAGTCCTTCATAGACCAGCTGGCGCGCCAGGCCCTGGCCACGGTAGTTTTCATCCACCGCCAACGGCGCCATGCCGACCCACTGCAACTCTTCACCCTGCACAATCACTGGGCTGAAGGCCACGTAGCCGACCACCTGCCCTTCATCGTCAGTGGCAACCAGGCCCAGCGTAATCAGGCCATCTTCGCGAAGATCGTGAACCAGTTGGGCTTCGGCGTCGCCTGCAAAAGAGCGGCGTAACAACGCATCGATACCCGGCGCATCAATCCCAATTTCGACTCGAATCAGCATGGTTCACCTACTGAAGTGTGTTTACTGTCCGGCGGGGTTTTTAGCCCGGCCTCAACGAAATCTGCCATTTGCATCAATATCATACGCAGCGCTTTCGGCATCTGCTCCAGCTCAATGGCATCCATTAAATTTTTGACGTACAGACCGAGCTCCGTGTCGCCTTCAATCACCAGACGACGCTGGAAGAAGAGGGTGTCCGGATCCTGTTTGCGCGCGGCGATCATCAGCAGATCGCTGGCATCCGCGCTAAAGCTGACATCAGCCTCGGCGGTTTCACGGACAATTAGCCGATCGTTCTCAACGGAAGTAAACCAGCGCAACCCGATATCGCGCACTTCAATCTTTAACCAGCGGCCTTCCAGAAACTCCAGCTCACCGTCCTGTAGCGCCTGGCGGAACTGCCAGCTCAGTACCTGCTCCAGCACCTGGCGTTTAAGGGCGAACGGCGCCAGTTTTACCGGCACGCTCAGCATTGATGGACCAAATTGTACGAGACGTGAACGCAGTTTATCCAGCACGAGCTTTACTCCCTGATAGCTATAGTCCTGCTATTTTGCCATATCCCGACAAGAAGATAGCGGCGTAAATCAACAAACCGTTGTCCGGTGTACCTCATTATTGGTGCCATCAATACGCCATTAGCTGCCTTAAATCAAAAATTGTCGCGTATGGGTTAATTAAAATCCCAGCTCGTTAACATTTTTTACGATCCCTGCGATCGACAACATCGGGATAAATTATGGAGCTGCTCTGCCCTGCCGGAAACCTTCCGGCGCTTAAGGCGGCCATCGAAAATGGGGCCGATGCGGTCTATATCGGGCTGAAAGATGATACCAACGCCCGCCATTTTGCGGGTCTTAACTTTACGGAGAAAAAGCTTCAGGAAGCCGTTAACTTCGTCCACCAGCACCGGCGCAAACTGCACATCGCCATCAATACCTTTGCCCATCCTGATGGCTATGCCCGCTGGCAGCGCGCCGTGGATATGGCGGCCCAGCTGGGCGCCGATGCGCTGATCCTGGCCGACCTCGCCATGCTTGAGTATGCGGCAGAACGTTATCCGCATATTGAGCGCCATGTCTCTGTTCAGGCATCGGCCACCAATGAAGAGGCCGTCCGTTTTTATCATCGACACTTTGACGTGGCTCGCGTGGTGCTGCCGCGCGTACTCTCTATTCATCAGGTTAAGCAACTGGCGCGCGTCACGCCAGTGCCGCTGGAGGTTTTTGCCTTCGGCAGCCTGTGCATCATGGCCGAAGGCCGCTGCTATCTTTCCTCGTATTTGACCGGCGAATCGCCAAATACCGTCGGCGCCTGCTCGCCTGCCCGCTTCGTTCGCTGGCAGCAAACGCCGCAGGGACTGGAGTCACGCCTGAATGACGTGTTAATTGACCGCTATCAGGACGGTGAAAACGCGGGCTACCCGACGCTGTGCAAAGGCCGATATCTGGTGGACGGCGAGCGCTACCACGCGCTGGAGGAGCCCACCAGCCTCAACACGCTGGAACTGCTGCCAGAGCTGCTGGCCGCCAATATTGCCTCGGTGAAAATCGAAGGCCGCCAGCGCAGCCCGGCCTACGTGAGCCAGGTGGCAAAGGTGTGGCGTCAGGCCATCGACCGCTGCATGGCGGACCCGCAAAACTACGCCCCGCAGGCGGCATGGATGGAGACGCTCGGCGCGATGTCCGAAGGCACCCAAACCACGCTCGGCGCGTATCACCGTAAATGGCAGTGAGATAATCATGAAATATTCATTAGGGCCGGTGCTTTACTACTGGCCAAAAGAGACGCTGGAAGATTTTTACCAGCAGGCGGCTAACAGCAGCGCCGATGTGATTTACCTCGGCGAAGCGGTGTGCAGCAAGCGCCGCGCCACCAAAGTGGGCGACTGGCTGGATATGGCGAAAAGCCTGGCCGGCAGCGGCAAGCAGGTGGTGCTCTCGACGCTGGCGCTGGTGCAGGCGTCCTCTGAACTGGGCGAGCTGAAGCGCTACGTCGAAAACGGCGAGTTCCTGCTGGAGGCGAGCGACCTGGGCGTGGTGAACATGTGTGGCGAGCGTAAGCTGCCGTTTGTCGCCGGACATGCGCTGAATTGCTATAACGCGGTGACCCTGCGCCTGCTGCTCAAACAGGGGATGACCCGCTGGTGCATGCCGGTTGAGCTCTCCCGCGACTGGCTGGCCAACCTGCTCACACAGTGCGAAGAGCTGGGCATTCGCAACAAGTTTGAAGTGGAAGTGCTGAGCTATGGGCATCTGCCGCTGGCCTACTCTGCCCGCTGCTTTACCGCACGCTCGGAAGACCGTCCGAAAGACGAGTGCGAAACCTGCTGCATTAAGTACCCGAACGGCCGCAGCATGCTGTCGCAGGAGAATCAGCAGGTGTTTGTTCTTAACGGCATTCAGACCATGAGCGGTTACGTCTATAACCTCGGCAACGAGCTGGCGTCAATGCACGGGCTGGTGGATATGGTGCGGCTTTCGCCGCTTGATACCGGCGTTTTCGCGATGCTGGACGCCTTCCGCGCCAACGAAAATGGCGCTGCTCCGCTGCCTCTGACGGCAAACAGCGACTGCAACGGTTACTGGCGACGTCTCGCCGGGCTGGAATTGCAGGCATAAAAAAGGCTCACTTTGTTAACAACGGTTATCATTTTTTAATGCAGTATTAAAGATTGACCGTCGACAAAGTGAGCTGTTATGACTGACAAAACCATTCCGTTTTCGGTGCTGGATCTGGCGCCGATCCCACAAGGCTCCTCGGCCAGAGAAGCCTTCACGCACTCTCTCGATCTTGCTCAGCTTGCCGAAAAGCGCGGCTATCATCGCTACTGGCTGGCGGAGCACCACAATATGGTGGGCATCGCCAGCGCCGCCACCTCGGTGCTGATTGGCTATCTGGCGGCGAATACCACCACACTGCACCTGGGCTCCGGCGGCGTGATGCTGCCAAACCACGCCCCGCTGGTGATTGCTGAGCAGTTCGGGACGCTGAATACCCTCTATCCGGGCCGTATTGATCTAGGGCTTGGCCGCGCGCCGGGCAGCGACCAGCCGACCTTGCGCGCCCTGCGTCGCCATATGAGCGGCGATATCGATAACTTCCCGCGCGATGTGGCGGAGCTGGTGGACTGGTTTGACGCGCGGGATCCGAACCCGCACGTGCGTCCTGTGCCGGGGTACGGGGAAAAGATCCCGGTATGGCTGTTAGGCTCAAGTCTGTACAGCGCGCAGCTCGCCGCCCAGTTGGGGCTGCCGTTTGCGTTTGCCTCGCATTTCGCACCGGATATGCTGCATCAGGCGCTGCATCTCTACCGCACGCACTTCAAACCGTCCGAGCGTCTGGAGAAACCGTACGCGATGGTCTGTATCAATATCATTGCCGCCGACAGCAACCGCGACGCGGAATTCCTGTTCACCTCCATGCAGCAGGCGTTTGTGAAGCTGCGTCGCGGTGAGACGGGCCAGCTGCCGCCGCCAGTAGAGAATATGCATCAGCTGTGGTCGGCCTCCGAGCAGTATGGCGTGCAGCAGGCTCTGAGTATGTCGCTGGTAGGTGATAAGGCGAAAGTGCGTCACGGGCTGGAGTCGGTGCTGCGTGAAACCCAGGCGGATGAGATTATGGTTAACGGCCAGATTTTCGATCACCAGGCGCGTCTGCATTCGTTTGATTTGGCAATGCAGGTGAAAGAGGAGTTGGTGGGGTAGTTTTTTGCTTTGCCCGGTGGCGCTTCGCTTACCGGGCCTACATTCTTTTCTCCCTCTCCCTGCGGCAGAGGGCCGGGGTGAGGGGTTCAGACCGCACGTTTTACTGATACACAGGCAACAGATTAAAACTCGAAAGCACGTGCACCACCGCGTTACCGATACCAAATAACAGGATCAGCGCAATCATCGGTTTTCCGCCCCAGACGCGGAATTTCGGGCTGCCGAAGCGCTTACGTGATTTGCGCGCCAGCAGCGCCGGTACAATCGCCGCCCAGATGGTGGCCGCCAGTCCTGCATAGCCGATGGCGTAGAGGAAACCGTTCGGCCACAGCAGGCCGCCCACAATCGGCGGCAGGAAGGTCAACAGCGCCGTTTTGAAGCGCCCCGTCGCAGAGTCATCAAAACCAAACAGATCCGCCAGGTAGTCAAACAGGCCCAGCGTCACGCCGAGGAATGAACTCGCCACCGCAAAGTTCGAGAAGACCACCAGAAGCAGATCCAGGCTGCGGCTGTTCAGCACGCCGCTCAGCGCCTGTACCAGCACATCAATGTTACCGCCCTTCTGCGCAATGCCGATAAATTCCGGACGCGGGATGTTACCCATCGTCCCCAGCAGCCAGATCACATACAGCGCCAGCGCCAGCAGCGTGCCGTAAACCAGGCATTTCACGATGGTGCGCGGATCCTTGCCGTAGTACTTCATCAGGCTCGGTACGTTACCGTGGTAGCCAAACGACGCCAGACAGAACGGCAGGGTCATCAGCAGGTACGGCGTATAAGAGGTGTTCGTTTCGGCAACGTTAAACAGCGTGGCCGGCGTGACGTGCCCCAGCAGGCTGCCGAAGGTAAGAAAGAAGGTGATGACCTTTGCGCCCAGCACGATTGCCGTCATGCGGCTGACCGCTTTGGTGCTCATCCAGACGATAAACGCCACGCCCAGCGCGAAGCAGAGACCCGCCAGACGCGCCGGAACGTTCAGCGACATCTCTGAGAAGGTGTGATGCAGAATCGACCCGCTCGCTGAAATGTACGCGTAGGTCAGGATATAGAGTACAAACGCGATGGACAGCCCGTTCACCAGGTTCCAGCCTTTGCCCAACAGATCCCGGGTGAGGGTGTCGAAGCTGGAGCCAATGCGATAGTTCAGGTTTGCTTCAAGGATCATCAGCCCGGAATGAAGCATGCAGAACCAGGTGAAAACCAGCGCCGCCAGCGACCAGAAGAACCACGCACCGGACATGACCACAGGCAGGGAAAACATCCCGGCACCAATGATGGTTCCGCCGATGATCACCACGCCGCCAAGCAGCGAAGGTGACGTTTGGGTGGTGGTTAGTGTTGCCATGCGGCCTTATCTCCAGTGAAAAATGTGGTTCTGCATTTTAGTGTGCTGCACTGTACCAGTACAAGAGTACAAAAGGAATAAAAAAAGCCCCGATAGCGACTATCGGGGCTGTATATTTTACTTTACGTCAGAAGCGAAAGGCTTACGCGTCACCGAAACGACGACGGCTGGCACCTTCTTCACGGCGTGGACCACGGTTTTCGCGGCGCTCACCGGAGAAACGACGGCCTTCACCACCGCGACCTTCGCTGCGACCGCCTTCACGACGCTCGCCACCGAAACCGCGACCACCGCCACGACGTTCGCCGCCACGGTCAGGACGTGGCTGTGCATCGCCCAGCAGCTGCATGTTCATCGGCTTGTTCAGGATGCGGGTGCGAGTAAAGTGTTGCAGTACTTCGCCCGGCATGCCTTTTGGCAGCTCGATGGTGGAGTGGGAACCGAACAGCTTGATGTTACCAATGTAACGGCTGCTGATGTCGCCTTCGTTAGCGATCGCGCCAACGATGTGACGAACTTCAACACCATCATCACGGCCCACTTCAATGCGATACAGTTCCATTTCGCCAGCGTCACGACGCTCGCGACGTGGACGGTCTTCACCACCACGCTCTGGACGGTCACCGCGTGGACCACGGTCGTTACGGTCGCCACGACGTTCGAAACGATCGTCACGGTCACGGAACTCACGCTTAGGACGCATCGGCGCATCAGGTGGCACGATCAGGCTACGTTCGCCCTGCGCCATTTTCAGCAGTGCTGCGGCCAGGGTTTCCATGTCCAGCTCTTCGCCTTCAGCGACAGGCTGGATCTGGGACAGCAGCGCACGGTACTGATCCAGATCGCTGCTTTCCAGCTGCTGCTGTACTTTCGCGGCGAATTTTTCCAGACGGCGTTTGCCCAGCAGTTCTGCGTTTGGCAGCTCAGCTTCTGGAATGGTCAGCTTCATGGTGCGTTCAATGTTACGCAGCAGACGACGCTCGCGGTTCTCAACGAACAGCAGCGCACGGCCCGCACGACCCGCACGACCGGTACGGCCGATACGGTGAACGTAAGACTCGGAGTCCATTGGGATATCGTAGTTTACAACCAGGCTGATACGCTCAACGTCCAGACCACGTGCTGCCACGTCGGTTGCAATCAGAATATCCAGACGACCGTCTTTCAGACGCTCCAGGGTCTGCTCGCGCAGGGCCTGGTTCATGTCGCCGTTCAGCGCTGCGCTGTTGTAGCCGCTACGCTCCAGGGCTTCAGCCACTTCCAGGGTCGCGTTTTTGGTACGTACGAAGATAATCGCCGCATCAAAATCTTCCGCTTCCAGGAAACGGACCAGCGCTTCGTTTTTGCGCATGCCGTATACAGACCAGTAGCTCTGGCTGATGTCCGGGCGAGTGGTCACGCTGGACTGAATGCGCACTTCCTGCGGCTCTTTCATGAAGCGGCGGGTAATGCGACGGATCGCTTCTGGCATAGTTGCAGAGAACAGAGCGGTCTGATGACCTTCCGGGATCTGCGCCATGATGGTTTCTACGTCTTCGATGAAGCCCATACGCAGCATTTCATCGGCTTCGTCCAGTACCAGGCCGCTCAGTTTAGAGAGGTCCAGGGTACCGCGCTTCAGGTGATCCAGCAGACGGCCCGGCGTACCGACAACAATTTGTGGGCCCTGGCGCAGGGCGCGTAACTGCACGTCATAACGCTGGCCGCCGTACAGGGCTACCACGTTTACGCCGCGCATATGTTTAGAGAATTCCGTCATGGCTTCAGCAACCTGAACAGCCAGTTCACGGGTTGGAGCCAGGACGAGGATCTGCGGCGCGCGCAGGTCCGGATCAATGTTGTTCAGCAGCGGCAGCGAGAATGCTGCGGTTTTACCGCTACCAGTCTGGGCCATGCCCAGCACGTCACGACCAGAAAGCAGGTGTGGGATACACTCAGCCTGGATCGGAGATGGTTTTTCGTAACCCAGATCGTTAAGGGCTTCAAGGATAGGAGCCTTCAGGCCCAGATCTGCAAAAGTGGTTTCGAATTCAGCCATGTAGTACAAGTGCCTCGATATTAATGGCGGCCAGTCTACTTAGCTCATCGTGAAAATGATTAGCAATTTTCATTGAAAAGTGTGAACCGGCTCAAATTAGGTGTATTGACGAACAACAACGCCCTCACCAGTGAAGGTGATGGCAATCAAAAGATTACGGGCTGATGTTTATGTCGTCAGCTATTGCTGGTCCGATTCTGCCAGGTCGTCTTGCTCCTGGCCCAAGAGCGATAATTCCAACAATGCATAACGGTGCTCAACGAAGTTATGTACGTTGTTAGCAACCGCTAATTTGAACAGTGCCGTAGCGCTGTCCATATCCCCCAGACTTAGGTAGTACTTACCTAAATAGAAGTTGGTTTCACTGAGATGCTCAGCGAGCGAGGTGTTATCCGTTGCGTCCGCCTTGAGGCGTTCCATCAGCGTTGCTTCGCTAATGTTGCCCAGGTAGAACTCGACAATGTTCCATCCCCACTGTTCCTTGTCCGATTTCTCGAAGCGCTGTTTCAGTGCTTCTTTGGCCTGCTTCTCATCAAGCTTCTGCTCAACGATGTAAAGCCACAGGCTGCGGAAAGGATCATTAGGATCGTCTTGATAAAACGCCAGCAGATCATCTTGCGCTAACTTATCACGTCCGCCGTAATACAATGCGATACCGCGATTCAAGTGCGCGTAGTTGTAAGTTGGATCAAGCTCAAGTACAGAATCAAACGCTTCATAGGCAGCATCAAAATTGCCTGCCTGCGTTAAATAAATGCCTAAGTAATTGAATACTTCAGGCATATCAGGTCGAATCGCCAGCGCTTGTGAAAAATCATTTCGCGCCAGTGCCCTCAGACCGAGACTATCATACAACACTCCGCGCTCATATAAAAGCTGTGCGCGTTCGTCATCGGTTAAAGCCCGACTGGCAAGTATTTGTTCCATGCGTGCCAGAATGACTTCCTGCTGCAAAGTCGGTTGCAATGGCACTGCGAGGACTTCGCTCTTACGCCAGGCAGAGTTGCTGCATCCTGCCAGCGTTAAAGCTGTCGCAACGAAACACCAGCGCAAAAAAGGCTTCATTTCCCACTCCCGAAGACAACTATTGGATGAACGTCCTGTCCCCCGGCGGCTTAACAAGGCGTCCTGCCTGATAATAAGCCCTCCGCCTGCGCGGAGGGCAAATGGCAACCTTACTCGCCTTGCTGTTCAGCAGCCGGAGCTTCCGGCGCCGCAGCAGGCTGAGACTGCTCGGTTGCTTCTTTAATGCTCAGACGGATACGGCCCTGGCGGTCAACTTCCAGAACTTTCACCGGTACTTCCTGACCCATTTGCAGGTAATCGGTCACTTTCTCAACGCGCTTGTCAGCGATCTGAGAGATGTGTACCAGACCTTCTTTACCGCCACCGATGGCAACGAATGCGCCAAAGTCAACGATACGGGTCACTTTACCATTGTAGATACGGCCCACTTCGATTTCTGCCGTGATCTCTTCGATACGACGGATAGCGTATTTCGCTTTCTCGCCGTCGGTTGCTGCGATCTTCACAGTACCGTCATCTTCGATTTCGATGGTGGTGCCCGTCTCTTCGGTCAGTGCACGGATAACGGAACCGCCCTTACCGATAACATCTTTGATCTTGTCTGGATTGATCTTGATGGTGTGAATACGCGGAGCGAATTCAGAGATATCACCGCGTGGCGCGTTGATAGCCTGTTCCATCACGCCCAGGATGTGCAGACGCGCACCTTTAGCCTGGTTCAGAGCAACCTGCATGATCTCTTTGGTGATACCTTCAATTTTGATATCCATCTGCAAAGCAGAGATACCGTCGCGGGAACCCGCCACTTTGAAGTCCATATCACCCAGGTGGTCTTCATCACCCAGAATGTCAGACAGAACAACGTAGTTGTCGCCTTCTTTCACCAGACCCATTGCGATACCCGCAACGGCGGCTTTAATTGGCACGCCTGCATCCATCAGCGCCAGAGAAGCACCACACACGGAAGCCATGGAAGAAGAACCGTTGGATTCAGTGATTTCAGACACCACACGTACGGTGTACGGGAATTTGTCTGCTTCTGGCATCACTGCCAGCACGCCGCGCTTCGCCAGACGACCGTGACCAATTTCACGACGCTTCGGTGAGCCAACCATACCGGTTTCGCCCACAGAGTACGGAGGGAAGTTGTAGTGGAACAGGAAGCTGTCAGTGCGCTCGCCCATCAGTTCGTCGATGATCTGTGCGTCACGTGCAGTACCCAGGGTCGCGGTTACCAGCGCCTGCGTTTCACCACGGGTGAACAGCGCAGAACCGTGAGTACGTGGCAGTACGCCAGTACGCACGTCCAGACCACGGATCATGTCTTTTTCACGGCCATCGATACGCGGCTCGCCTGCCAGTACGCGGCTACGAACAACGTTTTTCTCGATGGCATGCAGGATTTCGCCAATTTCGTTAGCGTCCAGCGTTTCGTCTTCGGCAACCAGGGTCGCGGTCACTTCAGATTTGATCACATCAACCTGAGCATAGCGCTCCTGTTTGTCGGTGATGCGGTATGCGTCGCTCAGACGAGATTCTGCCAGTGCAGCAACGCGTGCGTTCAGCGCGTCGTTTGCCGCTTCTGGCTGCCAGTCCCAACGTGGTTTACCGGCTTCTTTCACCAGGTCGTTGATGTTCTGGATAACAACCTGCTGCTGGTCGTGGCCGAAGACCACAGCGCCCAGCATCTGATCTTCGCTCAGCAG
Organism: Enterobacter cloacae complex sp. IR5401; assembly: GCF_049238425.1. Taxonomy (NCBI): domain Bacteria; kingdom Pseudomonadati; phylum Pseudomonadota; class Gammaproteobacteria; order Enterobacterales; family Enterobacteriaceae; genus Enterobacter; species Enterobacter cloacae complex sp. IR5401. The sequence goes on along the minus strand of NZ_JBMKHN010000010.1, from coordinate 113,752 downwards.
TTCAGCTTCGGATTCAACCATCAGCACCGCGGCTTCAGTACCGGCGACAACCAGGTCCAGCTTACTCTCTTTCAGCTCTTCCTGAGTTGGGTTCAGCACGTACTGATCATTGATGTAACCCACGCGCGCAGCACCGATTGGACCATTGAATGGAATACCAGACAGTGACAGGGCAGCAGACGCACCGATCATCGCAACGATGTCCGGGTTAACCTGCGGGTTAACGGAAACAACGGTTGCGATAACCTGCACTTCGTTCACGAAGCCTTCCGGGAACAGCGGACGAACCGGGCGGTCAATCAGACGCGCGATCAGGGTTTCGCCTTCGCTTGGACGGCCTTCACGACGGAAGAAGCCACCTGGGATTTTACCGGCAGCGTAGGTACGCTCCTGGTAGTTAACGGTCAGCGGGAAGAAGTCCTGACCTGGTTTAGCTTTTTTCTGGCCAACTACGGTAACGAATACAGCAGTGTCATCCATGCTTACCATAACGGCAGCAGTAGCCTGACGCGCCATCATGCCGGTTTCCAGCGTGACGGTATGCTGACCATACTGGAATTTACGAACGATCGGATTCAGCAAAGTTCTGTCCTTTCTTAAATGTTTGAAAGCACACCTCAGGTGTGCTGACGATTTAACCCGACCTTCTTCGCATCCTCGCGACTAATGACAACCGACACCCCCATGGGTGAAGCCTCTCATTAGCCGCGCGAACCTCTGCAATGAAGATCATTTATAGCAACAATACAATAGTTTCCATTGAATTGCTGCCGTCTGGTTGAAAAAAGGGGCCATCAGGCCCCCTTTTCTGAAACTCGCAAGAATTAGCGACGCAGACCCAGACGCTCGATCAGCGCGGTGTAGCGTGCAACATCTTTACGCTTCAGGTAGTCGAGCAGTTTACGACGCTGAGAAACCATACGCAGCAGACCACGACGGCTGTGGTGATCTTTTTTGTGCTCTGCAAAGTGACCTTGCAGGTGGTTAATCTGTGCAGTCAGCAGTGCAACCTGAACTTCGGTAGAACCGCTGTCGTTAGTACCACGACCAAACTCAGAAACGATTTTAGCTTTAGCTTCAACGCTTAGAGACATTTTCAAACTCCAAAGTATAAAGAATGTAAGGATGCCGATCTCTAATTCAGCTATCCCATGTACGCCCCGCAGATTGTTAAACAATTTACCAGGCGTTAAGCGGCGATATTCTACTCGTCTCCCCTGCTTATCGCAAGGTAAGGCGTTATCACCGTCACGCTTCGACCGGATATTCGACGACCAGACGACGCGGCGCCACACGCCCTTCGCCGTCCATTTCGCCCATACCGATGAATTTCCCTTCGTCACCTTCCGTCACGCGTACCAGGCCCTCAAGCGGTGCCCCCGTTGTGCGAACCGGGTTTCCGTTCTTAAAGTAAACGGACGATGTTAAAGGAAGATTAACAACCGGGAAGTCCACTGCCGGACTGTCCATTGGCATCAGCAGCGGGTCCAGCAGATCGGCCGGCGCAACGCCCTGCGCTTGCGCCTGCTCAATCAGGGCGTGCAGATGCTCAAGCGTCACCATGCGTTCGACCGGATATTTGCTGACCGCCAGACGACGCAGATAAATCACATGCGCGCCGCAGCCCAGCTTTTCACCGAGGTCATCAATGATGGTGCGGATATAGGTCCCTTTCGAACAGTGTACTTCCAGCTCGAGTTCATCACCTTCGTGACGAATGAACAGCAGCTCATACACGGTAATCGGACGAGCTTCGCGCGGAACCTCAATGCCCTGACGTGCATATTCGTAGAGCTTTTTGCCCTGATATTTCAGCGCCGAATACATCGACGGCACCTGTAGCGTATCACCACGGAAGCTGTCCAGCGCCGCATCAAGTTGCTCTGCGCTGAAGGTCACCGGGCGCTCTTCCACCACCTGGCCATCTGCATCGGAGGTATCCGTGCGCTGGCCCAGTTTGGCAATCACGCGGTAGCGCTTATCGGAATCCAGCAGGTACTGGGAAAACTTTGTCGCTTCCCCCAGGCAGATCGGCAGCATGCCGGTTGCCAGCGGATCCAGCGCGCCGGTGTGCCCTGCTCGGTTGGCGTTATAAATACGCTTCACTTTTTGCAGCACGTCGTTGCTGGATGCGCCCTGTGGTTTATCCAGCAAGAGCACGCCATGCACGTCACGACCGCGACGACGAGGACGACTCATCAGTCCTCCTTGCTGTCGTCCGCCGGGTTAACACGACGCTCATCGTCATGTTTCACCACGCTGGTCACCAGGTTGGACATACGCATACCTTCAACCAGCGAGTTGTCGTAGAAGAAGGTCAGCTCTGGCACGATACGCAGGCGCATCGCTTTGCCAAGCAGAGAGCGAATGAAACCAGAGGCTTCCTGCAACGCTTTAATGCCGTTCTTCACAGCGTCTTCATCCTGGTCATTCAGGAAAGTTACAAACACTTTGGCGTACGCCAGGTCGCGGGACATTTCCACGCCAGACACGGTGGTCATCATACCCACGCGTGGATCTTTGATTTCACGTTGCAGAATGAGAGCGATCTCTTTCTGCATCTCCTGCGCGACGCGCTGTGGGCGACCAAATTCTTTCGCCATAATAAATTCTCCAGACAAAAAAGGGGCTTAAGCCCCTTTTTAAAATTACTGCCGGGTGGCGCTTCGCTTACCCGGCCTACGCTAATTAATCTTCAGTTGACGAAGATTACGCGATGGTACGCTGAATTTCGATGATCTCGAACACTTCGATCATATCGCCAACGCGAACGTCGTTGTAGTTCTTCACGCCGATACCACATTCCATGCCGTTACGGACTTCGTTAACGTCATCTTTAAAGCGGCGCAGGGATTCCAGCTCGCCTTCGTAGATAACCACGTTGTCACGCAGTACGCGGATTGGGTTGTGACGCTTGATGGTCCCTTCGGTAACCATACAGCCCGCGATCGCACCGAATTTCGGTGATTTGAACACGTCACGTACTTCAGCCAGACCGATGATCTGCTGTTTCAGCTCAGGAGACAGCATGCCGCTCATCGCTGCTTTCACTTCGTCAATCAGGTTATAGATGACGGAGTAGTAACGCAGATCCAGGCTTTCAGCATCAATCACTTTACGCGCAGATGCGTCAGCACGAACGTTGAAGCCAACCAGGATCGCGTTGGACGCTGCTGCCAGAGTTGCGTCGGTTTCGGTGATACCACCTACGCCAGAACCGATGATCTTCACTTTCACTTCGTCGGTAGACAGTTTCAGCAAGGAGTCGGAGATCGCTTCCACAGAACCCTGAACGTCCGCTTTCAAAACAACGTTCACTTCGTGAACTTCGCCTTCGGTCATGTTGGCGAACATATTCTCGAGTTTAGATTTCTGCTGACGAGCCAGCTTCACTTCACGGAATTTACCCTGACGATACAGAGCGACTTCACGCGCTTTCTTCTCGTCACGTACGACGGTTACTTCGTCACCGGCAGCCGGAACACCGGACAGCCCCAGGATTTCCACTGGAATGGACGGACCCGCTTCCAGCACTTCCTGACCCAGTTCGTTACGCATCGCGCGAACGCGACCGTATTCGAAACCACACAGAACGATGTCGCCCTTGTGCAGAGTACCTTCGCGAACCAGAACGGTTGCAACCGGACCACGACCTTTATCCAGGAAGGATTCGATTACCGCGCCGCTCGCCATACCTTTACGAACCGCTTTCAGCTCCAGAACTTCAGCCTGAAGCAGGATGGCGTTCAGCAGGTCGTCGATACCGGTACCCGCTTTTGCAGATACAGGGATGAACTGTGCTTCACCGCCCCACTCTTCCGGCATAACGCCGTACTGGGACAGTTCGTTCTTCACGCGATCCATATCGGCTTCTGGCTTATCGATTTTGTTGACTGCAACAACCAGAGGCACCTGCGCCGCTTTCGCGTGCTGGATAGCTTCAATGGTCTGCGGCATCACGCCATCGTCGGCAGCAACAACCAGAACAACGATATCCGTTGCCTGAGCACCACGAGCACGCATTGAGGTAAACGCTGCGTGGCCTGGGGTATCCAGGAAGGTGATCATGCCGTTTTCGGTTTCTACGTGGTAAGCACCGATGTGCTGGGTAATACCACCCGCTTCGCCGGAGGCAACCTTAGTAGAACGAATGTAGTCAAGCAGAGAGGTTTTACCGTGGTCAACGTGGCCCATGATGGTCACAACCGGTGCGCGCGGTTCAGCCGCTGCGCCCGTATCACGGTCGCTCATGACTGCTTCTTCCAGCTCGTTTTCACGACGCAGGATAACTTTGTGGCCCATCTCTTCGGCAACCAGCTGTGCGGTTTCCTGGTCGATGACCTGGTTGATGGTGGCCATTGCGCCCAGTTTCATCATCGCTTTGATGACCTGAGAGCCTTTCACCGCCATCTTGTTAGCCAGTTCGCCAACGGTGATGGTTTCGCCGATCACAACGTCACGGTTAACGGCCTGAGCAGGCTTCTGGAAGCCCTGCTGGAGAGCGGAACCTTTACGCTTACCACCTTTACCGCCGCGAACCGCTGCACGCGCTTCTTCACGGTCAGCTTTTGATTCAGCGTGTTTGTTACCTTTTTTCGCAGGACGCGCAGCTTTTGCACTGCGAGTACGACCACGACCACCTTCTACTTCGCGGTCGTTGTCGTCTTCTGCCTGACGCGCATGCTGAGACGTGGTGACGTGATAATCGCTGGTATCTTCAGTTGGTTCAGCGGTATTCACACCATTCTTCTCGTTTTCTTCTGCCATGCGACGCGCTTCTTCGGCGACGCGGCGAGCTTCTTCTTCAAGCTTGCGGCGGGCTTCTTCTTCCGCTTTACGCTTCAGCTCGGCAGCTTCATTTTCACGGCGGGCTTTTTCAGCCTGGGCAGTTTTGGTCATTTCGTCGGTCTGTTGATTGCTCACTTTGTCTTTTTCCGCAGCGTCACGCTTCGCTTTTTCACCGGCGTCGCGTTTCGCTTTTTCTGCGGCCTCACGTTCAGCTTTTAATTCTGCTTCACGTTTGGCAGTGGCTTCTGCCTCACGCTGAGCTTGTTCTTCCGCTTCACGCTGTGCCTGCTCTTCCGCGGCAAGGCGTTCTGCCTCTTGCGGATCACGTTTTACAAAGGTGCGCGTCTTGCGGACTTCAATTTGTACCGACTTGCTTTTGCCACCGGTACCAGGGATGTTCAACGTGCTACGCGTTTTACGCTGTAGCGTTAACTTGTCAGGCGTAGAGCCGTGTTCACGGTTCAGGTGCGCTAACAAGGTTTGTTTTTCTTGCGCGGTCACCGAGTCATCAGCGGACTTCGGGATCCCTGCATCAGCAAATTGCTGTACCAGGCGGTCCACGGAGGTCTGAATCTCAGCAGCCAGCGATTTTACAGTTACATCAGTCATGCTGTTCCTTCCTGCTACAGTTTATTACGCTTCGTCGCCGAACCAGCAAATATTACGTGCGGCCATGATGAGTTCGCCGGCTTTCTCGTCGGTTAAACCTTCGATATCGGCCAGGTCATCAACGCCTTGCTCAGCGAGATCTTCCAGCGTACAAACACCACGGGCAGCCAGCTTGAACGCAATCGCACGATCAAGACCTTCCAGATTCAGCAGGTCATCAGCCGGCTTCTTATCGCCAAGGCTTTCTTCCTGAGCCAGCGCCAGGGTGGTCAGTGCGTTTTTAGCGCGTTCACGCAGGGCTTCAACGGTTGGTTCATCCAGACCGTCAATTTCCAGCAGCTCTTTCATTGGCACGTAGGCCAGTTCTTCCAGCGTAGAGAAACCTTCTTCAACCAGCACAGTGGCGAAGTCTTCGTCAATGTCCAGGTATTTGGTGAAGGTATCGATCGCCGCGTGGGCTTCAGCCTGATGCTTGGCCTGAAGGTCATCAACGGTCATCACGTTGAGTTCCCAGCCGCTCAGCTGTGACGCCAGACGTACGTTCTGACCGTTACGGCCAATCGCCTGCGCCAGGTTGCCCGCTTCTACAGCGATATCCATGGTGTGTTTGTCTTCGTCAACAACGATAGACGCCACATCAGCCGGTGCCATTGCGTTGATCACGAACTGCGCCGGGTTGTCGTCCCACAGAACGATATCAATGCGCTCGCCGCCCAGTTCGGTAGAAACCGCCTGAACACGTGCGCCACGCATACCGACGCAAGCACCGACCGGGTCGATACGCTTGTCGTTGGTTTTCACCGCAATTTTCGCACGGGAGCCCGGATCGCGGGCCGCCGCTTTGATTTCGATAACTTCTTCGCCGATTTCCGGCACTTCGATACGGAACAGTTCAACCAGCATTTCTGGTTTAGAACGCGTCACGAACAGCTGTGCACCACGCGCTTCAGGACGTACGGCATACAGCACACCACGAATACGATCGCCTGGGCGGAAGTTTTCACGCGGCAGCATGTCTTCGCGCAGGATGACGGCTTCAGCGTTACCCGGCAGTCCTTCGGATTTGATCTCCAGAGAGATGTTGTCGCGGTTCACTTTCTTCACCACGCCAGTGATGATTTCGCCTTCCTGATCGCGGAACTGATCGACAACCAGCGCGCGCTCGGCTTCGCGAACTTTCTGCACGATAACCTGCTTCGCGGTCTGGGTGGTGATACGGTCGAAGGTAACAGATTCAATCTGATCTTCAACGTAGTCACCCACGTTCAGACTTTCGTCTTCAAAACGTGCCGCTTCCAGGGTGATCTCTTTGGTCGGTTGGGTCACTTCTTCAACGATTACCCAACGACGGAATGTATCGAAGTCACCGCTTTTACGATCGATTTCTACGCGAACATCGATCTCTTGTTCGTATTTTTTCTTGGTTGCTGTAGCCAGTGCACTTTCCAGCGCTTCGAAAATCTTCTCACGCGGCAGTGATTTCTCGTTGGAGACGGCTTCAACAACAGCCAAAATTTCTTTGTTCATCGCGGGCTTTTCACCTCAATCCAGACTGTTAAAAGTGGGGAACCAGGTTCGCCTTCTGGATATTACTCAGCGCGAACACTTCATCTTTGCCTTCGACTGTCACCGTGATCATTTCACCATCAACGGCTTTGATAATTCCCTGCCATTTACGGCGGTTCTGTACGGCCATACGCAGAACGAGAGCCACTTCTTCACCGGTAAAGCGCACGTAGTGCTCGGCCGTGAACATCGGACGATCGAGGCCAGGTGAGGAAACTTCCAGGTTGTACGCAACGGTAATCGGATCTTCAACATCAAGAACCGCACTCACCTGGTGGCTGACATCAGCACAATCATCAACATTGATGCCATCTTCACTATCAATATAGATGCGCAGTGTGGATGTACGGCCGCGAACGAATTCGATGCCGACCAGTTCGTAGCCCAGTGCTTCGACCGGCGCAGTAATCATCTCTGTTAATTTTTGCTCTAATGTGGACAAGCCCACCCCCAAGACATAAAAAAAGGGCGTAAAGCCCAGTTATTCTGTAGTCAGATAACAAAAAACCCCGATAAATCGGGGCTTTAGATAACTGAACCCTATAGCCACAACTGTGGCCTGGAGCACTCTCCGAAAGCATTTTTTCAAATCCAGCTACGAAGGCTCTAAGTCTTCACAGTATATTTGAAAAAGAACTTTATGGGAAAGTGGTTGCGGGGGCCGGATTTGAACCGACGACCTTCGGGTTATGAGCCCGACGAGCTACCAGGCTGCTCCACCCCGCGCCTGAAACGTGGCAAATTCTACGCGTTTTGGACAGAATTTGCAAATAATGCTGGGATTTGGTACCGAAGACGGGACGTAAAATCGGCATTCAGTATATTGATAGTTGACCCCACCTGTCAACCCAACTTCGGCCAGGGCAATAAAAGGGAAATTTTTACAAAAAACGCACACGTCTCTTTCGGTCGTCGATAAAAGATGATTAAATGAATACTCACTTATTTTGCATAAACATGCATCGAGAGCGAAAGCGGTCTCTAATCAGTCAATCAAGCAGGGTTTTATTATATGACGACGATTCTCAAGCATCTCCCGGTAGGACAACGTATTGGCATCGCTTTTTCTGGCGGCCTGGATACCAGCGCTGCACTGCTGTGGATGCGCCAGAAGGGAGCGGTTCCTTATGCATATACTGCGAACCTGGGTCAGCCGGACGAGGAAGATTATGACGCGATCCCTCGTCGTGCCATGGAATATGGCGCAGAGAACGCACGTCTGATCGACTGCCGTAAGCAGCTGGTCGCCGAAGGGATTGCCGCGATCCAGTGCGGTGCTTTCCATAACACTACCGGCGGCCTGACCTATTTCAATACCACCCCGCTGGGTCGTGCCGTCACCGGCACTATGCTGGTCGCCGCCATGAAAGAAGATGGCGTGAACATCTGGGGGGACGGTAGCACCTATAAAGGCAACGATATTGAACGTTTCTATCGTTATGGCCTGCTGACCAACGCCGAGTTGCAGATCTACAAACCGTGGCTGGATACCGACTTCATCGACGAGCTGGGTGGCCGTCATGAAATGTCTGAGTTTATGATTGCCTGCGGCTTTGACTACAAGATGTCGGTTGAGAAAGCCTACTCAACCGACTCCAACATGCTGGGTGCGACGCATGAAGCGAAAGACCTGGAATTCCTGAATTCCAGCGTAAAAATTGTTAACCCGATCATGGGCGTGAAGTTCTGGGATGAGAACGTGAAGATCCCGGCGGAAGAAGTGACCGTGCGTTTCGAACGTGGTCATCCGGTTGCCCTGAACGGTAAAACGTTCTCCGACGATGTTGAACTGATGCTGGAAGCAAACCGCATCGGCGGTCGTCACGGGCTGGGTATGAGCGATCAGATCGAAAACCGTATCATCGAAGCAAAAAGCCGCGGCATTTACGAAGCTCCAGGTATGGCGCTGCTGCACATCGCTTATGAGCGTCTGCTGACCGGTATTCACAACGAAGACACCATTGAGCAGTATCACGCTCATGGCCGTCAGCTGGGCAAACTGCTGTATCAGGGTCGCTGGTTTGATCCACAGGCGCTGATGCTGCGTGACGCCCTGCAACGTTGGGTGGCAAGCGCCATCACCGGCGAAGTGACCCTGGAACTGCGTCGCGGTAACGACTACTCCATCCTGAACACCGTGTCTGACAACCTGACCTATAAAGCAGAGCGTCTGACCATGGAGAAAGGTGAGTCAGTATTCTCTCCGGACGATCGTATTGGCCAGCTGACCATGCGTAACCTGGACATCACCGATACCCGTGAGAAGCTGTTCAACTATGTTGAGAATGGCCTGCTCTCCGCGAATTCCGGTAATGGTCTGCCGCAGGTTGAGAACCTGGAACACAGCGATAAGAAGTAATCGACAGCAAGACATGCAAAAGGCGCCCAATGGGCGCCTTTTTTGTGGTCTTCGTAGGCCCGGTAAGCGCAGCGCCACCGGGCAAAACGGCGGGTGGCGCTGCGCTTACCCGCCCTACAATAGATCGGAAACACAGAATATAAAGACGAAAAAAAAGACGTCTTGCGACGTCTTTCTTCTGGAATATTGGTACCGAGGATGGGACTCGAACCCACAAGCCCGTTAGGGCACTACCACCTCAAGGTAGCGTGTCTACCAATTCCACCACCTCGGTACGGAATACTTACTGCGGGATATCGCTGGTTGGCTTAGCCGGTGCAGCTGGCTGAGTTTGCTCAGTTTTTGCTGGCGCGCTCAGATTTTCCCACTCGCTTCCTTTACTGGTCTTGTTGCTGTTGATATTGCCCAGCACCAGACTGATAATGAAGAACAGCGTAGCCAGAATCGCCGTCGTGCGGGTCATGAAGTTCGCAGAACCACTTGAACCGAACAGCGTACCAGAAGCGCCTGCTCCGAAGGAGGCTCCCATATCAGCGCCTTTACCTTGCTGTAGCATAATCAGCGCTACGAGAGCGATGGCTACAATAAGGAAAATAACTAAAAGAGCTTCGTACATAATCAACCTGTTCCTTGCGGATTTGCCGCATACCAATGCTTCGACCAATTAGCAGGATTTTGTTTCCCACTGAAGCGGGTGTGAATACTAACCAAAGCGAATCACCTTCGCAAGGGCATTTTCGAGGCATTGTATCAACTGCGGAAAAAAACAGCAAAAAGCCATTAATTGTTTAAAACAAAGGCGGCAAACGCCGCCTTTTTAAACACTTATTCTGAAAGATTATGCAGCTTTGACTGCATCCGCAATGCGGTGCGCAAATTCAGTCACCTGCGCTTCGTCTTCGCCTTCCACCATCACGCGGATCAGCGGCTCGGTACCCGACTTACGCAGCAGGACGCGCCCACGGCTGCCAAGCGTCGCTTCCACCTCTGCCATCACCGCTTTCACGTTATCATTTTCCAGCGGGTCACCTTTACCCGCGGTGAAACGCACGTTGACCAGGATCTGCGGGAACATTTTCATGCCGCTGCACAGATCGTGCAGGCTCATATGGTTACGCGCCATCGCGGCAACAACCTGAAGCGCCGCCACAATGCCGTCACCGGTGGTGGTTTTATCGAGCAGGATCACATGGCCGGAGTTTTCCGCGCCAATACGCCAGCCTTTCTCCTGGAGTTTTTCCAGCACGTAGCGGTCACCCACTTTCGCACGAACAAACGGGATGCCCAGCTGTTTCAGCGCCAGCTCCAGACCCATATTGCTCATCAAAGTGCCCACCGCGCCACCGCGCAGTTGCCCCTGACGCAGGCCTTCACGCGCAATGATGTAGAGGATCTGATCGCCATCGACCTTGTTACCTTCGTGATCAACCATGATCACACGGTCACCATCGCCATCCAGGGCAATACCCAGATCGGCCTTTTCAGCCAGGACACGCGCTTGCAAGGCACGCACGTCTGTCGCGCCAACTTCTTCGTTGATGTTCAGACCGTCCGGCTCGCAGCCGATAGTGATCACTTTCGCACCCAGCTCGCGGAACACATTCGGCGCAATGTGGTAAGTCGCACCGTTTGCACAGTCCACCACAATTTTGAGGTGTGCCAGGCTCAGTTCATTCGGGAAAGTGCCTTTGCAGAATTCAATGTAGCGGCCTGCGGCATCGACAATACGGTTGGCTTTACCCAGCTCAGCGGAGTCAACACAGGTGATCTCTTTTTCCATTTCCGCTTCAATCGCCTCTTCCACGTCATCCGGCAGTTTAGTGCCGTCGATGGAGAAGAATTTGATACCGTTGTCATAGAACGGGTTATGGGAAGCGGAAATGACGATGCCCGCTTCCGCACGGAAGGTGCGGGTCAGATAGGCAACAGCAGGAGTCGGCATTGGCCCCGTAAAGGAAGCTGAAAGCCCCGCCGCCGCCAGCCCGGCTTCCAGCGCGGATTCCAGCATATAACCCGAAATACGGGTATCTTTCCCAATAATGATCTTACGGGAGCCATGACGCGCCAGCACTTTCCCCGCTGCCCAGCCCAGCTTCAGGACAAAGTCAGGGGTAATTGGCGCATCGCCTACGCGCCCACGGATGCCATCGGTACCAAAATATTTACGATTACTCATAGCGTTTGTTTTCCTTCGCTGCCAGTGTGGCTTCCACCACACGCATGGCTTCTACTGTTTCTTTTACGTCATGGACGCGAATGATGTGTGCACCTTGCATCGCGGCAATCACCGCGCAGGCCAGACTGCCGCTCAGACGTTCGCTCGGCCCGACATTCAACAACTGACCAATCATCGATTTTCTCGACATTCCCACCAGCAGTGGCAGGCCGAACTGATGAAACTCTGATAAGCGCGCAAGCAACGCGTAATTGTGTGAGAGATTTTTACCGAAACCGAAGCCCGGGTCGAGCAGCAATTTCTCTTTTGCGATACCCGCACGTACACAGCGTTCGATATGCTCAATAAAGAAGCGGGTGACGTCGGCAAACACGTCTTCATATTTTGGCGCCTCCTGCATTGTCTTAGGCTGGCCCTGCATATGCATCAGACACACCGGTAGCCCGGTTTCTGCGGCGGCTTCAATCGCGCCCGGCTCGGTCAGCGAGCGGATATCATTGATAATGTGAGCGCCCACTCTCGCCACTTCACGGATCACTTCGGGTTTGGAGGTATCAACAGAGATCCACACTTCAAAGCGCCGGGCGATAGCCTCCACCACCGGCACCACGCGCGCCAGCTCTTCTTCCACCGAAACCTCCGCCGCGCCAGGCCGCGTTGACTCCCCTCCAACGTCAATGATGGTGGCACCCGCGTTAATCATTAAATTCGCGTGTTTAACCGCGTCGATAAGCGAATTATGCGTGCCGCCGTCAGAGAAGGAATCAGGCGTGACATTCAGGATCCCCATCACATGGGGATGTGAAAGGTCGAGATGCGAGTCCTGGGCGAATAGTTTCATGGTGAAGTCCCTGGGATTAATGTGGTTAAACAGATAAGAAAAACCCCGGAGCAAGCTCCAGGGTTTGAGATACAGACAAACGCTTCAACAGCAGTGACTTACTTGTCGCCTAACTGCTCTGACATGGTGTTGCCCGGGTTTGGCGTACGCGGTTCATCGACCGGACGCGGCGCACGCGGGGTGCCATTGTTGTCAGAATTGTTAGACGCGCCTGGGTCTTCCCAGCCTGCCGGCGGACGCACTTCGCGGCGCGCCATCAGGTCGTCAATCTGTGGTGCATCGATGGTCTCATATTTCATGAGCGCATCTTTCATCGAATGCAGGATGTCCATATTGTCGTTCAGGATCTGACGGGCGCGAGCGTAGTTACGTTCAATCAGCGCTTTCACTTCCTGGTCGATGATACGTGCCGTTTCATCGGACATATGTTTCGCTTTTGCCACGGAGCGGCCCAGGAACACCTCGCCCTCTTCCTCTGCATACAGCAGCGGACCGAGTTTGTCGGAGAAGCCCCACTGAGTCACCATGTTACGCGCCAGGTTTGTCGCCACTTTAATATCGTTCGACGCACCGGTGGAAACATGTTCCGCACCGTAGATAATCTCTTCAGCCAGACGACCGCCGTACAGGGTTGAAATCTGGCTTTCCAGCTTCTGACGGCTGGCGCTGATCGCGTCGCCTTCAGGCAGGAAGAAGGTCACACCCAGCGCACGACCGCGTGGAATGATCGTCACCTTGTGTACCGGATCGTGTTCCGGCACCAGACGACCGATAATCGCGTGGCCCGCTTCGTGATATGCCGTGGACTCTTTCTGCGCTTCCGTCATCACCATGGAGCGACGTTCCGCACCCATCATGATTTTGTCTTTCGCTTTCTCAAATTCCACCATGGACACCACGCGCTTGTTACCGCGAGCGGCAAACAGGGCTGCTTCGTTGACCAGGTTAGCCAGATCCGCACCGGAGAAGCCTGGAGTACCACGCGCGATGATTGCCGCGTCGATATCTGGCGCCAGCGGTACGCGACGCATATGCACTTTCAGAATCTGTTCACGACCGCGAACATCCGGCAGACCGACCACAACCTGGCGGTCGAAACGGCCTGGACGCAGCAGCGCAGGGTCAAGTACGTCCGGACGGTTAGTTGCCGCGATAACGATGATACCTTCGTTACCTTCGAAGCCGTCCATCTCAACCAGCATCTGGTTCAGCGTCTGCTCACGTTCATCGTGACCACCACCCAGGCCTGCGCCACGCTGGCGGCCTACGGCATCGATTTCATCGATGAAGATGATGCACGGTGCTGCCTTCTTAGCCTGCTCGAACATGTCACGCACACGAGATGCACCGACACCCACGAACATTTCAACGAAGTCAGAACCTGAAATAGTAAAGAACGGCACCTTCGCTTCACCCGCGATGGCTTTTGCCAGCAGGGTTTTACCCGTACCCGGAGGGCCGACCATCAGGACGCCTTTCGGGATCTTACCGCCCAGTTTCTGGAAACGGCTCGGCTCGCGTAGGTATTCAACCAGTTCACCCACCTCTTCTTTTGCTTCGTCACAACCTGCTACGTCAGCAAACGTGGTCTTGATCTGGTCTTCCGTCAGCATACGCGCCTTGCTCTTACCGAACGACATGGCACCTTTGCCACCACCGCCCTGCATCTGGCGCATAAAGAAGATCCAGACGCCGATAAGAAGCAGCATCGGGAACCAGGAAATGAAGATAGAAGCCAGCAGGCTTGGTTCTTCCGGCGGCTCGCCTACCACTTTGACGTTTTTGGTCAGAAGGTTGTCAAGCAGCTTAGGATCGTTCACCGGGATGTAAGTCGTGTAACGGTTACTATCTTTCTTGGTAACGTTGATCTCACGTCCGTTGATACGCGCTTCGCGAACCTGGTCCTGATTGACCTCTTGCAGGAAGGTAGAATAATCCACCTTGCGGCCATTCGACTCGCTGGGCCCAAAGCTCTGGAATACTGACATCAGCACAACGGCAATGACCAGCCAGAGTATTAGGTTTTTCGCCATGTCACTCAAGGGATTAACCTCATATTACAACTGTGTTAAAAACAGCGTCAGGATACTCTATATCCAGTTTCATTCAAACTTTCGCCTGAAATCTACCGGTTATCATTTTCGCCCGGTCGCTACAATATACACTTCACGGGAACGGGCCCGGGAAGAGTCCGGCTTACGAACTTTGACCTTCGCAAACAGGGAGCGAATTTCCTTAAGATACTCCTCGAAACCTTCGCCCTGAAACACCTTCACAACAAAACTACCACCAGGCGCTAGTACATCACGACACATTTCTAACGCTAGTTCCACCAGATACATGGCGCGGGGGATATCCACCGCCGGTGTTCCACACATATTTGGCGCCATATCCGACATGACAACCTGGACCTTACTGTCACCTACACGATCAAGTAATGCTTTAAGCACTAATTCATCACGAAAGTCGCCCTGAAGGAAGTCGACACCGACGATGGGATCCATTGGTAAAAGATCGCATGCGATGATTCGGCCCGTTCCGCCGATCTGCGTAACCGCATACTGGGACCATCCGCCAGGTGCCGCACCGAGGTCGACCACCGTCATTCCCGGTTTAAAAAGTTTGTCACTTTGCTGTATTTCATCAAGTTTAAACCAGGCGCGGGAACGCAACCCCTTTTTCTGCGCCTGTTGAACATATTTATCGCTAAAGTGTTCCTGAAGCCAGCGGCTGGAGCTGGCAGAACGCTTTTTACCTGTCATTTAACATTTCCGTCCTGGTTCATCGTTGCTTGCCTGTGACGTAAATTTCTACGCAGCTATTTGGCGATATTAGGGAGATGGCGGTAGAATGAACCGTTTTCAATCCCAACGTAAGCAAAAATATACGATGAATCTGAGTACTAAACAAAAACAGCACCTTAAAGGTCTGGCACATCCGCTCAAGCCTGTAGTGATGCTTGGCAACAATGGTTTGACCGAAGGGGTGCTTGCCGAGATTGAACAAGCGCTGGAACACCACGAGCTGATCAAGGTGAAAATCGCCTCTGAAGACAGAGACACTAAAAACCTGATCGTGGAAGCCATCGTGCGCGAAACCGGCGCCTGTAATGTACAGGTCATCGGTAAAACGCTGGTGCTCTATCGCCCATCTAAAGAGCGCAAAATCTCGCTGCCACGTTAAGGATATCCTGAATCGAACACATTTTCTGTGTGAAACGAGGGATTTCTTTCAGCAGGCGAGCAAAATGCCATGCTCCGTGAGTTGATAAAAGGCCGCTATGCGGCCTTTTTCTTTTCTTTACAATGTATCAACATCTTAGTAGAGAAGCGAATTACAGATATTCAACCTTAATAATTTCGTATTCCACTTCACCACCAGGGGTGCGGATGGTGACCACATCGTCCTGCTCTTTGCCAATCAGGCCACGAGCAATTGGCGAGTTCACCGAAATCAGGTTCTGTTTGAAGTCAGCTTCATCATCACCCACGATGCGATAGGTCTGCTCTTCGTCGTTGTCCAGGTTCAGCACGGTAACGGTTGAACCAAAAATCACACGGCCATTATTCGGCATTTTGGTGATATCGATAACCTGTGCATTGGACAATTTTGCTTCGATATCTTTAATACGCCCTTCACAGAAACCCTGCTGCTCACGCGCCGCGTGGTATTCAGCATTCTCTTTCAGGTCGCCATGCTCACGCGCTTCCGCGATAGCGGCGATGATTTCAGGGCGACGCACGGATTTCAGAAAATCCAGCTCTTCGCGCAGTTTTTCGGCACCACGTAAGGTCATCGGAATAGCTTGCATTTGTTATACCTCTTAAACATTCCTGTTGGGAGCAGTGTTCCCTGCTCCAGCCCACCTGAACAGGCCAGAAGCAAAAAGAAAACCGACCCGGGAGCAACGCCCCAGGTCAGCAGCAATTTTTCAATTTGATACGCATTTTACCGCGAAGTTCACTATGGGTCATCGTTTACTTTACAGTGCCATGCACCGTAGTATGACGGTTTGTTTTCGGGTTGTTAGCGCGAGATTATGCGATTTTCCAGTTTTATCATCGGATTGACTACCAGTATAACGTTCACCGTTCAGGCCGCGAATGTTGATGAGTACATTAATCAACTGCCCGCCGGCGCGAACCTTGCCCTGATGGTGCAGAAGGTTGGCGCGCAGGCTCCCGAGATTGACTATCACAGTCAACAGATGGCGCTGCCTGCCAGTACCCAGAAGGTGATCACCGCCCTCGCCGCTCTGCTCCAGCTCGGGCCTGACTTCCGTTTTACTACCACCCTTGAAACCAGAGGTAACGTTGAGGGTGGCGAACTGAAAGGCGATCTTATCGCCCGTTTTGGTGGCGATCCCACCTTTAAGCGCCAGGATGTCCGCAACATGGTGGCGGTACTGAAAAAATCCGGCGTAACAAAAATTGATGGCAACGTGCTGATCGACACCTCCATTTTCGCCAGCCACGATAAAGCGCCTGGCTGGCCATGGAACGACATGACGCAGTGTTTTAGCGCCCCGCCAGCCGCCGCCATCGTTGACCGTAACTGCTTCTCCGTATCGCTTTACAGCGCGCCAAAACCAAATGACTTAGCGTTTATCCGCGTGGCGTCTTACTACCCGGTCACGATGTTCAGCCAGGTGCGGACGCTGGCGAAAGGCTCCCCGGAGGCACAGTATTGCGAGCTGGACGTGGTACCGGGCGATCTCAACCGCTATACGCTCACCGGCTGCCTGACCCAGCGGGCCGATCCACTCCCGCTGGCCTTTGCCATTCAGGATGGCGCAGGTTATGCCGGTGCCATTTTTAAAGATGAACTGAAGCAGGCGGGCATAACCTACACCGGAACGCTGCTGCGCCAGACGCAGGTGAATGAGCCAGGCACGGTGATTGCCAGCAAACAGTCCGCGCCACTGCATGATTTGCTTAAGATTATGCTGAAAAAGTCGGATAACATGATTGCCGACACGGTGTTCCGCATGATCGGGCACGCGCGCTTTGGTGTGCCGGGCACCTGGCGGGCCGGTTCTGATGCCGTACGTCAGATCCTGCGCCAGCAGGCGGGTATCGATCTGGGCAATACGATCGCCGTTGATGGTTCCGGTTTATCGCGTCATAACCTGATCTCGCCGGCCACCATGATGCAGGTGTTGCAGTACATTGCTCAGCATGACGCTGAGCTAAACTTTATTACGATGCTGCCGCTTGCCGGACACGACGGCTCTCTTCAGTACCGCGCGGGCCTTCACGCTGCGGGCGTGGATGGCAAAGTGTCAGCCAAAACGGGTTCCCTGCAAGGCGTTTACAACCTTGCCGGTTTTATCACCACCGCCAGCGGACAACGCATGGCATTTGTGCAGTATCTTTCCGGCTATGCCGTCGAACCGGCTGACCAGCGCAATCGCCGTATTCCACTGGTGCGTTTCGAAAGCAGGCTCTATAAGGACATCTACCAGAATAACTAGCGATGAAACTACTGATAGTTGAAGACGATCTGTTATTGCAGGAAGGGTTAGCGCTGGCGCTGGGGAATGAAGGCTACGCCCTGGATTGTGCCGCCACGGCCGCTGAAGCAGATGCCCTGATCCAGAGCGGTGAATACAGCCTGGTGATCCTGGATTTGGGGCTGCCGGATAAAGACGGCGCGACGCTGCTCTGCCAGTGGCGTCGTCGCGGGGTGGAGAATCCCGTATTGATT
The DNA here is from genome assembly GCF_049238425.1 of Enterobacter cloacae complex sp. IR5401. Lineage (NCBI taxonomy): Bacteria > Pseudomonadati > Pseudomonadota > Gammaproteobacteria > Enterobacterales > Enterobacteriaceae > Enterobacter > Enterobacter cloacae complex sp. IR5401. The sequence continues at coordinate 95,707 of NZ_JBMKHN010000010.1, read as the reverse complement.
CTCACTGCTCGCGATGCCATTGAAGACAGAATTAACGGGCTGGATTCTGGCGCTGACGATTATCTGGTAAAACCCTTCGCCCTTGCCGAGCTACAGGCTCGCGTGCGGGCGTTGATCCGCCGCTATCAGGGCCACAGCGACAACCTGCTGACGGACGGAGATATCACCCTCAATCTGCAAACTCAGCAGGTGCTGCGCCAGTCTCAGCCTGTGGAAGTGACGCCAAAAGAGTTCGCTCTGCTGACGCGCCTGATCATGCGCAGCGGGCAGACCGTGCACCGCGAAACGCTGCAACAGGACATCTACTCCTGGCAGGACGATCCAGGATCAAACACGCTTGAAGTTCACATTCATAATCTGCGCCGCAAGCTCGGTAAAGATCGCATCAAAACCGTACGCGGCGTGGGTTACCGTCTGGAGAGTCAGAAATGAACAGTATGCGCCGGCGATTAATGGTGTTGCTGGCGGTTATTCTGCTATTTTTTCAACTCATTAGCGTAGTCTGGCTATGGCATGAGAGCCGCGAGCAGATCGGTTTTCTGGTGAATGAAACGTTGTCCGCTAAAGCACGCAACAACCATGTCGAAAAAGAGATCCGCGAAGCCATTGCCTCCCTGCTGGTCCCTTCACTGGTGATGGTCGGTTTTACCCTGCTCTTCTCATTCTGGGCAGTCACATGGATCACCCGACCACTCAACAAACTTCGCGCCAGCCTTGCGAACCGTTCGGCGGATAATCTGACTCCCCTGCCGATGTATTCTGATATGGAAGAGATAGGCGCAGTAACCACGTCCCTCAACCAACTCCTCGCCCGGCTGGACCACACTATTCAACAGGAACGCCTGTTTACCGCCGATGCGGCACACGAGTTACGTACGCCGCTGGCGGGGATTAGGCTCCATCTGGAACTGATGGCTCAGTCCGGTTCCCCGCAGGCCACGCCACTGATAAACCGGATCGATCAGCTGATGCACACGGTGGAACAGCTGCTGATGCTGGCGCGTGCCGGACAGGCGATGGCCAGCGGCCATTACGATACCGTGAACTGGACTGAGTCGATCATTGCTCCGCTTAGCCTGGAGCATGAAGCCAAAGAGCATACGGTATTATGGCCGGCCCACAGCACGCTGACGGTACAGGGGGACGCCGTCCTGTTACGTCTGATGCTAAGGAACCTTCTGGAGAATGCCGCCCGTTACAGCCCGGCAGGCACAACCATTGAAGTGGCATTAACAGCGACGGAGGGGGGTACCCGGGTGAGCGTTACCGATCAGGGGCCGGGTATTGATGAGGCGCACCGCCAGTCGATCACCGAACCTTTCCGACGTCTCGACCAGCGCTACGGCGGCAGCGGCCTTGGGCTGAGCATCGTACAGCGTATCGTACAGCTCCATCATGGTCATTTAACGCTGGAGAACGGCGCTGAGGGCGGCCTCATCGCCAGCTGTTGGTTACCGACGAAAATAGGATAAAAAAAAGCCCCGTTAAGGGGCTTTATACAGGGGTTAGTGCTTGTAGATGAACTCGACGCCTTCTTCGTCGTCTTCATCCCAGTCATCGTCCCAGTCTTCATCATCTTCTTCCGCTTCCAGCTCTTCGAGCTGCTGGCGGTGGTAGTCATCCCACATGAATTCGACTTTTTCAGGCTGTTTCGCCTCTTCTGCCTGAACAACCGGATTCTCGATGATAAAGGTCATCACATCCCAGCAGAGATCTTTCACGCCAACCTGGCTGGCGGCAGAGATCAGATAGTACTTATCTTCCCAACCCATCGCTTCGGCAATCGCTTTAGCTTTCGCTTCAGCTTCCGCTTTGTCCATCAGGTCGATCTTGTTGAATACCAGCCAGCGCGGTTTTTGCGCCAGTTTTTCACTGTATTTCTCCAGCTCGCCGATAATGATACGAGCGTTTTCAACCGGATCGGAACCGTCGATTGGATCGATGTCGATGAGGTGCAACAGTACGCGGCAACGCTCAAGGTGCTTCAGGAAGCGAATACCCAGACCGGCGCCTTCTGCAGCCCCTTCAATCAGACCCGGGATGTCAGCGACCACGAAGCTCTTCTCGTTATCCATACGGACAACGCCCAGGCTCGGTACCAGCGTCGTAAACGGATAATCTGCCACTTTTGGTTTCGCCGCAGAGACCGCACGGATAAACGTCGATTTACCGGCGTTTGGCATGCCCAGCATCCCCACATCCGCCAGCAGCATCAGTTCCAGTTGCAGGTCGCGCTTATCACCTGGGGTACCCATGGTTTTCTGACGCGGGGTACGGTTAACGGACGATTTGAAACGGCTGTTACCCAGACCGTGCCAGCCGCCTTTCGCCACCATCAGGCGCTGACCGTGTTTGGTCATATCACCCATGGTTTCGCCCGTACCCTGATCGATGACACGCGTACCCACCGGCACTTTGATCGTCACGTCTTTACCGCGTTTACCGGTACAGTCGCGGCTCTGGCCGTTCTGGCCACGCTCGGCGCGGAAAGATTTTTCGAAACGGTAGTCGATCAGCGTGTTGAGGTTTTCATCCGCCTCCAGCCACACGTCGCCACCGTCCCCACCGTCACCGCCGTCAGGACCGCCACGAGGAATATATTTTTCACGGCGGAAGCTTACACAACCGTTACCGCCATCACCTGCCACGACCAGGATCGTCGCTTCATCAACAAACTTCATTTTACTCTCCGTAACTCATTCGCCTGAGCGGGGGACTATTACAACCGCTTCATTTTTGCGCCAACGCCCCCAGAGACGATGACCAATGGCGGAATACATCGCGCCCGCAACCACGACAAACGCACCGAGATAACCCAACAGGTTGAGCATCGGCTTGACGAAGACATCGGGCCAGGCCATTGATAATAAATCTGAAAATAACAGCGTAAACAGCGGGGTAAGCGTGATTAAGGCGCTCACCTGTGCTGCCTGCCAGCGCGCCATGGCTTCAGCCAGCGCGCCATAACCGACCAGCGTATTCAGCCCACAAAAAATGAGGCACGCCAGTTGCCAGTCGCTGAGCTGGGTAATTACACCCGGCTTCGCTAAAGGCAATAATGCCAGTGTACACAAAGTGTACAGCAAAAAGAGGATCTGCTGTGAGGCAAGACGGCGCAATAACACCTTTTGCGCGACGCCATAACTCACCCAGACCGTTGCTGCGCCCACCCCAAAAATGACACCCCAGGTGTAATCCGTCAGGCGGGTAAAAATCTCAATCAGGCTGGTGTTAAAGAACATCACCAGCCCGCAAAGCAGCATACTTGCCCCGATGATCTGCGTGCCGCGCATCTTCTCCTTGAGGATGAATACGCTGGCGACCATCATGCCGACCGGTGAAAGCTGACCAATCACCTGCGACGCTGTAGGGCTAAGATATTGCAGGGAAGAGCTGAACAGAATGAAGTTACCGAACAGACCGCCCGTCGCGATAGCCAGTAACACCAGCCAACGCGGTTTTCGAAAGATGCGCAGCGGTGGCAGCTTACCTTTGACGGCCAGAATGGCGCCCAGGCCTATGCTTGCCATCAGGAAGCGATAAAACACCACCGTCGGTGGCTCCATGACTTCCAGTACCTGCTTCATTGCAATTGGCAGCGCACCCCAGCACATTGCGGTAGTGAGCGCCAAAAGAATACCAATGCCGGCCTGCTGCTTCATGCCCGTTTTCCCTACAGAAAATTTTCCGGGTTTCCAATGTAAAAAGCCCCGCAACACGTTGCGGGGCTTTAATCCGTTACCGGACCGAGAAAACCTTACTCAGCAACGATGCTGATGTATTTACGGTTGTTCGGGCCTTTAACTTCAAATTTCACTTTACCGTCTGCTTTAGCAAACAGAGTGTGGTCACGACCGCAACCTACGTTGGTACCCGCGTGGAACTTGGTGCCACGCTGACGAACGATGATGCTACCCGCCAGAACGGATTCGCCACCGAAACGCTTAACGCCCAGGCGTTTAGCTTCTGAATCGCGACCGTTACGTGTGGAGCCGCCAGCCTTTTTATGTGCCATTTAAATCTCTCCTCAGGTCTTAGGCGCTGATGCCAGTAATTTTCACATCAGTGAACCACTGACGGTGGCCCTGCTGCTTACGATAGTGTTTACGACGACGAAACTTAACGATTTTAACTTTCTCGCCACGACCGTGAGCAACAACTTCAGCTTTGATAACGCCGCCATCAACGAAAGGAACGCCGATTTTGACTTCTTCACCGTTTGCGATCATCAGAACTTCAGCGAACTCAACAGATTCGCCAGTTGCGATGTCCAGCTTTTCCAGGCGAACGGTCTGACCTTCGCTTACTCGGTGTTGTTTACCACCACTTTGGAAAACCGCGTACATATAAACTCCGCTTCCGCGCACATCCTCGTATGATTCAGAGTGCGCTATAAATATTCACAATAGGGCGCGAATATTACGCAAAACGCGAGCCTTTGACAAGTGCTACCATCAATACATGAAGAAAAAAAACACAACACGTACGGTAACGTTTATCTGAGCCGTTTTTTCAGTACAATCAGCAATACTATTTATAAACCGAAACCCTTTGTGTACCCATCTCGTGTGGGATAAACAGGATAAAAAGCCCGGCTTTTGCGATGAATTTAGAAAAAATCAATGAGTTAACCGCGCAAGATATGGCGGGTGTGAATGCAGCAATCCTGGAGCAACTCAACTCTGACGTTCAGCTGATCAATCAGTTGGGCTATTACATCGTCAGCGGCGGCGGTAAACGTATTCGTCCGATGATTGCCATTCTGGCCGCACGCGCGGTTGGCTATCAGGGAAATGCCCATGTCACGATCGCGGCGCTGATCGAATTTATCCACACCGCCACCCTTCTTCACGACGATGTTGTGGATGAATCAGACATGCGTCGTGGCAAAGCCACCGCCAACGCCGCGTTTGGTAATGCGGCAAGCGTTCTGGTAGGCGATTTTATCTATACCCGAGCCTTCCAGATGATGACAAGCCTTGGCTCGCTGAAGGTGCTGGAAGTGATGTCAGAAGCCGTGAACGTTATCGCTGAAGGTGAAGTCCTACAGCTGATGAACGTCAACGACCCGGACATCACCGAAGAAAACTATATGCGGGTGATTTACAGCAAGACCGCACGTCTGTTCGAAGCCGCCGCGCAGTGCTCTGGCATTCTGGCTGGCTGTAGCGAAGCGGAGGAAAAAGGCCTTCAGGACTATGGCCGTTACCTCGGCACCGCGTTCCAGTTGATTGATGATTTGCTGGACTACAGCGCGGATGGCGAAACGCTCGGTAAAAACGTCGGCGATGACCTGAACGAAGGCAAGCCAACGCTGCCGCTGCTCCACGCGATGCGCAATGGTACACCAGAGCAGGCGAAAATGATCCGGGAGGCTATCGAGCAGGGAAATGGACGCCATCTTCTGGAACCGGTACTGGAAACAATGGCAATCTGCGGCTCCCTGGAATGGACGCGTCAGCGCGCTGAAGAAGAAGCGGACAAAGCCATCGCCGCTATTCAGATCATTCCCGACAGCCCATGGCGTGATGCGCTAATCGGCCTCGCGCACATCGCCGTCCAGCGCGACCGTTAATCCCTCATCATCTCCCTGCCCCTACGCAGGGAGACTCCAGTACGCTCCAGTAAATTACATTTACGCGTAAGCCCATCGGGTTACAGGCCGTATGTATAAAGCCGTGCCTTATTCTGAATATTGCTTCTCGTAACATGAACTTTTTAGAACAGATGTTCGAAGTGAGTATAGTAATGCTGTCTTTTCACACGAAACGACGTGGACGATAACGAACACAAGGACAGCATTATGGATACAAAATTCATCGACTGGCATTCTGCTGACATTATTGCGGCACTGCGTAAAAAAGGAACTTCGCTGGCTGCCGAATCACGTCGTCATGGGCTGAGCTCGTCGACGCTGGCAAACGCCCTGACCCGCCCATGGCCGAAGGGGGAACTGATTATCGCGACGGCGCTGGATACGCATCCGTGGGTGATATGGCCGTCACGCTACCACGATCCCATCACCCATGAATTTATCGACAGAACGCGCATGATGCGCCAGAGCAAAACGAAGAAAGCGCATCAGGACTGATGCACCAGAATTGACAAGAACAGCAATCCCCCGGCCTGTTCTGGCAGGGGGGTGCCGGAATGATTACTCGCCCTTCACACGCTCGATATTTGCACCCAGCGCGCGCAGTTTATCCTCAATACGCTCGTAACCACGATCGATGTGGTAGATACGATCGACAACGGTAGTCCCTTCCGCAATACAACCTGCCAGTACGAGGCTCGCAGATGCGCGCAGATCGGTCGCCATCACCTGCGCACCGGACAGTTTTTCAACGCCGTGGCAAATTACCGTGTTGCTTTCAATCTCAGCATGCGCACCCATACGGATCAGTTCCGGTACGTGCATGAAACGGTTTTCGAAGATGGTTTCCGTGATGAAGCCCGTGCCTTCGGCCACCAGGTTCAACAGCGTGAACTGTGCCTGCATATCCGTCGGGAATGCCGGATGTGGCGCAGTACGCACGTTAACGGCTTTAGGACGCTGCCCGTGCATATCCAGGCTGATCCAGTCTTCACCGATTTCAATGTCCGCACCCGCATCGCGCAGCTTCGCCAGCACCGCATCCAGGGTATCCGGCTGGGCGTTACGGCAGACAATCTTACCGCCAGAAATGGCCGCGGCCACCAGGAAAGTGCCGGTTTCGATACGGTCTGGCAGTACGCGATACACACCGCCACCCAGACGTTCAACGCCTTCGATGGTGATACGGTCTGTGCCCTGCCCGCTGATCTTCGCTCCCAGCGCGACCAGGAAGTTTGCAGTATCCACGATCTCCGGCTCACGGGCGGCGTTTTCGATGATGGTAGTGCCTTCTGCCAGCGTAGCAGCCGACATGATGGTGACCGTTGCGCCCACGCTCACTTTGTCCATGACAATGTGCGCGCCTTTCAGACGACCATTGACGGATGCTTTAACGTAACCCTCTTCCAGCTTGATCTCCGCGCCGAGTTTTTCCAGGCCGAAGATATGCAGGTCAACGGGACGCGCGCCGATAGCGCATCCGCCCGGCAGTGAAACCTGTCCCTGACCGAAGCGCGCCACCAGCGGACCAAGCGCCCAGATGGACGCACGCATGGTTTTCACCAGCTCATACGGCGCTGAGAAGTTGTTCACGTTGCTGGCATCGATCCAGACGGAACCGTTACGCTCCACTTTGGTGCCCAACTGGCCGAGCAACTTCATGGTCGTGTCGATATCTTTCAGCTTCGGTACGTTCTGGATCTCTACCGGCTCTTCTGCGAGCAGCGCAGCGAAAAGAATGGGCAGCGCGGCGTTTTTAGCGCCAGAAATTGTGACTTCGCCCTGGAGACGCGTAGGTCCCTGTACACGAAATTTATCCATCGTTTGCTCTCTTATAAATTCAACCGTGCTGCGGGCGTTTCGCCCTCAGCTCAAAAACCGTTTAGTTTGCGATCGCGTGCCCACTCCTGTGGGGTGAACGCTTTAATCGACAGGGCGTGGATGCGGTTATCCGCAATGTATTCCATCAGCGGCGCGTACACAGCCTGCTGTTTCTTCACGCGACTCATTCCGTCGAACATCTCACCCACAGCAATAACCTGGAAGTGACTGCCATCGCCAGAGACGTGGGCTTCCTGAAGGGAGAGTGCATTCATCAGCACAGTCTGGATTTCATTATTTTCCATGGGGTCTACATCATCTGATAGTGAAAACAAGCTCAACATCTTAGAGCAAAGTGGCGCGGTCTTAAACAAGCAAAAAGCCCCGACGCGTAAACTGTCGGGGCTTTCAGAAGTAACGTACTGAAAAAATTAGCGAGGTAATACGTCTTCGGGCAAATTGTAAAGCTGTGCAAGGGTAATCACGTTATCGCTTACCCCCGTCAGGGTGACGCTACTCCCCTGCTTTTTGCCCGTGGCCACCAGGTGCGCCAGCAGGGCGATACCGGCGGTATCTACCCGCGTGACGCCATGGAGATCAATCAGCGTCACGCCCTGCATCGCGTTATGGCGAGCGTCCCACAGCGGGTTAAGCAGATCCTGATCCAGCTCTCCCGTCAGCGTCAACGTCTCGCCGTCACGCGCCCAGCTAAGCTGCTGTGACATTACTTCTTCTCGTCCAGGGTAATTTTCTGACGAGAGATGGACTGAAGCTGAGCCGTCAGGCCATCGATGCCTTTAGTGCGCAGCAGATCGCTCCACTCGTTCTGTTTAGTGGTGATCATGCTGACGCCTTCAGCGATCATGTCGTACGCCTGCCAGTTTCCGGTCTGACTGTTTTTACGCCACTGGAAGTCCAGACGAACCGGTGGACGACCGTTTGGATCGATAATCGTCACGCGAATAGGAATGATAGTGGCATCGCCCAGCGGCTGTTCAGGGGCAATCTGATAGGTCTGCCCGTGATACATCGCCAGCGCCTGGCCGTAAGCCTGTTTCAGGTATTCACGGAACGCCGCAAAGTAAGCCTCGCGCTGCGCCGGGGTCGCGTCTTTGTAGTAACGGCCCAGCACCAGTGCGCCCGCGTACTTGATCTGCACATACGGCAGCAGCTCCTGATCCACCACATCACGCAGATAATCAGGGTTAGAACGGATTTTTGGCTGTTCGTTTTTAAGACGGTCGAAGGTTTTCTTTGCGGCCTCATTCATCAGTTTGTACGGGTTACTCTGATCCGCAGCGTGCGCCGCGGTAAGAGGGGCAATGACCAGCATGGCAACCATTAACAGTCGTTTAAACATGAATAACTTCTCCTGAAATTAATTCGTCGCGCCTGGCGTCGGTTCGACGTTGGTGTGGTCTTCACTCTGCGCAGGGGCATCGTCAGACTTTTTATCATCCCCTTTACTGTTGTAAAGGAACTGACCAATCATATCTTCCAGCACCATCGCTGACTTGGTATCCTGGATTACGCTACCGTCTTTAAGGATAGTCGTTCCCAGCTCAGGATCTTCAAAACCAACGTTAAGGGCCAGATATTGCTCCCCCAGCAGGCCAGAGGTGCGGATAGAAAGCGAGCTGGTGTCCGGAATGTGGTTATAGCGCTCTTCGATATCCATCGCCACGCGTGGCAGATAGGTTTTCTCATCAAGCGTAATGTCGGCGACACGTCCGATAACGACGCCACCAATACGCACCGGTGAGCGCGCTTTCAGGCCGCCGATGTTATCGAAAGTCGCGTAGATACGGTACGTCGGCTCGGCGCGAACAGAGGTGATGTCCGCCGCTCGCAGGCAGATGAACAGCGCGGCCAGCAGCGCCAGAAGCAGAAACACGCCAACCCAAATTTCATTTTTTCTCGTTTGCATGAACTCAATTCCCAAACATCAGTGCGGTGAGCACAAAATCCAGACCTAAAACGGCCAGCGACGAATGTACGACAGTACGCGTCGTTGCACGGCTAATGCCCGCCGACGTCGGAATGGCATCGTAACCATTAAACAACGCAATCCAGGTAACCGTCACAGCGAAAACCACGCTCTTGATCAGACAGTTCACCAGATCCATCCGCAGATCGATGGCGTCCTGCATGGCAGACCAGAAGAATCCGGCATCAATGCCTTTCCAGTTAACGCCAACCAGCGCGCCTCCCCAGATACCTACCGCCACAAAGAGGATAGTCAGTAACGGCAAGGAGATAACCCCGGCCCAGAAGCGCGGCGAGATCACCCGGCGCAGCGGATCGACTGCCATCATCTCCATACTGGAGAGCTGCTCGGTGGCGCGCATCAGGCCAATTTCCGCCGTCAACGCTGACCCGGCACGCCCGGCGAACAGCAGCGCGGCAACCACCGGCCCGAGTTCACGCAGCAGCGAGAGCGCCACCAGCATGCCAAGGCTGGTTTCCGCGCTGTAGGTTGTCAGTACCAGATACCCCTGCAACCCCAGCACCATGCCAATAAACAGACCCGACACGATGATGATAAGCATCGACAGCACGCCGACGTTATAAAGCTGCCGCACCAGTAACGGCGCATGCTTGCGGAACTCCGGTTTGCCGACCAGCGCGTTGAACAACATTAATCCGGCACGCCCGAACGTACTGATGGTTTTTAGGCCACGGTGTCCAAGACCCGCCAACGCATTTAACAGCATGAGTGGCTTAACTCCCTATTCCCAGTAAATCGTCATGATAGTCGCCCGCCGGATAGCGGAAAGGCACCGGCCCATCTGCGATACCGTCCAGGAACTGCCGCACGCGCGGATCGCCATTCTCCTGCAACGCCTGGGCGCTGCCGTGGGCGACGATCTTTTTGTCAGCCACAATATAGGCGTAATCAGCAATGCTCAGCACTTCCGGCACGTCGTGGGAAACCACCACGCAGGTGACGCCAAGGGCGCTGTTCAGCTCCGAAATTAACTTCACCAGCACGCCCATGGTGATGGGGTCCTGCCCGACGAACGGTTCATCGAACATGATTAAATCGGGTTCCAGGGCAATAGCACGCGCCAGCGCGGCGCGGCGCGCCATCCCACCCGAGAGTTCGGACGGCATGAGTTTCGCAGCCCCCCGCAGCCCCACGGCTTCAAGCTTCATCATCACCGTGCTGTGCAACAGCGCAGGAGGAAGATGGGTGTGCTCACGCAGCGGATAGGCCACGTTGTCAAAAACGTTCATATCGGTGAACAGCGCACCCGACTGAAAGAGCATGCTCATCCGTTTGCGAACCGTGTAGAGGCGCGAGCGAGACATCGCCGGGACGTTTTCGCCGTCGAAGAGAATTTCGCCGCTGTCAGGGGGGATTTGCCCGCCGATAAGACGCAGCAACGTGGTTTTACCGATCCCTGACGGCCCCATGATGGCGGTGATTTTACCGCGCGGCACGGTCAGCGAAATATCATCAAATATTAACCGGTTGCCACGAGAAAAACTGACGCCCCGGACATCGACTATATTCGCCATCGTTTGGCTCATTTATGGTTCCTTACTTACCTTGCTTCACGGCTGGCATGAAGCGTAAATCAGCCCTAAACCCCGCATTTTTACAGAATATTCACTATTGGGGTTAGCGAAAGCTGGCATTTGTTTTACTTTTCCGGCGCATAAAGTCAAAATTAGGAATTCGTCACGTCTCAGACTTCATCTGGCGCTAAAATTCGTGCGCAGTGGACCAGCGAGTATACCTGAAGAAAGGACTTTTGATGCTTTTAGCAACAGCACTGTTAATAATTGGTTTACTGTTGGTGGTCTACAGTGCTGACCGTTTGGTCTTTGCCGCATCCATTCTCTGTCGACTCATTGGCATGCCGCCCATCATTATCGGCATGACGGTGGTCAGTGTAGGCACATCGCTTCCTGAAATCATCGTTTCTGTTTCAGCCTCGTTGCATGGCCAGGTTGACCTCGCTATCGGCACCGCGATTGGCTCTAACATCGTCAATATCTTGCTGATTTTAGGCTTAGCCGCATTACTGCATCCATTTCGCGTACATTCCGATGTTTTGCGTCGTGAATTGCCGCTAATGTTAGTCGTCAGTCTGCTGGCGGGCTATGTGCTTTATGACGGGGTGCTGAGCGTCGGTGACGGTATATTCCTGCTCGCCCTGGCCGTGATCTGGTTGCTTTACAGCGTGAAGATCGCACGTCTGGCGGAAAAACAGGGTAACGATAGCCTCACGCGTGAGCACCTCGCCGAGCTGCCCCGGGAAGGGACCTTACCCGTCGCCCTGCTGTGGCTGGGCGTCGCGCTGATTATCATGCCAATGGCCACGCGGATGGTGGTCGATAACGCGACGGTGCTGGCGAACGCGTTTGCGATGAGCGAACTGACAATCGGTCTGACGGTCATCGCTATCGGCACCAGCCTGCCAGAGCTGGCTACCGCCATCGCCGGGGCGCGTAAAGGGGAAGATGATATCGCCATCGGCAATATCATTGGCTCGAATATTTTCAATATCGCGATCGTGACGGGGCTGCCGGCATTAATCTCACCGGGGCCGTTTAACCCTATGGTCTTCACGCGCGATTACGGTGTAATGCTGCTGGTCAGCGTAATTTTCGCCCTGCTCTGCTGGCGGCGAAAAGAGCAGATCGGCAAAGGCGCAGGCGCGCTGCTGACGGGTGGATTTATCGTATGGCTGGCGATGCTGTACTGGCTCTCGCCACTTCTCTCTGGGTAAACGGAAACGCATTATGTCGCAAATAGAATTGCAGCCGGGTTTTGACTTTCAGAAAGCAGGCAAAGACGTTCTGGAGATTGAACGTGAAGGTCTGGCGCAGTTAGATCAGTACATTAATCAGGATTTTAGTCTGGCCTGTGAGAAGATGTTCTACTGCGCCGGTAAAGTCGTGGTGATGGGGATGGGCAAATCCGGCCATATCGGGCGCAAAATGGCGGCGACCTTTGCCAGTACCGGCACGTCGTCATTCTTCGTTCATCCCGGTGAAGCCGCGCACGGTGACCTCGGCATGGTTACGCCGCAGGACGTGGTTATTGCGCTGTCCAACTCCGGGGAATCGAATGAAATCCTGGCGTTGATCCCGGTGCTGAAGCGTCTGCACGTACCGCTGATTTGCATGACCAGCCGCCCGGAAAGCAGCATGGCGCGCGCGGCGGATATTCACCTGTGCGTGAAGGTGCCTAAAGAAGCCTGCCCGCTGGGGCTGGCGCCGACCTCCAGCACAACCGCCGCGCTGGTGATGGGCGATGCCCTTGCCGTTGCGCTGCTGGAAGCCCGCGGTTTTACGCCAGAAGATTTCGCCCTGTCTCACCCCGGCGGCGCGCTCGGGCGCAAACTGCTGCTGCGGGTTAACGATATTATGCACACCGGGGATGAGATCCCGCACGTCAGCAAAGAGGCCTCTTTGCGCGACGCGTTACTGGAGATCACCCGTAAAAACCTGGGCATGACGGTTATCTGCGACGATCTGATGAAGATTCAGGGCATTTTCACCGACGGCGACCTGCGCCGGGTATTCGATATGGGTGTGGATGTCCGAACGCTGGGCATCGCTGATGTAATGACACCAGGAGGGATCCGCGTCCGTCCGGGTACGCTGGCGGTAGATGTACTGAACCTGATGCAGTCCCGTCATATTACCTCAGTGATGGTTGCCGATGGCGACCAACTGCTGGGTGTGGTACATATGCATGATCTGCTGCGCGCTGGCGTAGTGTAATGAAGGATAAGACAATGAGTAATGCGGGTGCATCCCTTGCAACCTGTTATGGCCCGGTGAGCGCCCACATGATGTCAAAGGCGGAAAATATCCGCCTGCTGATCCTCGATGTGGATGGTGTGCTCTCCGACGGTCTGATTTATATGGGCAATAACGGCGAAGAGCTGAAAGCCTTTAACGTTCGCGACGGTTACGGTATCCGCTGTGCGCTCACGTCCGGTATTGAAGTTGCAATCATCACCGGGCGGAAAGCTAAACTGGTAGAAGATCGGTGTGAAACGCTGGGCATTACGCATCTCTATCAGGGACAGTCTGATAAGATGGTAGCCTTCCGGGATTTGCTGGGAAAACTGGCCATTGCGCCAGAGAATGTGGCATACGTCGGGGATGATTTGATCGACTGGCCAGTCATGGCGGAGGTGGGTCTGAGCATCGCCGTGGCTGACGCGCACCCGCTGCTGATCCCGCGTGCTGATTACGTTACCCATATTCACGGTGGCCGTGGCGCCGTCCGTGAAGTCTGCGATCTGCTTCTGCTGGCGCAGGGCAAGCTTGATGAGGCGAAAGGGCAATCGATATGAGTAAAACCAGACGTTGGGTTATCATTCTGCTTGCGCTTGTCGCCCTGATACTGATTGGCGTAAATCTCGCTGACCGCGATGATACGCAAGCGGAAGTGGTTAACACGAGCGACCCGACCTATAAAAGCGATCACAGCGACACCGTGGTCTATAGCCCGGAAGGTGCGCTGAACTATCGCCTCGTTGCTCAGCATGTAGAATATTTTTCAGATGACGGCACCTCGTGGTTTACCCAGCCGGTCCTGACCACCTTTGATACGGACAAAGTGCCGACGTGGTCAATCAAGTCTGACCGGGCAAAACTGACAAATGACCGTATGCTTTACCTGTATGGTCACGTTGAAGTCAACGCCCTGACCGCTGACGCGCAACTGCGAAAAATTACGACGGATAACGCCCAGATCAACCTGGTCACCCAGGATGTCACGTCGCAGGATTTAGTCACCCTGTATGGCACAACATTTAATTCCAGCGGTTTAAGAATGCGCGGGAACTTACGCAGCAAAAACGCCGAGCTGATTGAAAAGGTTAGAACCTCCTATGAAATTCAAAACAAACAAACTCAGCCTTAAAGTTGTTATCGCCAGCGCGCTGCTGGCGGCCAGTCTTCCCGCGCTTGCTGTGACTGGCGACACCGAACAGCCGATTCATATTGAATCCGATACCCAGTCTCTGGATATGCAGGGTAACGTCGTCACCTTTACCGGCAACGTCGTTGTGACCCAGGGCACTATCAAAATCAACGCCGACAAAGTGGTCGTTACCCGTCCGGGCGGCGAGCAGGGGAAAGAGATTATCGATGGTTATGGCAACCCGGCCACCTTCTACCAGATGCAGGACAACGGCAAGCCGGTGAAAGGCCATGCCTCGCATATGCACTATGAACTGGCGAAGGATCTGGTCATCCTGACCGGTAATGCTTACCTGGAACAGCTGGACAGCAATATCAAAGGCGACAAGATCACTTATCTGGTGAAAGAGCAGAAAATGCAGGCCTCCAGCGAAAAAGGCAAACGCGTCACGACCGTGCTTGTGCCTTCGCAGTTGCAGGACAAGAACAACGGTCAGGCTCCGGCAAAGAAAAAGAGTAACTAATTCGTTATGGCAACTTTAACTGCAAAAAACCTCGCGAAAGCGTATAAGGGCCGCCGCGTCGTCGAAGATGTCAGTCTGACCGTCAACTCCGGCGAAATCGTGGGTTTGCTTGGCCCTAACGGCGCGGGTAAAACTACGACCTTCTACATGGTAGTGGGCATCGTCCCACGTGACGCCGGCAACATCATTATCGATGATGAAGATATCAGCCTGCTGCCGCTGCATGCCCGCGCGCGTCGTGGCATCGGCTATCTGCCGCAGGAAGCGTCTATCTTCCGCCGCTTAAGCGTGTTCGACAACCTGATGGCCGTGCTCCAGATCCGTGACGATCTGACCAGCGAGCAGCGCACTGACCGTGCGAACGAGCTGATGGAAGAGTTTCATATTGAACACCTTCGCGACAGCCTCGGTCAGGCGCTGTCCGGTGGTGAACGCCGCCGCGTTGAGATTGCGCGCGCGCTGGCAGCAAACCCGAAATTTATCCTGCTGGATGAACCGTTTGCGGGCGTTGACCCCATCTCCGTTATCGATATCAAACGTATCATTGAACACCTGCGCGACAGCGGGCTTGGCGTACTGATCACGGACCACAACGTTCGTGAAACGCTGGCGGTGTGTGAGCGCGCCTACATAGTGAGCCAGGGCCATCTGATTGCCCACGGTACGCCGCAGCAAATCCTCGAAGATGAGCATGTTAAGCGCGTGTACCTTGGGGAAGACTTCAGACTCTGATAGGGTAGAGGTTAAGTCACGCCGAACCGGAGAAAAACGCTCTGAACATGAAGCAAGGTTTGCAATTACGGCTCAGCCAGCAACTGGCCATGACGCCGCAGCTCCAGCAGGCAATCCGTCTGTTGCAGCTGTCCACGTTAGAACTCCAGCAGGAGCTCCAGCAGGCGCTGGACAGCAATCCGCTGCTGGAGCAGACCGATCTTCATGACGAGGTAGACGCCCAGCAGACGCAGGACACAGAAACGCTCGACTCCGTAGATGCACTCGAACAGAAAGAGATGCCGGACGAACTGCCGCTGGATGCCAGCTGGGATGAAATCTACACCGCGGGTACCCCTTCCGGGACGCGTGCAGACTACCAGGACGATGAACTCCCGGTCTACCAGGGCGAAACTACCCAATCGCTTCAGGACTACCTGATGTGGCAGGTGGAGCTGACGCCTTTCTCCGATACCGATCGCGCCATTGCCACCTCGATTGTCGATGCCGTTGACGACACGGGCTATTTGACCGTGACGCTGGACGAGATTCTTGAAAGCATCGGCGATGACGAGATTGAACTGGAAGAGATCGAAGCCGTCCTGAAACGCGTTCAGCGTTTCGACCCGATTGGCGTCGCTGCGAAAGATCTGCGTGACTGCCTTCTGATCCAGCTTTCGCAGTTTGCTAAAGAGACACCGTGGATTGACGAAGCCCGGCTCATCATCAGCGATCATCTGGATCTGCTGGCGAACCACGACTTCCGCACCCTGATGCGCGTCACGCGCCTGAAAGAAGAGGTGCTGAAGGAAGCGGTGAATCTGATCCAGTCGCTCGATCCGCGTCCGGGGCAGTCGATTCAGACCAGCGAACCGGAATATGTCATTCCCGATGTGCTGGTGAGAAAACACAATGGCCGCTGGGTCGTTGAACTGAACGCCGACAGCATTCCTCGCCTGCAAATCAACCAGCAATACGCCTCCATGTGCACCAGCGCCCGTAACGACGCTGATAATCAATACATTCGCAGCAACCTTCAGGAAGCACGCTGGTTGATTAAGAGTCTGGAGAGCCGTAATGACACGCTGCTGCGCGTCAGCCGCTGTATTGTCGAACAGCAGCAGGCATTCTTTGAGCAGGGCGAAGAGTTTATGAAACCGATGGTGCTGGCGGACATAGCCCAGGCCGTCGAGATGCATGAATCAACCATTTCCCGCGTGACCACGCAGAAGTATCTGCACAGCCCACGCGGTATTTTTGAGCTTAAGTATTTCTTCTCCAGCCACGTGAACACCGAAGGCGGCGGCGAAGCCTCGTCGACGGCCATTCGCGCACTGGTGAAGAAGTTGATCGCCGCGGAGAACCCCGCGAAGCCACTCAGTGACAGTAAGTTAACCACCATGCTGTCCGATCAGGGTATTATGGTGGCACGTCGTACTGTCGCGAAGTATCGAGAGTCTTTATCCATTCCGCCGTCTAACCAGCGTAAACAACTGGTTTGACACAACCGATAAGGAAGACATTATGCAGCTCAATATCACCGGACATAACGTCGAGATTACTGAGGCTTTACGCGATTTTGTAAACACTAAGTTTGCGAAACTCGAGCAGTATTTCGAGAGGATCAACCAGGTCTATGTTGTGTTGAAAGTGGAGAAAGTGACGCATATCTCGGATGCGACCCTGCACGTCAACGGAGGGGAACTCCATGCCAGTGCGGAAGGGCAAGACATGTACGCGGCTATCGACGGCTTGATTGATAAGCTTGCGAGACAGCTCAATAAACATAAAGATAAACTGAAACAACACTAATTGTCCGGGCAGTTAACGGGTGCAGGACGGCCTGTTGTGAAACACAACAGGCCATTTGTACAGTTAGCGCTTAGGTGAAATTATGATAAACAACGATTCCGCTCTTCAACTGAGCAATGTCCTTAACCAGGATTGTACCCGCAGTGGCGTTCACTGCCAGAGCAAAAAACGTGCGCTGGAAATCATCAGTGAGCTGGCCGCAAAACAGCTGGGTCTGCCGCCGCAGATCGTGTTTGAAGCCATTCTGACTCGTGAAAAAATGGGCAGTACCGGCATCGGCAATGGCATTGCGATCCCGCATGGCAAGCTGGAAGAAGATACGCTGCGTGCCGTGGGGGTGTTTGTGCAACTGGAAACGCCTATCGCTTTTGACGCCATTGATAACCAGCCTGTGGATCTGCTCTTCGCGCTGCTGGTTCCTGCCGATCAGACCAAGACCCACCTGCACACGCTGTCGCTGGTTGCCAAACGTCTGGCGGATAAAACCATTTGTCGTCGACTGCGCTCAGCCCAAAGTGATGAAGAGCTTTATCAAATTATCACTGAAGCAGAAGGCAATCAGGATGAGGCATAATCGGGAAAGGGCCTTCAGAACGGCTGCCCTGAGGAGAAACGGAACATGGTGCTGATGATCGTCAGCGGTCGTTCGGGGTCCGGGAAGTCCGTGGCCCTGCGCGCGCTGGAAGACATGGGATTTTACTGTGTAGATAACCTGCCGGTAGTGTTGTTACCCGATCTGGCGCGGACGCTGGCGGACAGGCAAATCTCTGCCGCCGTCAGTATTGACGTGCGTAACATGCCGGAATCGCCGGAAATCTTCGAGCAGGCAATGAACAGCCTGCCGGAATGCTTCTCGCCTCAGCTCTTGTTCCTGGACGCTGACCGCAACACGCTGATCCGCCGTTACAGCGATACACGTCGTTTGCATCCGCTCTCCAGTAAAAATCTTTCGCTGGAAAGCGCCATCGATAAAGAGAGCGATCTGCTTGAGCCGCTGCGTTCGCGGGCCGACCTGATTGTCGACACCTCTGAAATGTCCGTCCACGAGCTGGCGGAAATGCTGCGTACGCGCTTACTCGGCAAGCGCGAGCGTGAACTGACGATGGTGTTTGAATCCTTCGGCTTTAAGCACGGCATACCTATCGATGCGGATTACGTTTTTGATGTGCGTTTCCTGCCGAACCCGCACTGGGATCCGAAACTGCGTCCGATGACCGGTCTGGATAAGCCGGTGGCGGCGTTCCTCGACCGACACACAGAAGTACACAATTTTATCTACCAGACGCGAAGCTACCTTGAGCTATGGTTACCTATGCTGGAAACAAACAATCGCAGCTACCTGACGGTGGCGATTGGTTGTACCGGCGGTAAACATCGTTCGGTCTATATTGCCGAACAGCTGGCCGATTACTTCCGCTCACGCGGAAAGAACGTTCAGTCCCGTCATCGCACGCTGGAAAAACGCAAAACATGACCGTAAAACAGACCGTCGAAATCACCAATAAGCTGGGCATGCATGCGCGCCCGGCGATGAAGCTGTTTGAGCTGATGCAGGGTTTTGATGCTGAGGTGCTGCTGCGCAACGACGAGGGAACCGAGGCAGAAGCCAATAGCGTGATCGCCCTGCTGATGCTGGATTCTGCCAAAGGCCGCCAGATTGAAGTTGAAGCCACCGGCCCGCAGGAAGAAGAAGCGCTGGCGGCAGTGATTGCCCTGTTTAACGCCGGGTTTGACGAAGACTAACGTTCGCCATGTCGGCGGGTAGCGCTGCGCTTACCCGCCTTACATAAGATTATTTCGCTCCATAAACCCTTCCCCACCCAACTGACGCATCTGGCGCATAATCCACGCCTGGCGGCTTCGCACGTAGCCTGACGGGGTGCTGGCCTTAAAACGCAGCGGGTTCGGCAGCACGGCGGCAAGGAGTGCCGCTTCGGACATAGTCAACCTGCTCGCGGGCTTGCCAAAATAGCGCTGCGATGCTGCTTCGACGCCAAACACGCCGTCACCAAACTCCGCGATATTCAGGTAGACGGTCAAAATGCGTTTTTTGCTCCACACCGTCTCGACGCCCAGCGTCAGCCCGGCCTCCAGCCCTTTTCTTACCCAGCTGCGACCGTCCCATAAGAACAGATTTTTTACCGTCTGCTGAGAAAGCGTCGACGCGCCGCGGACGCGGTTTTCATGACGTTCATTATGATCCAGCGCCTTCTCGATAGCCGCCACGTCAAAACCCCAGTGCTCCGGGAATTTCTGATCTTCTGCCGCAATGACCGCCAGCCCCATCCACGGGGAGATTTCATCCATGCCGACCCAGTCTGAGTGGGCAACATAGCCAAAATCACCCGAGAGCCAGGCGCTAATCTGCCGCTCTGCCATCACGGCGGAGAACGGGACGGGCAGGATGCTGAACAGCGCAATGCCTCCGCCCCAAAAAACGGCCAGGACCAGCACAATACGCAGCAGGATCCGTTTTAACCACCCGCCAGGGGATAATTTACGACTCATTCGGTAAGAACCAGCACTCTGTCCACCAGCTTTTCAATGCCTGCGGCAGCCTCAGCGATATTCTGCGCCAGCATATACGCCGGCGTGGTGATGATTTTGTTGTCCTCATCCACCACAATGTCGTCGACCGGGCATGGCACGTGCTCGCCGCCCATATCCTCGATAATTTCAGCGGTATCAATGTCGGTTCCGATCGTGAGCCGCAGCGGGAAATCAAAAATTTTCGGCAGCATGGCTGGCGCAATGCAGATAAAGCCCTGCGGCTTACCTGCCGCATGCATCGCCAGCGATAGCGCTTTCAAATCGGGATCGACATGGCACGCCGCGCCTTCTGTTGCAAACGTGCTCAGGTTTTTTGCCGCGCCAAAGCCGCCCGGCACGATGAGCGCATCAAGTTCAGCGGCATCGGCCTGTGCCAGCGGATGAATATCTCCACGCACAATACGTGCTGCTTCAATCAGCACGTTACGGCTTTCCGCCATTGGCTCGCCGGTAAGATGATTCATTACGTCTGCTTGAGTTTTATCCGGCGCGAAGCAGATAACGTCTGCCCCCTGCCGCGATAATGCCAGCAGCGTTAATACGGTTTCGTGTATCTCTGAACCATCGTAAACGCCACATCCGCTCAGCACGACACCCACTTTCTTCATTCTGACGATCCTTCTAAGCAACTCGCTGAAGCACATTAAAAATTCTGATTAAAACGCTATGCTTCACACATTTCACTGATTCATGTAACAAACTGTTTAAGATTTGCTATCTTATCTGCGTGCGGCCTCAATTTTCAGGCGGCGTCCATGCGAAAACAACCCACAAAAATCAGGCGCAGCCACGATTTCCCTGGTGTTGGCGCAGTATTCGCGCACCCCGGTATAGCCGGGGTCATTTTTTTCTGGCATCTACCCAGGCTTTCAGCACTGCCACATCGTTTTGCCACTCCTGTTTCATCTCTTCGACCCAATCACCTACATTATCTTCCCAGGCAGGTAAATCAGGCGACTGAATCTGTTGGCCCAGTTGCTGGAGATGACGTAACCCGACCGATCCTGCCGCGCCTTTGATTTTATGTCCCTCTTCGACGATGCCCTTCTGGTCACGCGCCGTCAGGTTGGATTCGAGCACGTTCAGATAGCCCGGCATCATTTTTTCGAACACGGCCAGGCCATCGGTGATCAGTTTTGGTCCTACCAGATCGATATACTGCTCCAGCATGGCGGTATCCAGTATCGTTTGGGCTTTGGCGCTATCAACAGACGTCATGGTGCTCTCCTCTTCATCACAGGTATCCCAGAACTTCTTGATCATCGCCGTCAGGGCAGGTACCGCCAGCGGCTTGCTGAGCACATCGTCCATTCCGGCCTCGAGGTACTCTTTTTTATCTTTCAGCACGTTTGCGGTCAACGCCACCAGCGGCGGCAGCTCGTCAGGAGCATATTTGCGCGTCAGCTCGCGGGAGATATCCAGTCCGGTCATGTCCGGTAGCTGAATATCGAGCAGCACCAGGTCGTACTCGCCCGGCGTGAACATCTCCAGCGCGGCTTTGCCGGTCATCGCCACATCCACGCTGTTACCGAGTTTTTCCAGTACCGACCGGGCGACAATGACGTTCAGCTCAATATCTTCCACCAGCAGGACGTGCAGGGCTGGCAGCGGCATATCATCGTTCTCAAACGTATCTTCCACCTCTTCCGCTACGGCAGGCGCATGGACGGTAAGCGTAAAGGTGGAGCCTTTACCCGGCTGGCTGGCAACGGTGATATCCCCGCCCATACTTTTCGCCAGACGTTTCGACACCGCCAGGCCAATGCCCGTACCGGTCGCCGGTTTACCGCCGTGGCTGTCTTTAACCTGATAATACATGGCGAAGATCTTATCCTGCTCTTCCTGAGGAATGCCGATACCCGAGTCCTCAACTTCAAAGTGCAGCATGTCGCCTTCGTCATAGCGAATGCGCACCGCAACCTGCCCCTTCTGGGTAAACTTCACGGCATTGCTGATGAGGTTCCACAGGATCTGCCGCAGCCGCGTGCCGTCCGTCACCACTTTATGCGGCAGCGGCAGCGTCGGCTCCATCACAAAGCTCAACCCTTTTTGCTGGGCCTGCAAACCTGACAGGTTCTCCAGGTCTGCGAGGAAGCCGGTAAAATCAACCGGCTGGTTGTCGAGCTGAACTTTACGGCGCTCCATCTTATCCATGTCGATAATATCATTGAAGATATTGCCCAGCGTGACCGCCGAGACGTGGATCGTTTTGAGGTATTTTTCCTGCTCGCTGGTCAGCTCGGTATCCAGCAGAATGCGGCTCAGCCCCACAATGCCATTCAGCGGGGTGCGCAGTTCATGGCTGATGGTGGAGATGAAGGTGGTTTTATCCCGGCTGGCGCGTTCCAGCGCATCCTGATAGCGCTTACGCTCGGTGATATCACGGCCAAAGCCCATCAGACCATGACGTTTCCCCACCCGGTCGTAATAAGGCACTTTGCGGATCTCAAAGCAGGCTTTGCGCCCGTCAGGATAGTCCAGCCACTGCTCATAGGTCAGCGAAACGTTATGGCGGAAGACCTTTTCATCCGTCTCCATCACTTTTGCTGCCGCCTCTTCGGAATAGACATCCTGAGGTTTCAGGTGGATCAGCTGTTTTTCGCTTTTCCCGGTCAACAGTTCCATGGCCCGGTTACAGCCGGAGAACTCTTTATCTTCATTACGGTAGAACACCAGATCCGGCGACGCATCGAGGAACGAGCGCAGGAAAGAGGATTGCTGTTCAAGCTGGATCTGCGTGACTTCACGCTCTTTCATCTCAATTTTCAGCTGCTCAAGCGTGGTCTGACGCTCGGCTTCCGCCTTCTCACGGTCTGAAATTTCCTGATTCAGCTGGGCAATGTTGTCCTTGAGCTGAACGTTGAGTTTAAGATCGCGCTCGCGCATCTCTTCCAGCTTATCCACCAGTTTCGATAAACGCTGTCGGGACTCTTCCAGCTGCTCAACCACCACGGAGAGGAAATAGACCGCCCATGGGGTGATCAGCAGGCCAAAGAAAATAGAGCGGATCACGTCGATGCTCTCGACCTGACCATGCAGAACCATGGTCACGGCCATTTGCACGACAATGGCCAGAACGACCAGCGCCAGCGCCAGCAGCATGGAAAAACGCACCAGCCCGAGCTTCATCATCAGGTCGACGTAGTACTGGGCCAGCATTCGAATTTGCTTCATAGAGGATCCCTTCACGACTTTATCGCTCAATAATACTCAAATTCACGGCGAGGCGTTGAAGGTTGTGAGAAAAAGTGCGGGGTGAAACAGGAGATTAGCCTCGCCCCCGGGCTAGCGGGAGCGAGGAAGACGTTTTATCAGGAGCGTTTTAGCAGCATCCAGAGGCTGATCAGGAAGAAACTGGCGCTCGGCAACAGCGCGCCGATAATTGGCGGAATGCCATACACCAGTGTCAGCGGACCGAAAATCTGATCGAGGACGTAGAACACGAAACCAAAGCTGATACCAGTTACCACGCGGACCCCCATCGGCACGCTACGTAGCGGTCCAAAGATGAACGACAGCGCCATTAGCATCATCACCGCCACGGACAGTGGCTGGAAGATTTTGCTCCACATGTTGAGCTGGTAACGCCCCGCATCCTGTCCGCTCGATTTCAGATACTTCACGTAGTTATGCAGACCGCTGATGGAGAGCGCATCGGGATCGAGCGCTACCACGCCAAGCTTGTCCGGCGTCAGGTTGGTTTTCCAGGTACCGCTTACGGTCTGCGAACCGGTGATCTGTTTCGGGTTCGTCAGGTCAGATTCATCAACCTGGGATAACCGCCACAGCTTGTTGTTCGCATCAAATTTAGCGGAGGCGGCATAACGCACCGACTGCAAACGACGATCGTTGTTGAAGGCGTAGATGCTCACGCCGCCCAGTTCATCGTCCCCTTTCACGCGTTCGATATAGACGAAGTTCTGACCATCTTTCGCCCATAACCCCTGCTGCGTGGAGAGCAGCGAACCACCGTACATAGCCTGAGCACGGTAGTTACGCGCCATCTGTTCGCCCTGCGGCGCGACCCATTCGCCAATCGCCATGGTCAACAGCACCAGCGGGATCGCGGTTTTCATTACCGACAGCGCAACCTGCATACGGGTAAAGCCAGATGCCTGCATCACCACCAGCTCGCTACGCTGAGCCAGCATCCCCAGGCCCAGCAACGCCCCCAGCAGGGCCGCCATCGGGAAGAAGATCTGCACATCTTTTGGTACGCTGAGCAGGGTGTACATCCCGGCACCCAACGCATCGTAACTCCCCTGCCCGGCTTTTTTCAGCTGGTCGACAAATTTGATAATGCCCGAGAGCGACACCAGCATGAACAGGGTCATCATGATGGTGGTGAAAATCGTTTTACCGATATAGCGGTCAAGTACGCCAAACGCCTGCATTAGATGGCTCCTTTACGCGTAAACCGGGCACGAAGACGACGCACAGGCACCGTGTCCCACAAGTTGAGTCCGACTGCCAGCAGCAGATACAAACCATTCACGACCCAGGTCCAGATCATCGGGTCAATTTTTCCTTTCCCGCCGTTAGACTTGATTGAGGTTTGCAGCAGGAAGAACACCAGATACAGCAGCATCGCTGGCAGCATCGACAGCACGCGGCCCTGGCGCGGGTTCACCACACTCAGCGGAACCACCATCAGCGCCATCATAAATACGGTGAATACCAGCGTGATACGCCAGTGCAGTTCAGCACGCGCACGATCGGTATCGGTATTCATTAAGGTGCGCATATCCATCTGCTCAGTATCCGTTGGATCGAGCGCGACGGCCTGATGACCAATGATGGCCTGGTAGTTATGGAAATCGGTAATACGGAAGTCGCGCAGCATAGCCGTGCCTTCGAAACGCGTTCCTTTGTTCAGCGTGACAACCTGAGAGCCGTCTTTACGCTGAGACAGCTGACCGGAGTCCGCCACCACCACAGAAGGCCGAGCGTTACCTTTCGGGCGCAGTTGAGCAAGAAACACGTCATTGAAGCGGTTGCCATCGACGCTTTCGATAAACAGCACGGAGTTACCGTCGGTCGCCTGCTGGAACTGCCCCTGCGCCAGCGCCGCCAGCCCCGGGTTAGCTTTTGCTTCCGCCAGCACCTCATCCTGATGACGAGAGGAGGTCGGCCCCGCCCACATGACGTTAACCGCGGCAACAATGCCCGTAAACAGCGCCAGCACCATGGCTGCTTTTACCAGTACGGCTTTACTGAGGCCGCAGGCATGCATCACGGTGATTTCACTTTCGGTATAGAGCTTACCCAGGGTCATCAGCAGACCAAGGAACAGGCTTAACGGCAGGATAAGCTGCGCCATTTCCGGCACGCCAAGCCCGAGCAGGGAAAGCACCAGATTCGTTGGGATTTCGCCATCAACCGCCGCGCCGAGGATCCTGACCAGCTTCTGACAGAAAAAGATCAGAAGGAGGATAAAGAGGATCGCCAGTTGGCTCTTCAGCGTCTCCCGAACCAGATATCTTATGATTATCACTTTAAATACGCCCGTTAAAACTCGTCTTATGCAGGAATTTAGCTTGTTTCATGGCTTAAACGTCATTTATTCTCTTGAGTCGTCGAAATCATCGCTAAGATTAAAAAACCCGGCGGATTCGCGCTTCATGACATTTATTGACGTGTCGAAACCGTAGTAACGTAAGATTAACACGAAGTCACCACAACGGCGGACATGAGTTACGAAAGGTTTCAATTCTATCCGTAGCCGCCGCCGTTGTCTTTAAGATTCAGGAGCGTAGTGCATGGAGTTCAGTGTAAAAAGCGGTAGCCCGGAGAAACAGCGGAGTGCCTGCATCGTTGTGGGCGTCTTTGAACCACGCCGACTCTCCCCGATCGCCGAGCAACTCGATAAAATCAGCGACGGCTATATCAGCGCCCTGCTGCGCCGTGGCGAACTGGAAGGCAAACCAGGGCAGACCTTGTTGCTGCACCATGTTCCGAACGTCCTGTCCGAGCGTATTCTGCTGATTGGCTGTGGTAAAGAACGTGAGCTTGATGAGCGCCAGTACAAGCAGGTTATTCAGAAAACCATTAATACACTGAATGATACTGGTTCGATGGAAGCCGTCTGCTTCCTGACGGAGCTGCACGTTAAGGGCCGCAACACGTACTGGAAGGTGCGCCAGGCCGTCGAAACCGCAAAAGAGAGCCTCTACAGCTTTGATCAGCTGAAGACCACCAAAAGCGAGCCGCGTCGCCCGCTGCGTAAAATGGTCTTTAACGTGCCAACCCGTCGCGAGCTGACCAGCGGCGAGCGCGCCATTCAGCACGGTCTGGCCATTGCCGCCGGTATCAAAGCGGCAAAAGATCTTGGCAATATGCCGCCAAACATCTGTAACGCCGCGTACCTGGCGTCTCAGGCGCGCCAGCTGGCTGACGCCTACAGCAAGAACGTTATCACCCGCGTTATCGGCGAACAGCAGATGAAAGAGCTGGGGATGCACTCTTATCTGGCGGTCGGTAACGGCTCCCAGAACGAATCCCTGATGTCAGTCATTGAGTACAAGGGCAATTCGTCTGAAGATGCGCGTCCGATCGTGCTCGTTGGTAAAGGGCTGACCTTCGACTCAGGCGGTATCTCCATCAAGCCTTCAGAAGGCATGGATGAGATGAAGTACGACATGTGCGGCGCGGCGGCGGTTTACGGCGTTATGCGCATGGTCGCGGAACTTCAGTTGCCCATCAACGTGATCGGCGTGCTGGCGGGCTGCGAAAACATGCCTGGCGGCCGCGCTTATCGTCCTGGTGATGTGCTGACCACCATGTCCGGCCAGACCGTTGAGGTGCTGAACACCGACGCCGAAGGTCGTCTGGTACTGTGCGACGTGCTGACCTACGTTGAGCGTTTCGAACCTGAAGCGGTGATTGACGTGGCTACACTGACCGGCGCCTGCGTGATTGCGCTGGGGCATCACATCACCGGCCTGATGTCGAACCACAACCCGCTGGCGCATGAGCTGATCGGCGCGTCCGAACAGGCCGGCGACCGCGCGTGGCGTCTGCCGCTGGGGGACGAGTTCCAGGAACAGCTGGAGTCTAACTTCGCAGACATGGCAAACATCGGCGGTCGTCCTGGCGGGGCGATTACCGCGGGCTGCTTC
Source organism: Enterobacter cloacae complex sp. IR5401 (assembly GCF_049238425.1). Taxonomy (NCBI): domain Bacteria; kingdom Pseudomonadati; phylum Pseudomonadota; class Gammaproteobacteria; order Enterobacterales; family Enterobacteriaceae; genus Enterobacter; species Enterobacter cloacae complex sp. IR5401. Next base: position 68,687 of record NZ_JBMKHN010000010.1, on the reverse strand, counting down.
CTGGCGCGCTTTACCCGCAAGTACAACTGGGCGCACCTGGACATCGCGGGGACCGCATGGCGCTCCGGTAAAGCCAAAGGCGCGACCGGACGTCCGGTGGCGCTGCTGTCGCAGTTCCTGCTCAATCGTGCGGGTTTTAACGGCGACGAGTAATGATAAACGCCGGGTGGCGCTACGCTTACCCGGCTTTGCATTTAAATCCACGACAAGAAACCCCATATATGAAGAATGCAACGTTCTACCTTCTGGACAATGACACCCATCAGGATGGCCTCAGCGCCGTTGAACAACTGGTGTGTGAAATTGCCGCAGAACGTTGGCGCGCAGGTAAACGCGTCCTGATTGCCTGTGAAGATGAGCAGCAAGCGATTCGCCTGGATGAAGCGCTATGGGCGCGCCCGCCGGAGAGTTTTGTTCCGCATAACCTGTCGGGCGAAGGTCCACGCGGTGGGGCACCGGTGGAGATTGCCTGGCCGCAAAAACGCAACAGCAGCGCGCGCGACATTCTCATTAGCCTGCGGACAGACTTTGCAGATTTTGCCACCGCTTTCACAGAAGTGGTAGACTTTGTCCCTTACGAAGAATCTTTGAAACAACTGGCGCGCGAACGCTACAAAGCGTACCGCCTGGCCGGTTTTAACCTGAATACGGCAACCTGGAAATAATGGAAAAGACATATAACCCACGCGATATCGAACAGCCGCTTTACGAGCACTGGGAACAGCAGGGCTATTTCAAGCCTAACGGCGACGAAAGCAAAGAGTCCTTCTGCATCATGATCCCGCCGCCGAACGTCACCGGCAGTTTGCATATGGGGCATGCTTTCCAGCAGACCATCATGGATACCATGATCCGCTACCAGCGCATGCAGGGTAAAAACACCCTGTGGCAGGCGGGGACTGACCACGCAGGTATCGCGACCCAGATGGTGGTTGAGCGTAAAATTGCCGCTGAAGAGGGTAAAACCCGCCACGACTACGGTCGCGACGCGTTCATCGACAAAATCTGGCAGTGGAAGGCAGAATCCGGCGGCACCATTACCCGTCAGATGCGCCACCTCGGCAACTCCGTGGACTGGGAGCGCGAGCGCTTCACCATGGACGAAGGCCTGTCCAACGCCGTGAAAGAAGTCTTCGTCCGTCTGTACAAAGAAGACCTGATTTACCGCGGCAAACGCCTGGTCAACTGGGACCCGAAACTGCGTACCGCCATCTCTGACCTGGAAGTGGAAAACCGCGAGTCTAAAGGCTCCATGTGGCACATCCGCTATCCGCTGGCAGACGGTGCGAAAACCGCCGACGGTAAAGATTACCTGGTGGTGGCGACCACCCGTCCGGAAACCCTGCTGGGCGATACCGGCGTGGCCGTTAACCCGGAAGATCCGCGTTATAAAGATTTGATCGGCAAATTCGTGGTGCTGCCGCTGGTGAACCGCCGTATTCCGATTGTGGGCGACGAACACGCCGACATGGAAAAAGGCACCGGCTGCGTGAAAATCACCCCAGCGCATGACTTCAACGACTATGAAGTCGGTCGTCGTCATCAACTTCCGATGATCAACATTCTGACCTTCGACGGCGATATCCGCGAAAGCGCAGAAGTGTATGACACCAAAGGCAACGAGTCCGACGTTTATTCCAGCGACATCCCGGCTGAGTTCCAGAAGCTAGAGCGCTTTGCCGCGCGTAAAGCCATCGTAGCCGCCGTTGACGCGCTCGGCCTGCTGGAAGAGATTAAGCCTCACGATCTGACCGTGCCGTACGGCGACCGTGGCGGCGTAGTTATCGAACCAATGCTGACCGACCAGTGGTACGTGCGTGCCGACGTGCTGGCGAAACCGGCTGTGGAAGCGGTTGAGAACGGCAGCATTCAGTTCGTGCCGAAGCAGTACGAAAACATGTACTTCTCCTGGATGCGCGATATTCAGGACTGGTGTATTTCCCGTCAGCTGTGGTGGGGTCACCGTATCCCGGCGTGGTACGACAACGAAGGCAATGTCTACGTTGGCCGCACCGAAGAGGAAGTGCGTCAGGAAAACAACCTGGGCGCTGACGTTGCCCTGCGCCAGGACGAAGACGTGCTGGATACCTGGTTCTCCTCCGCGCTGTGGACCTTCTCTACCCTCGGCTGGCCGGAAAACACCGACGCGCTGCGTCAGTTCCACCCAACCAGCGTGATGGTCTCCGGCTTCGACATCATCTTCTTCTGGATCGCCCGCATGATCATGATGACCATGCATTTCATCAAAGACGAAGACGGCAAGCCGCAGGTTCCGTTCCATACCGTTTACATGACCGGCCTGATCCGCGACGACGAAGGCCAGAAGATGTCCAAATCCAAGGGTAACGTTATCGACCCGCTGGATATGGTGGACGGTATCTCTCTGGAAGAGCTGCTGGAAAAACGTACCGGCAATATGATGCAGCCGCAGCTGGCGGAGAAAATCCGCAAGCGTACCGAGAAGCAGTTCCCGAACGGGATCGAATCTCACGGTACCGACGCCCTGCGCTTCACCCTGGCGGCGCTGGCCTCCACCGGCCGTGACATCAACTGGGATATGAAGCGTCTGGAAGGTTACCGTAACTTCTGTAACAAGCTGTGGAACGCCAGCCGCTTCGTGCTGATGAACACCGAAGATCAGGATTGCGGCTTCAATGGCGGCGAGATGACCCTCTCCCTGGCAGACCGCTGGATCCTGGCGGAATTTAACCAGACGGTGAAAGCGTTCCGCGACGCGCTGGACAGCTACCGCTTCGACATCGCGGCAGGCATCCTGTACGAATTCACCTGGAACCAGTTCTGCGACTGGTACCTGGAGCTGGCGAAGCCGGTCATGAACGGTGGTTCTGAAGCGGAACTGCGCGGCACGCGTAATACGTTGATTACCGTTCTGGAAGGTCTGCTGCGCCTTGCGCACCCGATCATTCCATTCATCACCGAAACCATCTGGCAGCGCGTGAAGGTGATTGCCGGTATTAATGCCGATACCATCATGCTCCAGCCGTTCCCGGCATTCGACGCCGCGAAAGTGGATGAAGCCGCGTCTGCGGATACCGAGTGGCTGAAACAGGCGATCGTTGCGATACGTAACATCCGCGCGGAAATGAATATCGCTCCGGGTAAACCACTGGAACTGCTGCTGCGCGGTTGCAGCGAAGCTGCCGTTCGTCGCGTCACCGAGAACAACACATTCCTGAAAACCATGGCGCGTCTGGAAAGCATCACCGTGCTGCCTGCCGATGACAAAGGTCCGGTTTCCGTGACCAAAATCATCGACGGCGCGGAGCTGCTGATCCCGATGGCGGGCCTGATCGACAAAGACGCGGAGCTGGCGCGTCTGGCGAAAGAAGTGGCGAAAGTCGACGTGGAAATTGGCAAAATCGAAAGCAAACTGGCGAACCAGGGCTTTGTGGCCCGCGCGCCGGAAGCGGTCATCGCCAAAGAGCGTGAGCGTCTGGTTGCCTTCGCCGATGCGAAGACCAAACTGATCGAGCAGCAGGCGGTTATCGCAGCCCTGTAATGCTTTTACCCCTTACGCTTCAGGGCGTAAGGGGTATCCTTCCTGAAAACTCCTCGCTTGCACTCCCCTTTCTGCGGTGCTATTAACAGCAGTTGTGTGTCAATTTTTGTCATGAGTAAAGCTATGAGCGTGATTACCCCCGTCGCGACGACAATGCGTCGGATCACTGAGCAGGACAACCCGGCTATCGCCGCAGTTATCCGCACGGTTTCTGCCGAATATGGCCTGACCGCCGACAAAGGCTACACCGTGGCCGACCCCAATCTGGACGAACTTTTTCAGCTGTACAGCCAGCCGGGTCATGCCTACTGGGTCATTGAACAGGACGGCCAGGTCGTGGGCGGCGGCGGCATTGCCCCACTGCTTTGCAGCGAGCCGGATATCTGTGAACTTCAGAAAATGTATTTCCTGCCAACGATACGCGGACAAGGCCTGGCGAAAAAGCTGGCGCTGGTCGCCCTGGAACATGCACGCTCACAGGGCTTTAAACGTTGCTACCTCGAAACCACCGCTTTCCTTAAAGAGGCCATTGGCCTGTATGAGCATCTGGGCTTTGAGCATATCGATGCGCCACTGGGCTGCACGGGCCACGTGGACTGCGAAGTCAGGATGCTGAAAAGTCTGTAAGTTTCGTTCCTGCCGTCTTCTGTTAAGCGTCTGTAAACTGAATGCTCTACACTCACAGTTCACACCAAAACAGGGGAAACGCGATGTCGAAGATAAAAAGCTACGCCGCACCGCAGGCGGGTGCAGAACTTGAGCTGTACGAGTACGATGCGGGCGAACTAAAAGCGGAAGACGTCGAAGTACAGGTTGATTACTGCGGGATCTGCCACTCGGATCTCTCGATGATCGACAATGAATGGGGCTTTTCCAGCTATCCGCTGGTTGCCGGGCACGAAGTCATTGGCCGCGTCGTGGCGCTCGGCAGCGCCGCGCAGGACAAAGGGCTGAAAGTGGGCCAGCGCGTGGGTATCGGCTGGACGGCACGCAGCTGCGGTCACTGCGATGCCTGTATCAGCGGCAACCAGATCAACTGCCTTGAGGGCGCAACGCCGACCATCCTTAACAAGGGCGGTTTCGCCGATAAGCTGCGCGCCGACTGGCAATGGGTTATCCCGCTGCCGGACAGCATTGATATTGAATCCGCAGGTCCGCTGCTGTGTGGCGGTATCACCGTATTTAAACCGCTGCTGATGCATCACATCACTGCCACCAGCCGCGTGGGCGTGATCGGTATTGGCGGTCTGGGGCATATTGCCATCAAACTGCTGCATGCGATGGGCTGTGAAGTGACGGCGTTCAGCTCTAACCCGGCGAAAGAGCAGGAAGTGCTGGCGATGGGTGCGGATAAAGTGGTGAACAGCCGCGATCCTCAGGCACTCACCGCCCTGGCAGGCCAGTTTGACCTGATCATCAACACGGTAAACGTCGATCTCGACTGGCAGCCGTACTTTGAAGCGCTGGCCTACGGCGGTAACTTCCACACCGTGGGTGCGGTGATGAAGCCGCTGCCGGTTCCGGCGTTTACCCTGATCGGCGGGGATCGCAGCGTGTCAGGCTCCGCGACCGGTACACCGTACGAGCTGCGCAAGCTGATGAAGTTTGCCGGACGCACAAAAGTGGCACCCACCACCGAGCTGTACCCGATGTCAAAAATCAACGAAGCGATCCAGCACGTGCGCGACGGCAAAGCCCGCTACCGCGTGGTGTTGAAAGCGGATTTTTGATGTGACATTGCCGGGGAATGTGCGGCCTGATGCCCTCACCCCAACCCTCTCCCTCAAGGGAGAGGGGGCCGTCTGTGCAGGCATTATTTTGTGGGGATCCCTCAGCTCACAGGGAGAGGGCGCAAACACTAAAAACGGTAACGGTTGTTACCGTTTTGCATCTACCATGGTCTTAAAAACTTCCGCCACCGCGACTGCCCCCGGATCCATCACCCCGTCCAGATTCTCTTTATTCACATACGACGAGCGTCCCGCGCCGGCTTTCGCCATTTTTGCCGTTGCTTCGGCGCCCTGCTGCGCGGCCTGCGCTGCCGCCTGAATATTGCCTTTCTGTAACGCCTCCAGCGCCGGTTGCAGCGCATCGATCAGCGTACGATCGCCGAGATCCGCGCCGCCATACTGCTTCATCTGCGCAAGTCCGCTCAGCAAGGCTTCAGGTAGCGGCTGTCCATCGTGAAGCTTTTGTCCTGCCGCCGTGAAGAAGATCGACATCAACACCCCACTCGATCCGCCCATCACCGTTGCCAGCCGCTCGCCTACCAGCAGGAGTAATGTCGGCACGTCGTTAAGGGGCAGGTTGTTCTCCTCAAGTCGCTGCGCAATATCCCGCGCCCCTTGCGCAAAAGTGGAGCCCGTGTCGCCATCGCCTACTTTGGCATCCAGCGCGTTAAGGCGGTTTTCCAGCTGAATCAATGTTTTCGTTACCGAGGCGACGGCCTCGCTCACCTCCGTATTGTCCGACGGGGCATATTCCACGCGATCATGAAGGGCGCTATGTGGGACGGTACGCAGGGGCGCGAACGCCACGGGCTTCTGCCAGCCCAGCGTCTCGACCTCGGCGTGAATCGCCTTCTCGAAGAAATCGTTGAGCTTTAGCAGCGTTAACGAAAAGCCTTTCATATCCAGCGCACTCACCAGCGGCGCCGGGCCAATCAGATACGCAATGTTCTCTTTCAGCGCCGAGTGCGCCAGCTCTTTGGTCAGCAGCGCCATCTCCAACGCCGATACGCCACCAAGATTGTTAATCAGCACCGCAAAACGCCCTTCCCCCGCCTGCGCGCGTAACGGCGTCACCAGCGTGTCGATAATGGCTTTGCTGTTTTGCGTATCCACGACGGAAGCTCCCGGCTCGCCGTGAATGCCCAAACCCAGCTCGACATGGCCTTGTTTAATGCGCCCCCCTTCATCATCGCTGCCCGGCAGGTTGCACGTTTGCATCGCCACGCCCAGGCTCCAGAGGTTATCGCAGGCCTGTTGCGCAATATCCCGCACGTCGTTTAGCGATTTCCCCTGCTCTGCCGCATATCCCGCAATTTTATGCACCAGCGCCGTTCCCGCGATACCACGCGGCTGCTTGTTATCCGGCAGGGCGATATCATCCGCCACGATAACCATCTCGACCTTCAGGCCGTAGCGTTTGGCTTTTTCCGCCGCCAGGCCAAAGTTAAGCCGGTCGCCGGTGTAGTTTTTCACAATCAGCAGGCAGCCACGGTCGCCCGTCACCGCCACAATGGCATTGAGGACCGCATCCACGCTTGGGGAGGCGAACAGATCGCCACACACCGCTGCGGTAAGCATGCCTTTGCCAACGAACCCGGCATGTGCCGGTTCATGGCCGGAGCCGCCACCGGAGATCACCGCCACGCGGCTTTTATCCCAGTCGCCGCGAGCCACCACGCGGATGGCCGGATCGATATCCAGTTTGACGAGATTACCGTGCGGCGCGGAGAGAAGTATGCCTTCAATGGCATCGTTGACAAGCTGTTTGCGGTCGTTAAAAAAGAATCTGGACATAGTTTCCCAAAATTTTGTTTACCGTATGCAAAAGCATAGTCCGCACTGGATAATGCGCCGCAAAGTGAGGAATTTACGCAGACATTTTGCCGTCAGGTTGCCTATACTCCACCCAGGACTACGAGAGGACGTGCATCATGAGTACACCATTGTTAATCGCCAGGACGCTGGAAAAAGAGCTGTTTTTACTGCCCGCGATGGCGAACCGTCATGGCCTGATCACCGGCGCGACCGGGACGGGAAAAACCGTTACCCTGCAAAAGCTGGCTGAGTCGTTGTCAGAGACTGGCGTGCCGGTTTTTATGGCTGACGTGAAGGGCGATTTAACTGGGGTGGCTCAGGAAGGTGCAGCGTCAGAAAAACTGCTTGAGCGCCTGAAAAATATCGGTATCACGGACTGGACGCCGCACGGTAATCCGGTGGTGGTCTGGGATATCTTCGGCGAAAAAGGGCATCCGGTGCGTGCCACCGTCTCCGACCTCGGCCCGCTGCTGCTGGCTCGTCTGCTTAACCTCAACGACGTGCAGTCCGGGGTACTGAACATTATCTTCCGTATCGCCGACGATCAGGGGCTACTGCTGCTCGACTTCAAAGATCTGCGCGCCATCACCCAGTACATTGGCGATAACGCCAAATCCTTCCAGAACCAGTACGGCAATATTAGCAGCGCCTCAGTGGGCGCCATTCAGCGCGGGCTCCTGACGCTGGAGCAACAGGGCGCCGAACACTTCTTCGGCGAGCCAATGCTGGATATCAAAGACTGGATGCGTACCGACAGCAGCGGCAAAGGCATCATCAACATTCTGAGCGCAGAGAAGCTCTACCAGATGCCGAAGCTTTACGCCGCCAGCCTGCTGTGGATGCTCTCTGAACTGTACGAACAACTGCCGGAAGCAGGCGATCTGGAAAAACCCAAACTGGTGTTCTTCTTTGACGAAGCGCACCTGTTGTTTAACGACGCGCCGCAGGTGCTGCTGGATAAAATTGAACAGGTTATCCGCCTGATCCGCTCCAAAGGCGTCGGGGTCTGGTTTGTGTCGCAAAACCCGTCGGATATTCCGGACAACGTACTGGGGCAGTTGGGTAACCGCGTGCAGCACGCCCTGCGCGCCTTTACGCCGAAAGATCAGAAAGCGGTGAAAGCCGCGGCGCAAACCATGCGTGTCAATCCGGCCTTTGATACCGAAACCGCCATTCAGGCGCTGGGCACCGGTGAAGCGCTGATTTCGTTCCTCGATGCAAAAGGCAGCCCGACAGTTGTCGAGCGCGCGATGGTGATTGCGCCCTGCTCGCGCATGGGTCCGGTAACGGACGATGAACGCAACGGCCTGATTAACCACTCCCCGGTGTACGGAAAGTATGAAGACGAGGTGGATCGCGAATCGGCGTTCGAGATGCTGCAAAAAGGGGTGCAAGCGACTGCCGAATCGCAGGATGCGCCTGCCGCAAAAGGGCAATCTGTTGCCGTGGACGACGGCATTCTCGGCGGGCTGAAAGATATTCTGTTCGGCAGCACCGGGCCACGCGGTGGCAAACGCGATGGCGTGGTTCAGACCATGGCAAAAAGCGCGACGCGTCAGATTACCAACCAGATAGTACGCGGCATGCTGGGAAGTCTGCTAGGCGGCCGTCGCCGGTAGCGGGGGAACCCACGGGCGGCCAAGCGCCGACCCCTGTACGCCGTTCTCCTGTAGATAGCGGTTGATTTCCAGCATCCCCGTCCAGCGGTTCTCACACCATAGCGGTGCCAGAAGCGTTGGACGGCGGGCGCTTGCCGAGATGCGGTGGTAAACAATCTCCGGCGGCGTATGGCGAATCATTTCCCCCGCAGTCACCGTATACTCGTCGAGTTCGATACCACATAACCGCCCCGCTTCCCAGGCTTTCGCCATTATGCTGCCCTTCACGATATGCAGCGGATGCAGCTTAATGCCATCCACGCCGGTCTCAACGACTTTTTCCAGCGTTTCCAGCCCGTGCTGCTGCCCTTCTCCCGGCAAGCCGACAATCAGATGCGAGCAGACTTTTAATCCACGCTCGCGGGCGAGACGCGTGGTGCGCTGATAGCAGGCGAAATCATGCCCGCGATTGATACGGTGCAGGGTTTTGTCATGCGCGGTCTGCAAGCCCAGCTCCAGCCAGATCTCGTAGCCCTTCTCTTTGTACTCGCTAAGTAAATCCAGCACGGCGTCCGGCACGCAGTCCGGACGCGTCCCCACGCACAGCCCGACAATGTTCGCTTGAGCAACCGCCTGCTGATACATCGAGCGCAGCACCTGCACCTCCGCCCACGTGCTGGTATAGGCCTGGAAATAGGCCAGATACTGCTTCGCGCGGTTCACCAGACTCGCCTGATGGGCGAGCTGTTCAGCGATAGATTTATGCTGCTGGGCCTCGTCAGCAAACGAGGCCACGTTACAGAAGGTGCAGCCACCACGCCCGATGGTGCCATCGCGGTTCGGGCAGCTAAAGCCGCCGTGCAGCGTCAGTTTATGAACCTTTTGTCCGTAGCGCTGCAAAAGATCCCCACCAAACATATTGACTAATTTCTGTAACTGCATAATCTGATAGACCGTCCCGAAGAAAGGGGACAAGCCTGCCATTTTTAGCCTCTGTCGGCGATGACCTGGATCAATCGCCCTGGACGGCTTTTATCTATTTGAATAAATAATCACGATTACCGACATTTCATTCACCCTGAACGTAATTACTTTTCCTTATGTTCTGATGGTTTTTTTCATTTATAGCGCCAGGACTGAAAAACAGTGATTTTATGCGGCATTGAATGCAACACCAGATTAATATTCTGCTATAAATCTGCATTTCAGCACGCTGCATCGATAATACCGCTTTCATATAGTGAGTCAGATCACACTCCCCTGCACCTGCCCGGTGCTTTAAGCGGTTGTAAAAATAGTTAAATACACAATAAAAACAATTAGATAATCACTCTTTAGCACATTTTTGTATAAATAAGATTGCCATTTGACCTGTGTACCAATTCCCGATAAGTTGGAAATCCGCTGGAAGCTTTCTGGATGAGCGGCCTGCTCATCATATTTATGCAGTAATTGAGATTCCCTCTGAAGCAAGTCCTCAAACTTGTTTACCTGCGCAAAAGGATGAAAAAGAGGGCGAATGCGAGGTCCGCGTATGAAACGCTAACCCCGTCGCCATGCTCTTTCTGCGCCTGTGCGCCACGGTAAAGTTCAGTGGGAAGCCCGACGAGCCTGGGGAGGTTCACTGATATGTTGTACGATAAATCCCTTGAGAAGGATAACTGTGGTTTCGGCCTGATCGCCCACATAGAAGGCGAACCTAGCCACAAGGTAGTGCGTACTGCTATTCACGCACTGGCCCGTATGCAGCACCGTGGCGCCATCCTTGCCGATGGTAAAACCGGCGACGGTTGCGGCCTGCTGCTGCAAAAACCGGATCGTTTCTTCCGCATCGTGGCGGAAGAGCGCGGCTGGCGTTTAGCCAAAAACTACGCTGTCGGTATGCTGTTCCTGAATCAGGATCCAGAAAAAGCTGCCGCGTCACGCCGCATCGTTGAAGAAGAACTTCAGCGTGAAACCCTGTCGATTGTCGGCTGGCGCGATGTGCCAACCAACGAAGGGGTGCTCGGTGAAATCGCCCTCTCCTCGCTGCCTCGTATTGAACAGATTTTCGTCAACGCGCCTGCGGGCTGGCGTCCGCGTGATATGGAACGCCGTCTGTTTATCGCACGCCGCCGCATTGAAAAACGTCTCCAGGACGATAAAGAGTTCTACGTCTGTAGCCTCTCTAACCTGGTGAACATCTATAAAGGTCTGTGTATGCCGGCTGACTTGCCGCGCTTCTATCTGGACCTGGCGGATCTGCGTCTGGAATCGGCCATTTGCCTGTTCCACCAGCGCTTCTCCACCAACACCGTTCCACGCTGGCCGCTGGCTCAGCCGTTCCGCTACCTGGCGCACAACGGTGAGATCAACACCATTACCGGCAACCGCCAGTGGGCCCGCGCCCGTACCTATAAGTTCCAGACCCCGCTGATCCCGGACCTGCACGATGCCGCACCGTTCGTCAACGAAACCGGCTCGGACTCCAGCTCCATGGATAACATGCTGGAGCTGCTGCTGGCGGGCGGGATGGATATCGTGCGCGCCATGCGTCTGCTCGTGCCACCGGCCTGGCAGAACAACCCGGATATGGACCCTGAGCTGCGCGCGTTCTTCGACTTTAACTCCATGCACATGGAGCCGTGGGACGGCCCGGCGGGCATCGTGATGTCCGACGGTCGTTTTGCCGCCTGTAACCTGGACCGTAACGGTCTGCGTCCGGCGCGCTACGTTATTACTAAAGACAAGCTCATCACCTGCGCCTCTGAAGTCGGGATCTGGGATTACCAGCCTGACGAAGTGGTCGAAAAAGGCCGCGTCGGTCCGGGCGAGCTGATGGTGATCGACACCCGCGGTGGGCGTATTCTGCATTCCGCCGAAACCGACAACGATCTGAAGAGCCGCCATCCGTACAAAGAGTGGATGGAGAAAAACGTGCGTCGTCTGGTGCCGTTTGAAGATCTGTCGGACGAAGAAGTGGGCAGCCGCGAGCTGGACGATGACACCCTCGCGAGCTTCCAGAAGCAGTTTAACTACAGCGCGGAAGAACTGGACTCGGTTATTCGCGTGCTCGGCGAAAACGGCCAGGAAGCGGTCGGCTCAATGGGTGACGATACCCCGTTTGCCGTGCTTTCCAGCCAGCCACGCATTATTTACGACTATTTCCGTCAGCAGTTTGCGCAGGTCACTAACCCGCCAATAGACCCGCTGCGCGAAGCCCACGTCATGTCGCTGGCCACCAGCATCGGCCGTGAGATGAACGTATTCTGTGAAGCCGAAGGCCAGGCGCACCGTCTGACCTTTAAATCACCGATCCTGTTGTACTCCGATTTCAAACAGCTCACCACCATGACCGAGGAGCACTATCGCGCCGACACGCTCGATATCACCTTCGACGTGACCGAAACGAGCCTCGAAGAGACGGTGAACGCGCTGTGCGACAAAGCCGAGCAGATGGTACGTAACGGCACCGTTCTGCTGGTGCTGTCTGACCGCAACATCGCGAAAAACCGTCTGCCGGTGCCTGCCCCCATGGCGGTGGGGGCTATCCAGACGCGTCTGGTGGACAAGAGCCTGCGCTGCGATGCCAACATCATCGTTGAAACCGCGAGCGCGCGCGACCCGCACCACTTTGCGGTGCTGTTAGGCTTTGGCGCCACGGCGATTTATCCGTACCTGGCCTACGAAACGCTGGCACGCCTGGTAGATACCCGCGCGATCGACAAAGACTACCGTGCTGTGATGCTGAACTACCGTAACGGCATCAACAAAGGTCTGTACAAGATCATGTCCAAAATGGGCATCTCGACCATCGCCTCTTACCGCTGCTCGAAGCTGTTTGAAGCGGTCGGCCTGCATAACGAGGTCGCCAACCTCTGCTTCCAGGGCGTGGTCAGCCGTATCGGTGGCGCTGGTTTTGCTGACTTCCAGCAGGATCTGGTTAACCTGTCGAAACGCGCCTGGCTGGCACGTAAGCCGCTGGAACAGGGCGGCCTGCTGAAATATGTCCACGGGGGTGAGTATCACGCTTATAACCCGGACGTAGTGCGCACGCTGCAACAGGCGGTGCAGAGCGGCGAGTACAGCGATTATCAGCAGTATGCTGAGCTGGTGAACAACCGTCCCGCGGCGACGCTGCGCGATCTCATTGCCCTCAATCCGGGTGAGGAAGCGGTCAGCATTGACGAGGTTGAACCCGCGTCTGAGCTGTTCAAACGCTTCGATACCGCGGCGATGTCCATCGGCGCGCTGAGCCCGGAAGCCCACGAAGCGCTGGCGGAAGCCATGAACAGCATCGGCGGCAACTCCAACTCCGGCGAAGGCGGTGAAGATCCGGCCCGCTACGGCACCAACAAAGTGTCCCGTATCAAGCAGGTGGCGTCCGGTCGCTTTGGCGTAACGCCTGCGTACCTGGTTAACGCCGACGTGATCCAGATTAAGGTCGCTCAGGGGGCAAAACCGGGTGAAGGCGGTCAACTGCCGGGTGATAAAGTCACCCCGTACATCGCTAAGCTTCGCTACTCGGTGCCAGGCGTGACGCTGATCTCCCCGCCGCCGCACCACGATATTTACTCTATCGAGGATCTGGCGCAGCTGATTTTCGACCTGAAACAGGTCAACCCGAAAGCGATGATCTCCGTGAAGCTGGTTTCCGAACCGGGCGTTGGCACCATTGCCACCGGCGTGGCGAAAGCCTATGCGGATCTGATCACCATCGCCGGTTACGACGGCGGCACCGGCGCAAGCCCGCTCTCCTCCGTGAAATATGCGGGCTGTCCGTGGGAGCTCGGCCTGGTGGAAACCCAGCAGGCGCTGGTCGCTAACGGCCTGCGTCACAAGATCCGTTTGCAGGTGGACGGTGGGCTGAAAACCGGCCTCGACATCATCAAAGCGGCGATTCTGGGAGCGGAAAGCTTCGGCTTTGGTACCGGCCCAATGGTTGCGCTCGGCTGTAAATACCTGCGTATTTGCCACCTGAACAACTGTGCAACGGGCGTTGCTACCCAGGACGAAAAGCTGCGTAAGAACCACTATCACGGCCTGCCGTTCAAAGTGACCAATTACTTTGACTTCATCGCCCGTGAAACCCGCGAGCTGATGGCGCAGCTGGGCGTGAAGCGTCTGGTGGATCTGATTGGCCGTACCGACCTGCTGAAAGAGCTTGAGGGCTTCACGGCCAAGCAGCAGAAGCTGGAGCTGTCCAAGCTGCTGGAAACCGCTCAGCCGCATCCTGGCAAAGCGGTTTACTGTACCGAGAACAACCCGCCGTTCGACAACGGCGTGCTGAACGCACAGCTGCTGCAACAGGCGAAGCCGTATGTGGACGAGAAGCAGAGCAAAACGTTCTGGTTTGATATCCGCAACACCGACCGTTCCGTGGGTGCGTCTCTCTCCGGTTACATCGCGCAAACGCACGGAGATCAGGGTCTGGCGTCGGATCCGATTACCGCGCATTTCAGCGGTACCGCGGGTCAGAGCTTCGGCGTGTGGAACGCGGGTGGCGTTGAGTTATACCTGACCGGTGATGCCAACGACTACGTCGGAAAGGGCATGGCGGGCGGTCTGCTGGCGGTGCGTCCTCCGGTTGGTTCAGCCTTCCGCAGCCATGAAGCAAGCATCATCGGCAATACCTGTCTGTACGGTGCAACCGGCGGTCGTCTGTTTGCCGCGGGCCGTGCGGGCGAGCGTTTTGCGGTGCGTAACTCCGGCGCCATCACCGTGGTGGAAGGCATCGGCGATAACGGCTGTGAATACATGACGGGCGGAATTGTGTGCGTCCTGGGTAAAACCGGCGTGAACTTTGGCGCGGGCATGACGGGCGGTTTTGCCTACGTCCTGGATGAAGACGGTGAGTTCCGCAAACGCGTGAACCCTGAGCTGGTGGAAGTGCTGGACGTTGATACTCTGGCCATCCACGAAGAACACCTGCGCGGCTTAATTACCGAACACGTGCAGCATACCGGTTCTTCGCGCGGCGAAGAGATCCTGGCCAACTGGCCGGCGTTCTCTGCGAAATTCGCGCTGGTGAAGCCGAAGTCCAGCGATGTTAAAGCCCTGTTGGGTCACCGTAGTCGTAGCGCAGCAGAGCTGCGCGTGCAGGCGCAGTAAGGAATTCAGATGAGCCAGAACGTTTACCAGTTTATCGATCTTCAGCGTGTTGATCCGCCAAAGAAACCGCTGAAGATCCGTAAAATTGAATTTGTTGAAATCTATGAGCCGTTTTCAGAAGGCCAGGCCAAAGCACAGGCAGACCGCTGCCTGTCCTGCGGTAACCCTTACTGCGAATGGAAGTGTCCGGTCCATAACTACATCCCGAACTGGCTGAAGCTGGCCAACGAAGGGCGTATTTTTGAAGCCGCCGAGCTGTCTCATCAGACCAACACCCTGCCGGAAGTGTGCGGCCGCGTGTGCCCTCAGGATCGTCTGTGTGAAGGCTCCTGTACGCTGAATGACGAGTTTGGCGCAGTGACCATCGGCAACATCGAACGCTATATCAACGATAAAGCGTTCGAGATGGGCTGGCGTCCGGATATGACCGGTGTGCGTCAAACCGACAAGCGCGTGGCGATTATCGGTGCGGGCCCGGCAGGCCTGGCCTGTGCGGACGTGCTGACCCGTAACGGCGTGAAGGCGGTGGTCTTCGATCGCCACCCAGAGATTGGCGGCCTGCTGACCTTCGGTATCCCGGCCTTCAAGCTGGAGAAAGAGGTCATGACCCGCCGCCGCGAAATCTTCACCGGCATGGGCATTGAGTTCAAACTCAACACCGAAGTGGGCCGCGACGTTCAGCTCGACGACCTGCTGAAGGATTACGACGCCGTGTTCCTGGGCGTGGGAACCTATCAGTCCATGCGCGGTGGTCTGGAGAACGAAGATGCGCCAGGCGTGTACGACGCGCTGCCGTTCCTGATTGCGAATACCAAACAGCTAATGGGCTACGGCGAGATCGCCGATGAGCCGTTCGTCAGTATGGAAGGCAAACGCGTGGTGGTGCTGGGCGGCGGTGATACCGCGATGGACTGCGTGCGTACCTCCATTCGTCAGAATGCGGCGCATGTCATCTGTGCCTACCGTCGTGACGAAGAGAACATGCCGGGTTCTAAACGCGAAGTGAAAAACGCGCGTGAAGAGGGCGTCGAGTTCCAGTTCAACATCCAGCCTCTGGGTATTGAAGTGAATGCCAACGGTAAAGTGAGCGGCGTGAAGATGGCGCGCACGGAGATGGGTGCGCCAGATGCGAAAGGCCGTCGTCGCGCGGAGATCGTGGCCGGTTCTGAACACGTGATCCCGGCTGACGCCGTGGTGATGGCGTTTGGTTTCCGTCCTCACAGCATGGAGTGGCTGGCGAAGCACAGCGTAGAGCTGGACTCTCAGGGTCGCATAATTGCGCCAGAAGGCAGCGATAACGCGTTCCAGACCAGCAACCCGAAAATCTTCGCCGGTGGCGACATCGTTCGCGGCTCTGACCTGGTGGTCACGGCGATTGCCGAAGGCCGTAAAGCGGCTGACGGGATCATGAACTTCCTGGAAGTGTAAGAGACAAGCCGGATGGACATCCCATCCGGCTTTTTTATGCGGTTAACAGGCTGGCCCGGACTTTTACCACGGCTTTTTTAATTTCCCCCTCCGATTCAACAAGACATCCCGGCTTATGCGGCTCACCCGGCATAAAGACCACGAACATACCAGGCTTTAATACAATGGATTGTTCATCATTGATGTGGCGGCAAAGCTGATAATCTTCTGCGCTATGCATTTCTTCACACGCCCGCGCGGACCCCATAACCCCAAAAAAGATGCTTTCTTCTCCAGCGAGCAGAAGCTGAATATCAATATACTGTGTGTGCAGTTCCGCCTTTTTCTGCTTCGGCTCTTGCGTGGCAAACTGCATCACGTTCATAAAGATATCCGTGCCCTGGAGTTCATAATGACCAGGGCGTTTCTCTTCTGGCCGTGCCGCCACGGCCAGCGTGAGGGCATTGATCAGAACCCCGGTCAGGCCAGATGTCGCCAGCGACTGCAACTCTCCCAGCATCATAACGCGTCTCCATGTGCTAACAACGCCGCACCTAACAGCCCGGCATCGTGGCGATAGTGTGCAGGCCGAAGTGCGGCCTGATAGACGGCGGGCTCCCGCGACAGATACGCCTCCACGAGCCCCAGATACCCCTCTGCCAGCCCCACGCTGCCTCCAATAACTACAATCTGGCAATCAGTCACGGCTTTGACATCGGCAATAAGACGCGCCAGCGTCTGCGCTGAACGCGCAATCAGCGCCTGTGCCTTTGGATTACCTTGCGCTGCAAGGCTGAATATCGCTTTCGAATCCAGCCCGGACAATACGCCTTCTGCCTGAGCAGCGATGCCGCGCCCCGAGGCGATAGCCTCAACGCACCCTCTTCGCCCGCAGCCACAACGCGGACCGGCGGGATCGGCCAGCGTGTGACCCAGATGTCCAGCCAGACCGCCGCTGCCCGTTTGCAGTGTTCGATTGAGGACCACGCCACCACCGACACCGGTTGAGACGGTCAGAAAGACCATATCGTCATCATCCGGCAAGGCGCAGAACTCAGCCCAGGCGGCGGCCTGCGCGTCGTTGATCGCCATCACCGGCAGATCGGTTATTCCCGAGAGAAATTCCACCAGTGGAAATTCCGCCAGCCCGCCCAGATTAGACGGATTAATGGAGGTCAAAATACCGTTGTGAATGATCCCGGTTGATGCCACCGCGACCCGCGTTGCCTGCGCCGTAAAGGGTGCAATCAGCGTTTGTAGCGCAGCCTGCAACGCCTCCGGCGTCTGGCTGGCAGGCGTCTGACACTCGCGACGGGCAGTAATGGTCTGCCCCTCCACGCACGCAGCCGCGAGTTTGGTGCCGCCAATATCAATAGCCAGGGTTGTCATTTCACCGCCTCGCGCTGCTGTCTTCTGGTTTAGCAATGACATCAGCTTATCCTTTGTGTTTGATCAGACCGCTTTTACTGGCACCAAAAGGGAGTGCGCCACTCAGCGGTTTACCGTCAATAGCATCATGCGTACGCAGGGCTTCTGGCCTGATCCAGCGCTGAACGCGGGAGGGCATATCCAGACCAATAAGCAAGATCACCACAAACGTCAGGCCAAAGGAGAGCGACCCCAGGGCCGTGCCCAGCGCCATATCCTGCGACAGCAGCGCGCCAATCACCGGGGCAATCGCGCCGCCCAACGCGCCAACGTTGTAGGTAAAACCCAGACCCGCCGCACGCTGGTCGGTATCGAAATAGCCGCCGATGAGTTTGGGTAAGATCCCGGAGATCCCCTGCCCCAGCATCTGCTGGAAAAAGAGTAACAAGCCCAACACCCAGACATTGGCGCCGCCAATCGCAAAGACGGGAACAATCAGGAGCTGTGAGGCCAACAGGCTACAGACATAGGCCTTGCGGGTGCCAAGCCAGTCACCGAGAAAACCACCCACGCAGCAGCCTACCGCCGCGCCGAAGCCGCTAAAGAACAGCACCTTCGCCACCGTTGACGGATCATAGGCCAGGTCGGTTTTCAGATAAGTGGGTAATAGCGCCTGAATCGGCCAGGAGTAGAGAAAGGCGAAGAGCACGACAACCATCAACGTGACGCCCGTCGGCCAGCGTTTGCCGCTGCTTTGCACCATAAAGCTGATAAAGACGATGGCGCACAGCAGGCCGAGAATAACGACCAGCCCCGCGTTGTTGAGTTCGCCTGCAAAACAGAACCACAGCGCCGTACCGGCAAACAGCGTCATCGCCATATTGATGACGCGGTATTTGCCGCGATACAGAATATCAACCATGGTGCGCACCGGGGCTTTGCCTTCGTGCTTCGCTTTCCAGTCCTCAGCTTCCGGAATATTTTTCCGCAGCCACAGGGCAAAGACGATGGGCAGAATGCCGATAAAGAACAGCGCCCGCCAGCCCCAGACGGGCACGACAAGGCTGTAGACCTGGGCCGCAACCACGGCGCCGACGGAGAAACCGGAAATCAGAAAACCACTCGCCTTGTTGCGCAGGTGCTTTGGCCAGCTTTCAATCACATAGGTTGCGCTGGAGCCATATTCCCCCGCCATCCCCATGCCTATCACCATGCGGGCGATAAACAGGGTGACGTAACCCGGCGCAAAACCGCAGGCCAGCGTACCGCAGGAAAAGAGCACGATGCTGGTGATCATCGCCAGCTTGCGGCCATAGCGGTCGCCCATGGCGCCCAGCAGCAGGCCGCCGAACCAGCGCGATATAAAGGCCGCCGAAATCAGGCTCGCCGCTTCCACTGTTGTCAGGGCAAACTCGCTTTTTATTTCTGTCAGGACTAAGGCTATCAATACAAAATCGAAGCCATCAAGCAGATATCCCAGCCAGGCGGCGGAGAAGGCGCGCCACTGAGGACGGGTAAGATGGCGGTACCACGGGATGCTTTGGGTAGACTTACTCATTTCACTCTCCCGACGATTTCTCTGTCGTTTTGCCGGATGGCGGCTGCGCCTTATCCGGCCTACGTAGCATGTTTTTGTAGGCCGGATAAGGCGAAGCGCCCCCGGCTATGCGTTAGCGTTTTTCCGCCATTAGCTGCTCCGCCAGCGCTTTCAGCTCAGGCACGAATTTTTCATCCACAGGGGCAAACGGCTTACGGCACAGCGGCACGGATACCACGTCCATATAGTGCAGAACCGTTTTCAGACCACGGAACACCCCGGCTTTAATAAGCAGATCGATCACCTTGTTGCATTCGCTTTGCAGGCGCTGTGCGGTGGCGTTATCCCCTTCACGAACCGCTTTAGCGATCGCCTGGTAACGCCAGCCCATAATGTTGTAGGTGCTGCCGATCCCCCCGTCCGCGCCGGCCAGCAGGCCGGAGGCGAAGATCTCGTCATAACCGTTGTAGAGCACCAGATCCGGGTGCGCGCGACGGATCTGCTCCATCTGGAAGAGATCGCCGGAGGTTTGCTTCAGCGCGCCGACGCCAGGCAGCGTCACCAGCGTGTTGATCTGATCCAGCGTTAACTTAACGCCGCTCAGCGCCGGGATGTTGTAAACCACCATCGGTAAACCGTCAGCGGAGTCAATAATTGCACGGTAGTGGTCACAATGTTCTTCAAAGCTAAAGGGATAGTAAAACGGTGTGACGGCGGATACAGCGTCAAAACCGACGCGGGCGGCGGCCATGGCTAACTGCTGGCTTTCCGCCGTGCTGACGCAGCCAACATGGGCGATGAGCGTGATTTTCCCTTTCGCCTCTTCCGCCACAATCTCCATCACCTGCTCTCGTTCCGAAAGGCTCTGTACAAAGGCCTCTCCCGTTGAACCGCCGACGTACAGCCCATCGATACCTTGTTCAATATTGAACTGCACCAGACGGCGCAGGCTTTCTTTATCCAGCATCTGCTCAGAGTTAAACGGGGTCAGGAGTGCGGCCATTACGCCGCGTAATTGCGTTGCCATAGTTACCTCAATCGATAGTGTGTTTTTTATAACGACATACCTTTATACCTGTTATACCAGATCAATTAAGCAGCAGTGGAATACAGAACGCTTATATTGCGATCTGCTTCACTAAAGGATCGTTATTTTTTGGCTTTTGAATGCTGGCCGAAAGCGTGCCAGGTGGCGGAGACGCTGTTAAGGTGAGTTTGCAACGCCCGATCCGCTTCATCGGGATCGCGGCGGCGGATCGCATCCACAATTGCGATATGCTGGCGATAGCTGACTTCATTATGCTGATAAAGCTCTGCGTCCGGCACTTTAGGACGCGCCGCAATTAACCAGTCAAGCAGCGCAACGTGGATCGCATTGAAGATCGGATTGCCGGGGATCTCCGCCAGCACGCGGTGAAAATCGACATCGGAACGAATAAATAGCGTGTTGTCATCCAGGGACTGGCTGTTGATCTCCAGGGCTTTTGTGAGCTGCGCAATCTGATCGTCAGTGGCATATTCTGCGGCATAACGAACAAGGCTGGATTCAAAGAACAGGCGAAGCTGCTCGAAATGGGCAATACCGCTGGGCTGGGTCAGAAAGTCTTTCGCCATTCCCGACAATTCACTGATGATGGTATCGGCAGACGGCATGGTTACGCGGGCACGTTCACCGTTGTTAATCTGCACCAGCCCTTTACGCTTTAGCGCCGCCAGCGCTTCGCGCACCGAGGGGCGACCCACGTTGAAGAACTCCATCAGTTCGCGCTCGGAGGGTAACTGCTCTCCCTGGGCAAATTCCTTCCGACGGATCATCTGCTCCAGCTCTTCTTCCACCATATCAGACAGTTTTTTGCGCGCCAGCGGCCGACGGCGCAGGCTGCGGCCAATGGTTTCATCAGAGTTTTCAGCTTTAAGATCAGTCGGTTTCATTGCAGTCCGGTGCCATTGAAGGAAAACAGTTCATCATAACACAGGAAATTAGAGGGGGCGAAAAGGGACGGAAAGCAAAACAGGCCCGTCGGGCCTGTTTGTTTATTTCACAACGCGCAGTGCGGGACGACCACCGCGTGGTGGTGGCTCGTCATCCGGATCGGTGTCGTCATTATGATCGGGTTTATCGCCATCGATGACAGACATTACCGTGTCGCTTTCGCGTTCATCGGATGCCTCATCATCATTCAGGCTGGCAACCTCTTCATCATAAGCCGCTTCCGGCTCAAACATGGTGCCCGCACCGTTTTCACGGGCGTAGATAGCCAGCACAGCTGCCAGCGGCACGGAAACCTGACGCGGCACGCCGCCGAAGCGCGCATTAAAGCGCACTTCGTCGTTCGCCAGCTCCAGGTTACCCACTGCGCGTGGCGCAATATTCAGTACAATCTGTCCGTCGCGCGCGTATTCCATTGGAACCAGCACGCCCGGCAACGTCACATCCACAACCAGGTGCGGCGTGAGCTGGTTATCCAGCAGCCATTCATAGAAGGCGCGCAGCAGATACGGACGGCGTGGTGAAAGTTGTGACATTTCCACAGTCATTAGCCTCGGCCGAGACGCATTTCACGTTCCGGTTCAGTTAAGGATGCCAGGAAAGAGTCGCGTTCAAAGACGCGAGTCATGTAGCCTTTCAGCTCTTTCGCGCCAGGACCGCTGAACTCTACGCCCAGGGTTGGCAGACGCCACAGCAGCGGAGCCAGGTAGCAATCTACCAGGCTGAACTCGTCGCTCAGGAAGAAAGGCTTTTGACCAAATACCGGCGCAATCGCCAGCAGCTCTTCACGCAGCTGTTTACGTGCAGCATCCGCTTCAGAAGAGGAACCGTTGACAATAACGTTCATCAGCGAGTACCAGTCTTTCTCGATACGCTGCATGTACAGGCGGCTTTCACCACGCGCAACAGGATAAACAGGCATCAGCGGCGGATGCGGGAAACGCTCATCCAGGTATTCCATAATGATACGGGATTCCCACAGGGTCAGCTCGCGATCCACCAGCGTCGGTACGCTTTGGCTCGGGTTGAGATCGATCAGATCCTGAGGCGGGTTATCCTTTTCCACATGCTCGATCTCAAAACTGACACCCTTCTCGGCCAGCACGATACGAACCTGATGGCTATAAATGTCAGTAGGACCAGAAAACAGCGTCATTACCGAACGTTTGTTGGCAGCGACAGCCATGAAAACCTCCAGGTATATTCAGAATTTTTACTGCTACCAGCCCAACGGGGCCAGCCAGATGATGTATCGCCCATCCCAGAGAAGACACATTGTTCAAGAATCGAACAAAAATCGAGTATTCACCGATATTTGGGCAGAAAATTGGATGATAGTTTACCAGATTTTGATGGCTTTGTGGTGAGGGGATTCCGGAAATGTGGAAAAAGAGAAGATATATGAAATGTTACTGTGGATAACCTGCGTATTATCCATAAAAAAACCCGCCGAAGCGGGTTTTTCGCCAATCGTTCTGCGTAAGCAGAATGGATTAACGTTTGGAGAACTGTGGACGACGACGTGCTTTACGCAGACCCACTTTCTTACGTTCAACCTGACGCGCGTCACGAGTAACGAAGCCAGCTTTACGCAGTTCAGAACGCAGGGATTCGTCGTACTCCATCAGAGCGCGGGTGATACCGTGACGGATCGCACCTGCCTGACCGGAGATACCACCACCTTTAACGGTGATGTACAGATCCAGTTTTTCTACCATATCAACCAGTTCCAGCGGCTGGCGAACTACCATGCGGGCAGTTTCGCGACCGAAGTATTGTTCCAGAGAACGCTGGTTGATTACGATTTTACCACTGCCCGGTTTGATGAAAACGCGAGCTGCGGAACTTTTGCGGCGACCAGTGCCGTAGTATTGATTTTCAGCCATTGCCTATAATCCCGATTAGATGTCAAGAACTTGCGGTTGCTGTGCCGCGTGGTTGTGCTCGTTGCCTGCGTAAACTTTCAGTTTACGGAACATAGCACGACCCAGCGGGCCTTTTGGCAGCATGCCTTTAACCGCGATTTCAATCACACGCTCAGGACGGCGGGCAATCATCTCTTCAAAGGTCGCTTCTTTGATACCACCGATGTGGCCGGTGTGGTGGTAGTACATTTTGTCAGTACGCTTGTTGCCGGTAACAGCAACTTTGTCAGCGTTCAGAACGATGATGTAATCACCGGTATCAACGTGCGGAGTGTATTCCGCTTTATGCTTACCGCGCAGGCGACGAGCCAGTTCAGTAGCCAGACGGCCCAGAGTTTTACCGGTCGCGTCAACAACATACCAGTCGCGCTGTACGGTTTCTGGTTTAGCTGTAAAAGTTTTCATTAAAAGCTTACCCAAATAATAAGTTACACGTTGGTGAACACCCAAACGTTTAGTCAGTTGAGGTTCACACGACAAAGTCCGGCAAACCTACCCCTTCGAATAGCACATGCCGACACATAGAAAGTTTCGGGAAAAAAACCTTCTCGTAACGTGGGGTCGCAAGATTATAGAGAAGTTGAGGTCAAAGATCGACCCTTAAATGTGATTTGGAATGGGTTTTTCGGGGTTGCGTACTGTGCGGTCTGGTGCCCTCACCCCCAGCCCCTCTCCCACAGGGAGAGGGGAGCATTTGTTAAGGTCTGGTGCCCTCCCCCCAACCCCTCTCCCACGGGGAGAGGGGAGCATTTCTTACGGCATATGCTCACGCTTGAGGTACTCTTCGCTCTGCATCTCTTGCAGGCGCGACAGGCAGCGCTGGAACTCAAACTTCAGGCGCTCGCCCTGATAGATCTCATATAAAGGCACCTCGGCGCTGACCACCAGCTTAACGTGGCGCTCGTAAAACTCTTCTACCAGCGCGATGAAGCGGCGCGCTTCGCTCTCCATGAGTGGGGTCATAACGGGCACATCCCACAACATAACGGTATGGAACAGACGTGAAAGCGCAATGTAGTCATGCTGGCTGCGGGCGTCCACGCAGAGCGTTGCAAACGAGACGGCCAGCGTCTGGTTCTCTACGCCAAGCGTCGACAACGGGCGATGATTAATCTCCAGCGCTGGCGCGTTATCCCGCGGTGCCCCTGCCAGCGCCAGCCACAGTTTATCCATCTCGCTGGCTGTGTCGGCGTTCAGCGGTGAAAGCCACAGGTGCGCCTGCGTTAATGTGCGCAGACGATAATCGACGCCGGCATCGACATTCATGATGTCGCAGTGCTGTTTAATGGCATCTATGGCTGGCAGGAAACGCGCCCGCTGAAGACCATTGCGATAAAGCTCATCCGGCGGGATATTTGAGGTCGCCACCAGGGTGATCCCACGCGCAAACAGCGCTTTCATGAGGCCCCCCAGCAGCATGGCATCCGTAATATCGGAAACAAAGAACTCGTCGAAGCAGAGCACGTCCGTTTCCGCCTTGAAGCGATCGGCCACAATCTCCAGCGGGTCGGTTTCGCCCTGGAGCGCCGTCAGCTCTTCATGGACCCGCAGCATAAAACGGTGAAAGTGCAGACGCTGCTTACGCGTGCCGGGCAGGCTCTGGTAGAACATGTCCATCAGCCAGGTCTTACCCCGCCCAACGCCACCCCACATATATAATCCACGAACCGGTGCGTTTACCGTGGGCTCTTTTTTGCCCAGTAAACGGCCGAATGCCGCCTTCAGCCCACTGCTCTGCACCGCATCGGCGGGTTTCGCCAGAATTTCCTGATAAATCGTGTCCAGGCGGTTAACCGCTTCACGCTGGACATCATCCGGCTGGTGTGTGCCCTCGCTCAGGGCCAGTTGGTAACGCGATGAAGGGGACAGGTTTTGCATGATGTTGTTGTTATTCCTTTAGTTAAACCTCACCAGCGCGCGTGGCTGATGAAAAAAAGGCCGTTCTACACTACGCGATGATACGTCAGGATTCCACTTCTGCGGAAATAGCGGTTATAGTGGCATAATCAGGCACAGGCAGGAGCCGAGCCAACACCCTACGGAACAACAAGACAACGGGAGAAGTTCATGACCTGGGAATATGCGCTAATCGGTTTAGTCGTCGGCATCATCATTGGTGCTGTGGCCATGCGTTTCGGTAACCGCAAATTGCGTCAGCAGCAGTCACTGCAATACGAACTGGAAAAGAACAAAGCCGAACTGGAAGAATATCGCGAAGAGCTGGTCAGCCACTTTGCCCGTAGCGCTGAGCTGCTGGACAACATGGCGACAGATTATCGCCAGCTCTACCAGCACATGGCGAAAAGCTCCAGCAGCCTGCTGCCGGAAATGACCGCGGAGACCAACCCCTTCCGCAATCGTCTGGCTGATTCTGAAGCCGGTAACGATCAGGCACCGGTTCAGATGCCACGCGACTATTCAGACGGCGCGTCCGGCCTGCTGCGCGGTGGCGTAAAACGCGATTAATCGCACAACCTGAATAAATTTTACGGGCGCACCTTATGCGCCCGTCCTTTCTTCCCGTCCCCAGCTATTATTTAGTCAAACACCTCATTGTTCAGCGGTTGAAAATTCAATAACATCAAGATGTTTTTGGGGCCGTTCTTTTTCATTCCAGGATACGAGAGTCAGCATCGATGAAGAAAAAAAACCAGCTGTTGAGCGCCTTAGCGTTAAGTGTCGGGTTATCTCTCTCGGCGTCCTTCCCCGTCAGTGCGGCACTGCCTTCGCAGGTGCCTGGACAAGAAGCCATTCCCAGCCTTGCGCCGATGCTTGAAAAAGTCCTGCCTGCGGTAGTCAGCGTTCAGGTGGAAGGGACGGCACGCCAAAGCCAGCGTATTCCCGAAGAGCTGAAGAAATATTTTGGCGAAGACGCGCCGGATCAGCAGGCTCAGCCGTTTGAAGGTCTGGGCTCAGGGGTGATTATCGACGCGGCTAAGGGCTATATCCTGACCAATAACCACGTGATCAGCCAGGCCGATAAAATCAGCGTTCAGCTGAACGATGGCCGGGAGTTTGACGCCAAACTGATCGGCGGTGACGATCAGAGTGATATCGCCCTGCTACAGGTACAAAACCCCAGCAACCTGACCCAGATCGCCATTGCTGATTCCGATAAGCTGCGCGTCGGTGATTTTGCTGTCGCGGTCGGTAACCCGTTCGGCTTAGGCCAGACCGCCACCTCCGGAATTGTCTCCGCTCTGGGGCGCAGCGGCCTGAATCTCGAAGGGCTGGAAAATTTCATCCAGACCGATGCCTCCATCAACCGGGGCAACTCCGGCGGTGCGCTGCTTAATCTGAACGGTGAGCTGATCGGCATCAACACCGCTATCCTCGCGCCAGGCGGCGGCAGCATCGGGATTGGTTTTGCCATTCCGAGCAACATGGCGAAAACTCTGTCTCAACAGCTGATTCAGTTTGGCGAGGTTAAGCGCGGTCTGCTGGGCATCAAAGGCATGGAGATGAGCGCCGATATCGCCAAAGCTTTTAAGCTCAACGTCCAGCGCGGGGCGTTTGTCAGCGAAGTGTTGCCCAACTCAGGCTCTGCGAAAGCGGGCGTGAAATCCGGTGACGTTATTGTCAGCCTGAACGATAAACCGCTGAGCAGCTTCGCTGAATTACGTTCGCGTATTGCCACCACGGAGCCTGGCGCTAAAGTGAAGCTGGGCCTGATCCGCGAGGGCAAACCGCTGACCGTGGAAGTGACGCTGGACAAGAGCACCTCCTCTTCCGCCAGCGCAGAACAGATCTCCCCGGCTCTACAGGGCGCTACGCTGAGCGATGGTCAGCTTAAAAACGGCACGAAAGGCATTTCTGTCACTACCGTTGAGAAGAGCAGCCCGGCCGCGCAGGCAGGTTTGCATCAGGACGACGTGATCGTGGGCGTGAACCGTACTCGCGTGCAGTCTATTGCCGAAATGCGTAAGGTGCTGGAGAGTAAACCGGCGGTCATTGCCCTGCAAATTATCCGTGGCAACGATACCCTCTACATTTTACTGCGTTAACCATTTGCGACTCCGGGCATCGCCGCTGCGTGTGATGTCCGGATAACTCATGTTATGCTGCAAACCGTTCCTTTTTTAACGACACACGCATCATGCTTTTAAAGCTCTTTCGTTCAATTGTCATTGGTTTGATCGTTGCCGGTCTGCTGCTGGTGGCTATGCCATCTTTACGCCAGTTCAACAAACTGTCGGCTCCTCAGTTCGACAGCACGGATGAAACGCCTGCGACGTACAATCAGGCGGTACGCCGTGCCGCCCCCGCCGTGGTTAACGTCTATAACCGCGGGCTTAACAGTTCTGCTCATAACCAGCTGGAGATCCGCACGCTCGGTTCCGGTGTGATCATGGATGACCGGGGCTACATCATCACCAATAAACACGTCATTAACGATGCCGACCAGATTATCGTCGCCTTGCAGGATGGCCGCGTGTTTGAAGCCCTGCTGGTGGGGTCGGACAGCCTGACCGATCTGGCGGTGCTGAAGATCAACGCCACCGGCGGTCTGCCGACTATCCCGATTAATCGCAAACGAACGCCGCATATCGGCGATGTGGTACTGGCGATCGGTAACCCGTACAACCTGGGCCAAACCATCACTCAGGGGATCATCAGCGCGACCGGTCGAATCGGCCTGAACCCGTCAGGGCGGCAGAACTTCCTGCAAACCGATGCCTCTATCAACCACGGTAACTCCGGCGGTGCGCTGGTGAACTCTCTGGGCGAACTGATGGGCATTAACACCCTCTCCTTCGACAAGAGCAACGACGGCGAAACACCGGAAGGGATTGGCTTTGCCATTCCATTCCAGCTGGCGACCAAGATCATGGACAAGCTGATCCGCGATGGCCGCGTGATCCGTGGCTACATCGGTATTGGTGGGCGTGAAATCGCACCGATGCATACGCAGGGCGGTGGTATCGATCAGATCCAGGGGATTGTGGTCAACGAAGTGGCGCCTGGCGGCCCGGCGGCCAATGCAGGTATCCAGGTGAACGACGTTATCCTTTCCGTCAACGGTACGCCAGCGGTCTCTGCGCTGGAAACCATGGACCAGGTGGCTGAGATTCGCCCGGGCTCCATCATCCCTGTTGAAGTCATGCGTAATGACAAGAAGCTGACGATCCAGGTCACCATCCAGGAATACCCGGCCACTAACTGACGGGCATAAAAAAACGGAGCTTAGCGCTCCGTTTTTTTTACCGGGACAAGATCACTTGTTAACGAACTCTTCGCCCAGCGTGATGTCTTTCTTCAGCGTATCCAGCATGCCTTCCATCGCGTTTTGCTCAAACGCGCTCAGCGTGCCGATAGACTTACGCTCTTCAACACCGTTTTTACCCAGCAGCAGCGGCTGAGAGAAGAAGCGCGCGTGTTCACCGTCGCCTTCAACATAGGCGCATTCAACAACGCCTTTTTCGCCCTGCAACGCGCGAACCAGAGACAGGCCGAAACGTGCCGCCGCCTGACCCATAGACAGGGTTGCAGAACCGCCACCCGCCTTCGCTTCCACCACTTCGGTGCCTGCGTTCTGAATGCGTTTAGTCAGGTCAGCCACTTCCTGCTCGGTGAAGCTCACGCCCGGGATCTGCGACAGCAGAGGCAGGATGGTCACGCCAGAGTGACCGCCGATAACCGGCACTTCCACTTCCGTTGGCTGCTTGCCTTTCAGCTCAGCCACGAAGGTGTTGGAGCGGATGATATCCAGCGTAGTTACGCCGAACAGTTTGTTCTTGTCGTAAACGCCTGCTTTCTTCAGTACTTCTGCTGCGATGGCAACGGTGGTGTTCACCGGGTTGGTGATGATACCGATGCACGCTTTCGGGCAGGTTTCAGCGATCTGCTGAACCAGGTTTTTCACGATGCCCGCGTTGACGTTGAACAGGTCTGAACGATCCATACCCGGTTTACGTGCAACACCCGCGGAGATCAGCACCACGTCGGCACCCTGCAACGCAGGACGCGCATCTTCACCGGAGAAGCCTTTGATTTTCACAGCTGTCGGGATGTGGCTCAGGTCAACCGCCACACCTGGGGTTACCGGAGCAATATCGTACAGGGAGAGTTCTGAGCCTGAAGGCAGTTGGGTTTTCAGTAGTAGGGCAAGCGCCTGGCCGATACCACCAGCAGCGCCGAGGACTGCGACTTTCATCCTAAACTCCTTATTATGGTTAACTTAAGTATCTGTAACTCCGTTGCGGCGACCATAATTCAGCACGTCATTAATTACAATTTTCATCGCTAAAGAATTTGAGGTCGCACGTCTTTCACCTTCACATGAATACTATCGGGCTGTAGGCAACAACGAATTAAGAGGGGGTTACAATACACCCTGCCACGCCACCAAAACAACATCATTTTGATAACATTTAATTTACTTTTAAGGTTATTTGCGCGGCGTGACCCAGGCATGTTTTCCGATAACGAAATCTGATAAAATCTCTCCCTTTCATAACATTATTTCAGCCTGGCGTCAGGTAGATAATTTGCATAAAAATTCATCCACATGCATAATAATGTTGTTTCTATCGTCATATTCCGGGTGACTTATGCGAAGCTCGTCTAAGCAAGAAGAATTAGTGAAGGCGTTTAAAGCGCTACTCAAAGAAGAGAAATTCAGTTCTCAGGGAGAAATTGTTCAGGCGTTGCAGGAACAAGGCTTCGACAACATCAACCAGTCGAAGGTCTCTCGCATGTTAACCAAGTTTGGAGCGGTGCGTACGCGCAACGCCAAAATGGAAATGGTTTATTGCCTGCCTGCTGAACTTGGCGTGCCAACGACCTCCAGCCCGCTGAAAAACCTGGTTCTGGACATCGACTATAACGATGCCGTGGTCGTGATCCACACCAGCCCGGGCGCAGCCCAGCTGATTGCCCGCCTGCTGGACTCGCTGGGTAAAGCAGAGGGGATACTCGGAACCATCGCCGGTGATGACACCATTTTTACCACCCCGGCAAATGGTTTCTCGGTGAAAGACCTCTACGAAGCGATTCTGGTCCTGTTCGAACAGGAGCTGTAATTGTCTGCCCCGTAGCGCCTGACTGCGGGGATCATTCTGCTGCTTCCGCGTTTTACCCTGCTTTTCTCTGCCTGCTGTTTTTGCAAATAGTGCTTTTTACCGCCTGTTAACATTCATTCAGTGAATGATCTGCCGCAAAATCGCACAAAAAATCAAATTGATCTATCCCTTTGATTTAGACAAGAAAAAACCATAAACATTGCATTGTGGCGCCCTTTTTTATGCATTCGCGTTATAAAAAATGATTTTTTTAACACGTAATAACATGGGAAACCATTAGCCTGGTATTAATTTTTAGCGTGATTAGTGTATACTTGATTTTGTGATGAGGGTCACAGAACAAAGACCCCAGTAAAATAATTGACGAGGTAAATAATCATGAAAATTAAAACCACTGTAGCTACCCTGAGCGTACTGTCAGTCCTGTCATTCGGTGCGTTTGCAGCCGACACCATTAATGTCGAACAGGCACAATCCCGTCAGGCTATCGGGACTGTTTCTGTTGGTGCCATCGGTACGTCTCCGATGGACATGCACGAAATGCTGAACAAAAAAGCGGAAGAACAGGGTGCGTCATCTTATCGCATCATCGAAGCGCGCAGTGGCGACCACTGGCACGCTACCGCAGAACTGTACAAATAAACCCTCGTCGTATCTCATCATACGACTTGCCCCTGACCTCCCGGTCAGGGGCTTTTTTATCACTGGCGCACGTTGAAACGCAGTTGCCCTTCCAGCTCCTCCTCCGCTTCATCAAACAATAAAATCAATGCGCCAAAGCGTCTGCGCAGTTTTTCAGGCAGATGGGTAAATTCGATTTCCAGCGGTAACGGCAGCCTGTCGCCGGTAACCACATCCCACAGCATATCAAGATTGCTTACGCTGCCCCGCTCCAGGTCGAACGCCCGAATAAACTCGCGATAGAAGTCTTCCTGACTCTCAATTTCGTCAAAATCAAAGGTATAAATTTTCATTGCCAGCCACCCGGTACAGGCGGGCGGCAAATGCCGCCCTGTCTATTATAATCCCCCGATATGCAGGGTTTTAACTTCCAGAAACTCCTCCAGCCCCAGCACGGACCCCTCGCGGCCCAGCCCGGACTCTTTTACGCCCCCAAACGGACCCAGTTCGGTCGAGACCGCACATTCATTAATTCCGATCATGCCGCTCTCAATGGCCTGTGAGACGCGGAACACGCGCGAAAGATTCTGGGTATAAAAGTAGGCCGCCAGCCCGTAAGGCGTATTGTTAGCGCGCATAACCACTTCGTCTTCCGACGTGAAGCGGAAGCAGGCGGCAACGGGACCAAAGGTCTCCTCTTCTGCCAGCTTCATGCCTTCATGGCAGTCACCGAGTACGGTTGGCATCCAGAAGTTGCCGCCAAGTTCGTGCGGTTTACCCCCAGCCAGCACCGTGGCGCCCTTCGCTACCGCATCTTCGACGTGCTCACGCACTTTCTCGACAGCCGAAGGCTCAATCAGCGGGCCGACAACGACGCCCTCGTCCAGACCGTTACCCACCTTCAGCGCCTTCACCGCATCGGCAAGTTGATTGACGAACTTGTCATAGACCGTCTCCTGAATATAGAAACGGTTTACGCTGACGCAGACCTGCCCGGCGTTACGGAACTTATTGGCGATCGCGCCTTTGACGGCGGCATCAATATCCGCGTCCTCGAAAACGATATACGGCGCATTACCGCCCAGCTCCATCGATACCTTTTTCATGGTCTCTGCGGAATTGCGAACCAGCGTTTTCCCGACGGCGGTTGAACCCGTAAACGAGATTTTGCGCACGTCATGGCTGGCCATAATGGCGTCGCTAATTTCTGAGGTGCTCCCCGCGACCGCATTCAGCACACCATCCGGCACACCGGCCTGCTTCGCCAGCGTCAGCAGCGCAAAGGCGCTCAGCGGCGTGTTGTTTGCAGGTTTGATCACGCCGGTACATCCTGCTGCCAGCGCCGGGCCGAGCTTACGGGTGAGCATAGCCATCGGGAAATTCCATGGCGTGATAGCAGCAACCACCCCGACAGGTTCACGAGTGGCCAGAATACGGGAGCCAGGTTTAACCGGAGGAATGATTTCACCGTTGGCGCGCTTGGCCTGCTCGGCAAACCACTGAATGAAGCTGGCAGCGTAGTCCACCTCACCTTCAGCCTCTTTCAGCGGCTTGCCCTGCTCGGTAGTCATCAGCCGCCCGAGCCAGCTTTTGTTCTCGATAATCAGTTCATACCAGCGATAGAGGATCGCGGAACGCTCTTTTGCCGTTTTTGCGCGCCATGCGGGAAAGGCCTTCGTCGCGGCCACAATGGCCTCTTCGGTTTCGGCTTTTCCTGCTTTCGCCACTTTCGCAATGACCTCGCCCGTGGCCGGGTTTAGCACATCAAACGTGGTGTCGAGTGTTTTCCAGATACCGTTGACCAGATACCCGGTCTGAAAAAGAATACTGTCCTGAAGAGCCTGGGTTGTCATGTGTCCTCCCTTCCTGAATGTTTGAACCTGCAAGAATAAGTATAGCCACAAAAAAACCGACGCTTTTGGCGTCGGTTTTCTCTTCGTTAGCTGTCTGTCAGCGCATTCTGGTAGCGGTGCAGCATAAACACCAGCCGCTCTACCGGCTCGGTAACCTGCGGCGGCGCTTCCCAGATCCGCAGTTTCTCCTGGTAGATATCCAGCTCCTCCAGCAGTTGCTTAAAGTAGCGGCGACGTTTGTCATCACTGGATGCCGATATCACATGGTCCGCCGTGCGCCGTAGCTGGCGGTGGAAGGCGGACAAATCGTCGTTGATCGGCACTGGCGCGTTCCGCAGACGCTGGTGCGCGATAATCATGGTTAACGCCAGGCGGAAGCGGGCGACATCGCCCGGGAATTTATTCAGCAACAGGAACAGCTGCTGATAGAGCGCCGGCAGGTGGTTCTCCTTGCGCCGCGCGGTGTTGGTGGTCAAGGACGATACGGCGGCCGATACAAACTGATTCAGTAGCACGCGCCCTGTCCGCGCCTGAGAGTTATCCCGCACCAGCAGGATCACCATCATTGCCAGGAAACAGCCCACCAGCTGACCTAGTGCGCTATCCAGGAACTGACTGAAATGGAAGGTCATCGGGTTATCCAGCACGATGATGTTAATCGTACTCGCCAGTGCGCCTAACGATCCCAGACGGCGTTTTTGTACCTCAATCCCGATAAAGAACGCCATCACCGCCAGGCTGATGCAGAGCAAAAGCATGCTTTGCTGCGTCGAGGGAATAATCACCAGGAAGTAGAGCGCGCCAATGGGTAACGCCGCAATGGTGCCGTACAGAAAATCGATCGCGACCATGCGCGGGTTGGGCAGACGCATCGCCAGCGCGGTGACGACGGCAATCATCACCATCGCGCCGCTGCCAGACGTCCAGCCGGTCCACAGCCAGAACAGCGTGCCGAGTATACAGGCCAGGGTGGTACGCCAGAAGTTAACCATCGCATGATGGCGCTCGGCGGATTCCGGTTTGATCACCACTTCGCCCTGTAACACCTCTTCTTCCGCCGCACTGATTTTGGTGTTGCTAATCACGCCGCGTTTCAGGAGCAGGTAGCGCGTTGCGGCGCCTACCCAGGTATAAATGGTGACTGGCGTATCCCGTTCTCCTGTCCACGCAATCACACGACGCATGCGTTTAAGCTGTCGATGCACGTCCTGCACCGTCTCCACAGGCTCATCAAACAGTTCGCGGAAAGTATCCGTTACCACTTCGGGGCGGGTGTTCTGAATCAGGTAGGTTTCACACGCCTGGGTGATCAGCGTTAACGAGACGGTATTGATCGCTTTCAGACGACGGTTGGCCCGCTCCCAGCGGGAAGACTCCATATTGAGGTTACTGCGCATCCCTTCCAGCGCCTGCGTGCGGCGCACCAGCGCACTCCAGGCCTTGTCGACCTCTTCGCTGTCGCCGTGCTTAATGCACAGCTGCATGAGCTGGTACTGAGCAACAATCAGCGCGTCCAGCTCACGATCGACTTCCTGCTTGATGGATCGCGGAGAGAAGAGCAGGTCTGCGACAATCGCGCAGACGATACCAATGACAATCTCGCTGCACCGTTCCACGGCGAACTGCGGAGCAAGCAGCGGTTCACTCTGAATGGTGATGATAATAATCAGCGCGGTATATCCCGCCAGACCCCAGGCGTACGAGTTCTCCACCTTCACCAGCGAAGAGACCCAGGTGCAAAAACCCGCCCAGATACAGCATACAATCAGCATCAGCAGCGGCGTGCGGATCATCAGGATGATAATGGTCAGGGCGGCGATACAGCCGATAAAGGTGCCGATAATACGCAGCATCCCGCGATAGCGAATTGCCCCGGAGTAAGGTTCGCCACCCGCCGCGAAGGCAGGACCGGCAGCGACGATCGCGGCGGTCAGAACGGCCCAGCGCGGCGTTTCAAGCTGGAAATGGAAGCCAACAAACAGCGCCAGCACAATGGCGCATGCCAGCTTCACGGCGAAGCGGATGTGCTGGCTGGCGATGGAAAAAATGCCCATAGCGATCAACCAAACTCGCGCAGGCGATGGGCGATTTGACGGAAGATCGAATCCTGGCTGGCATCACGGTCTTTTTCACCCGTGATCACCACCGTCGCCGTGGTGCCTGCGGGCCAGAGGTTGCTCTGCTGCTCATCCAGACGAATGCGTACCGGTACGCGCTGCGCCAGACGAACCCACTCGAGGTTAGAATCGACGGTCGCCATCCCTTTTGAATCATTGGTACTGCTGGAGTTGGTCACCCCCGCGGCCACGCTGTCCACGGTTCCCTTCAGGACCCGGTTGCTGCCGAGCGGCGTGATTTCGGCGCGATAGCCCGGACGCACGCCTTCCAGCTTGGTCTCTTCCATATAGGCGAGGACGTAGAAAGAGTTCTGTTTCACCAGCGCCACGGCCGTAGAGCCGCGCGTGATAAACTCGCCCGCATAGACATTGAGGTTGGTCACCCAGCCATCGGACGGGGCGCGGATAACGGTACGTTCCAGATCGAGCTTCGCCAGATCGCGCGTCGCCTGCGCTTTTGCCAGCTGATGCAGCACGGTTTGCAGCACGTTATTGGACTGGTCAATCTCTTCCCGGGACATGGCCTGGATGCCCAGCTTGTTACGGCGTCCTGCTTCACGGCGTTTTTCAGAGGCCAGCGCGTTGTAATACGCCACGTCGGCTTCCGCTTCTTCCAGCGCTTTTTGATAGCGCGGCTGGTCGATGGTGAACAGCACCTGATCTTTTTTCACCAGTTGGTTATCGTGGACGTTGACTGCCGTAATGAGACCGGCGACATCGGGCGCTATCGCGACCACCTCCGCGCTGAAACGCGCATCGCGCGTCCACGGGGATTCGGTGTAATAAACCCAGGCGCGAAAAATAGCGATGAACGCCAGGATGACCAGCGCCATAGTGATGGCAGTGCGGGAGATTTTTCTTGTTAGCGTTTTCACATCAACCTCAGACAAACATGCGCGATATTAAATAGAACAGGCAGCAATACAGCGCGGTATTGAACAATGCAGGATGCCAGACGAAATCATAAATCCCGGTAGGGACCAGCACCTTGCGCACCAGCCAGAAGATCGCCAGTGATAAAAGAAGCTCGAAAAATATCGGTGGGAACGACAAACCGAACACCACGATAACGGGAAACAGACTCATGTTGACCTTGATTAAAGAGAGTGCAGGTTACTGGATTTTTATGCTCGCGCCGCCGCAGGAGAGCAAGAATTGCCGGGCGAGAGTGGCGCAGCCGTTATGTAATTAATAATATATTAACGTAACTGTTATGCTGTTATCTATCATATGTGATCTAAATCACTTTTAAGCCAGAGTGAATAATGGAACGTCTAAAACGCATGTCCGTCTTTGCGAAAGTGGTTGAGCAAGGCTCTTTTACCGCCGCAGCACGTCAGCTACAAATGAGCGTCTCATCCATTAGTCAGACAGTGTCAAAACTGGAAGATGAGCTTCAGGTGAAGCTGCTCAACCGCAGCACCCGCAGCATCGGGCTGACGGAAGCGGGTAAAATTTACTATCAGGGCTGCCGTCGAATGCTGCATGAAGTGCAGGACGTTCACGAGCAACTCTATGCCTTTAACAACACGCCTATCGGCACGCTGCGTATCGGGTGTTCTTCAACTATGGCACAAAATGTTCTCGCTGCCATGACGGCGGAAATGCTGAAAGAGTATCCCGGTTTAACCGTTAATCTGGTTACGGGCATTCCGGCACCGGACCTGATTGCCGATGGGTTAGACGTGGTGATCCGCGTTGGCGCGTTGCAGGACTCTAGCCTGTTCTCGCGTCGACTGGGCAGCATGCCGATGGTGGTCTGCGCTTCGAAAAGCTACCTGGCACAGTATGGCGTGCCGGAGAAACCTGCCGATCTGAGCAACCACTCGTGGCTGGAATACAGCGTTCGGCCAGATAACGAATTTGAACTGATCGCGCCGGAAGGGCTTTCCACTAAACTGCTGCCTGAAGGCCGCTTCGTCACCAACGATCCGATGACCATCTCACGCTGGCTGGTGGCCGGGGCCGGGATCGCCTACGTACCGCTGATGTGGGTGATCAACGAGATCAACAGCGGCGTGCTGGAGATCCTCTTCCCGCGCTACCAGTCCGATCCGCGTCCGGTGTACGCGCTCTATACGGAAAAGGACAAGCTGCCGCTGAAGGTGCAGGTCTGTATTAACTATCTGACGGACTATTTTGTGGAAGTGGCGGAGCTGTTTCAGGGCATGCGGGGCAGAAGGAAAGAGTAGGCTTTTCCCCTCTCCCCGTTGGGGAGAGGGTTAGGGTGCGGGGGAAAATTTACGCCGTGCCGCCCACCGTCAGATTATCTACTTTCAGCGTAGGCTGACCGACGCCCACAGGCAGGCTCTGGCCCTCTTTGCCGCAAACGCCCACGCCGTTATCCAGCTTCAGATCGTTACCGACCATGGAAATCTGCTGCATGGCCTCAATGCCAGAGCCAATCAGGGTTGCGCCTTTCACCGCTTTGGTCACTTTGCCCTTCTCAATCAGATACGCCTCTGAGGTAGAGAAGACAAATTTGCCGGAGGTGATATCCACCTGACCGCCGCCAAAGTTTGGCGCGAAGATCCCGTAATCAACGGATTCGATAATCTCCTGCGGCGTGGATTTGCCCGGCAACATGTAGGTGTTGGTCATGCGCGGCATCGGCAGGTGCGCGTAGGATTCACGACGGCCGTTACCCGTTGGCGCTACGCCCATCAGGCGCGCGTTAAGCTTGTCCTGCATGTAGCCTTTCAGTACGCCGTTTTCGATCAGCACGTTGTACTGGCCCGGCGTGCCTTCATCGTCGATAGAAATCGAGCCGCGACGGTCGAGCATGGTGCCATCATCCACCACGGTACACAGTTCGGAGGAGACAAGCTGCCCCATCTGACCGCTGAATACGGACGTCCCGCGACGGTTGAAATCACCCTCAAGGCCGTGACCGACCGCTTCGTGCAGCAGCACGCCAGGCCAGCCTGCGCCCAGAACCACCGGCAGCGTACCGGCAGGAGCCGCCACGGCAGACAGGTTGACCAGCGCCATGCGCACGGCTTCTTTTGCCCACGCATCAGCGCGCGCTTCGCCGTCAACGTCGCCGAGGAACCAGTCGTAGCCAAAACGACCGCCGCCACCGCTTGAGCCGCGCTCGCGCTTGCCGTCGTCTTCAACCTGCACGCTGATAGAGAGACGCACCAGCGGGCGAACATCCGCCGCCAGGGTACCGTCCGTCGCCGCCACCAGGATCAGTTCATAAACACCGGTCAGGCTGGCAGAGACTTCCTGCACGCGTTTATCCGCCGCGCGAGCCACTTTGTCCACGCGACGCAGGATGTCGAGCTTCTCTTCGCGGCTCATGCTTTGCAGCGGGTCGATGCTGGTATAGAGCGCAGCGTGCTGCACTTCACCCAGCGTTTTCACGCGACCATCTCCGGTATCACGCACAATGGTGCGCGCGGCCTGCGCGCTCTGCTCAAGTGCGGCGAGGCTAATCTGATCGGCATAAGCAAAACCGGTTTTCTCCCCGCTGACGGCGCGCACGCCGACGCCCTGGTCGATGTTGTAAGAGCCATCTTTAATGATGCTGTCTTCTAAAACCCAGGATTCGTGATAGCTCGACTGGAAATAGAGATCGCCGTAGTCGAGGCGGCGTTCGGTCAGTTGACCAAGAATGGAGAACAGGTCCTGATGGCTCAGGCCGTTCGCTGCGAGCAAATGTTCACTTACCAGGTTCAGACTCATCTATTGCTACTCGTTCGTTGCCGCCCGTGGCGGTATAAAGATCGTATTTATTGAGAGTGAGGCAATTACCTGCCCACGTCAAATCATTGCGGTGCTTCTTTGCGCGGCTGGCGCAGCACCTCGTTAATCTGCGGTTTATCGACCGGACCGGTAATGCGATAGCGCAGAATAGAGACCTTGCTCCAGAGCGGCCCCAGCACTTTACTGGCGGCAAACACCGCCGCACCGACAATCGGGTTCACCACAAAAGCCGCCGCAACGCCCACGCTTGCGGAAATTTCCGGCGCCACAACGGCTTCCATATCCAGTTCGCGACGCACGAGGTTGACCGAGCCTTTCATGGCGATATCCGCTTCCAGGCCATCCACCAGCGTATCGTCCGTATGCAGAACGCCGTCTTTGATCCACGCCGTACTGCGAATGGAATCGTAGTAGAAACCTTCGCTGAAGGTGTCGCTGAAATCGAAGCGCAGCTTGCGCAGCAGCGCATCAAAACTCAGCAGGCGCAGGATCTGCCCGGCGCGCCCCGTGCTCACGTCGGCAATCTCACCCTTACCGAAGTTGGTTTTCAGGATGCCGTTAAGCGAAGCTTCATCGGGTGTCCACGGCGCAGCGCGCCAGTGCAGATCGTAATTCACATCGAAGGACGATCCGCGAAGCGGCGTGCTAATGCCGAAGAAGTTAGCCGCGGCGTCCAGCTTATTGCCTTTAATATCGCCTTTCAGCGAGGTGCGTTGTTCACCCGGTTTGTTCACCCATTCGCCCGCGGCAGTCATGCGGCCAAAGCCGGTATCCACCAGCCCACCAGAGAGGCTCAGCGTATTTCCCTGAATGGCAAAATCACCGTCGATACGGCCATATTTCTGTCCCCACAGCCAGCACTCCGCGCAGCGCAGCTGGAGATCGGGCCAGCCGCTGAAATCCACGCGCGACGTCCCACTGCCACTGACAGGAGAAGTGCTTGTCGACTCTGCTTTAGACGCCGTAAAGGTCGGATTGTAATAGAGATAACGGATAGCCGCCTGCCATGGCGCGTGATCGCGCATGATCAACGAACCGTTGATCTCACGCCCCTGCGCCTCGACCTTTGAGCCGTTTACCGTCGGCCGGGAGACAATACTCAGGTTGTTCCACTGCTGTCCGCCCAGCGTCAGCGCAGGCGTGCGCAAAGTAATGGACTGCGGGAACTGCGCCGTTTGGTCGACGTTTTGCCCGACACCTTTCTGGAACAGTGCCAGCCACTCTGCGCCATCCATCGACGGGAGATTCAGTTCAACGCCCGCCTGCTCCGGCAGCGGCGGCGTGGTACGGCTGTCCGTCGTCCAGATCGCCCTGTCCAGCGTCAGCTTGCGGTTAAGCAGCCAGCGGCTGTTGAAGTGGTTTGTTCCGCCCGCGTTTCCGGTTAAATCGAAGCTGTTAAGGTTGCCCGCAACCTTAACGTTGACGGGCAATGCTTCACCGCTTTTTTTATTCAGCGGCGCGGGAAGCTGGCTGCTGAGGTTTTTTAGATCGCCCGTAATGTCGACGTTATAGCGCGCACCGGCATGATAAGGCAGGTCGATGGCGACCTTGCCATTCCATGACACCGCACCGTCCACCGCATTCTCAATCGGCTTCGGCAGAACATCCATGCGTGACGGCTGCCAGTTCGCGTCCATATTGACCGCCACCTGGTAGGCTTTATCGCCCTCGGTGGTGGAGAAATCGATATTAACGGGTTGATTGAACCAGGTCGCTTTAAGCGGCTCACTTTTCAGCGTGCCGTTAACAAAGCTGAACTGACCGCTGAGGTTTTTCAGGGTGCTGTCCAGCGGCTTGATATAGAGGCTGTTGTTATTAAGGCGAACGTCGCCTTTGGCGGTGGTCAATTCACCGTCCAGCGGGATATCCAGATGTAAGCGAGCATTCACATCGCCATCTAACTGCAACTGCTGAAGGGTGGCTGCCAGGGAGTCATTCAGCGGCGTATCTTCAAAGTACGGGCCAACCGCTTTACCCGGCCCCTTAATATCCGCATCAATCAGCAGCTTCTCTTTGGAATAATCCGGGATGTTTGCCGTCAGGTTGCTTGCCGTTACGCCGCCCAGCGCGACGCTGTCCGTCTTCATCCACAAGCCGTCATTCAGGAAGTTGAGTTCAATATCCAGATTCTTCAGCGCCGGCCAGTCTGGCTGGAAGGCATAGGTGGCGTTGCGTAGCGGCACCAGAACCTGGAACTGGCCTTCGTTGTGCTTATACGGGAACAGGTGCGGGTTGCCGCCGTAGACCAGCGTGGCGTTATCCGCCTGGCCGCCCTGAATAGCGCCGCTGAGATAGTCCACCAGCGCTTTCCCCATCAGGTTTTCCGGGAAGTAGCGCCACGCCTGCGAACCGTCATCTGTGCTGATGCCCGCCAGAATACCCAGCCACGGCTCATCGCCTTCAGGCTGTAGATAACGGAAATTACCGCGGGCATGTACCGCTTTGGCTTTTACATCAATATCGCGGCCATCGAGCTGAAAACCTTTGTCATTCTTCAGCCAGTTGAGAGTGGCATTTCCCTTTTCGATCTCCAGTGGCGCACGGAAGACCGTTTCGTACGGCATTTTCGCGTCCTGCATTTCTGCCGTCAGCCTGCCGTTTTCCACGCTTCCTTCCAGTTTACCGCTGAAGTGCTCGGCACCCGGCAGCAATTTCCACTGTTTCCATGCGAGATTTTTCCATGCCGCCTGAAAACGCGTCTTTTCCGTAGCCTGGAGCGGAATATCCAGCGCCAGTCGGTTTATCTGCCCGCTCGGCTGCGTCGCCAGCCAGATTTCGCCCAGCTCCGGTGAAAGTTTTGCGGCCATTGAACGCAGCCCTTCGATCGCCGTCAGATCCAGGTTACTGGCGCGGATACGCAGCTCGTCGCTGCGTTTACCGTTTATCCCGCCGACGTCCTGTTCCGGCATCCACGCCAGCGTCAGCGCGCCGCGCGGCCAGGGTTTGTTATCCATGGAGATGCGCGTATCCGGAATGGCGAACTGCCAGCCGCCTTTATCCTGCGTCACGTGTGCGGTGAGGTTATCGACGGAAAGTTGATGCTGATGGTTTTCCCCTTTCCAGCTCGCGCCCCCCTGCTTAAGCCAGATATCGCCGCTGGCGAACGCCCCGTTCGTCAGCGTCATCCAGCCTTCCAGGCTGAAGCGCGCGGTCTCCAGCTGCATGTTCTGCTGTAGCAACTCACCGAGCCACGGCTTCACGTCCACGTCGTCCGCCTGTAGCCAGACCCTGCCGTTGTTCAGCAGGCCATTGTCGTCACGCAGATCCATCCGCACCTGCATAACCCCGTGCTGCCCGTTCAGGCTGGAGAGATTCACCTGCCCCTCGGCGCGGTGGCGATCTTTCCCGTTTAACCAGGTCAGCTGAGGGATCGCCAGCTCAGCGCGCTGACCGGAAAGAGTAATAAAGCTCACTTCGCTGTCGCGCAGATCGAAATGATCGAACTGCCGCAGGAACAGATCGCTGATACGGCTGGTTTCCAGCCCTCGATCGCTGTCGCCGCTTTGCAGCGGCGTGTTAGTCATCAGCTGAAGTTGCCAGAAGGTGAGATCGCGAAACTGCCAGCGCAGATGCAGCAGGCTTTGCCAGACATCCAGCGCCAGGGTGACGCGTTTGATTTTGAGGTGGCCGCCATCTTTCAGGCTGGCGCTGATATCCCGCGCATCTAGCGTCGGGCCAAAGTTCTGCCAGCTTGCCTCGATATGACTCACGTCCACCGGCAGGCCGGTGGCGGATTCGATTTTTGCCAGGATCTGCGGACGCCAGCTGTCCAGATGCGGCAAGGCGAGACGCAGCCCGCTCACGAGCAACGCGACAATCACGACCAGCGTTGCCCCTGTAAGCAGTAAAATCCCCGGCAATCGCCTCACGCGTCTCTCCTTGTCAGCCTTAAATCTCGCAGCGAACTGCGTTTACATCATGACGACGTCAAACTGCTCCTGGTTATAGAGCGGCTCAATTTGCACTTTTACCTGTTTGCCGACAAAGATTTCCACTTCCGCCAGCGCGTGCGACTCTTCCCCTTTCAGGGCCTCCGCCACCGCAGGGGAAGCATAGACCAGAAAACGGTCTGAGTCGTAGGCATGATGGACACGGACAATTTCACGCATGATCTCGTAGCAGACCGTCT
Source organism: Enterobacter cloacae complex sp. IR5401 (assembly GCF_049238425.1). Classification (NCBI taxonomy): domain Bacteria; kingdom Pseudomonadati; phylum Pseudomonadota; class Gammaproteobacteria; order Enterobacterales; family Enterobacteriaceae; genus Enterobacter; species Enterobacter cloacae complex sp. IR5401. The sequence continues at coordinate 26,257 of NZ_JBMKHN010000010.1, read as the reverse complement.
CCACCGTCTTTACCGTTCCGCGTCCATGGCAGGTTGGACACTCATTACACAGGACATGTTCCACGCTTTCGCGGGTCCGTTTCCGGGTCATTTCCACAAGACCGAGCTGCGAGAAGCCATTGATGCTGGTTTTCACGCGGTCCTTACTCAGCGCCTGCTCCAGAGAGTGCAGCACGCGACGGCGGTGATCTTCATTGTTCATATCGATAAAGTCGATGATGATAATGCCGCCCAGATTACGCAGGCGAAGCTGACGCGCGATGGCCTGCGTCGCTTCGATGTTGGTGTTGAAGATGGTGTCATCGAGGTTGCGATGGCCGACAAACGCGCCGGTGTTGATATCGACGGTGGTCATCGCTTCGGTTTGATCGATGATCAGATAGCCACCCGATTTCAGCTCAACCTTACGCTCCAGCGCACGCTGGATTTCGTTTTCAACGTCATAGAGGTCAAATATCGGCTGGCGTCCGGTGTAATGCTCCAGCAGACCCGGCATTTCCGGGATGTACTCGGCGGTGAACTCCAGTAAGGCTTCGTACGTCAGACGGGAGTCCACGCGGATGCGGTCAAGCTGGGCGTCGGCGAAATCACGTAATACGCGCTGAGCGAGCGCCAGCTCACCGTACAGCCGGTAGCGGGTCTGGTTGCGTTTTTTACGCTCCATCACTTTGGTCCAGACGCGCTTCAGGTAGGCCGCATCCGAGGCGAGATCTTCTTCGCTGATCCCTTCCGCCGCGGTACGGATAATAAACCCGCCCTGCTCGTCGCAGTAGGCGCTGACCACCTTTTTCAGGCGCTCACGCTCGCTTTCGCTCTCAATACGCTGTGACACGCCGACGTGCGACGCCCCCGGCATAAACACCAGGTAGCGTGAAGGCAGGGTGATGTCGGTGGTCAGACGCGCGCCTTTAGTGCCCAGCGGATCTTTTACCACCTGCACCATCAGATCCTGGCCCTGACGCACCAGCTCAGAGATGTCGCGCACGGCAAACTGCTTTTGCTCTTCGCCTGCCACACATTCGGTGTGCGGCATGATATCGGAGGCATGTAAAAACGCCGCCTTATCGAGCCCAATATCTACAAAAGCCGCCTGCATACCCGGCAGGACACGACTGACACGACCTTTGTAGATATTGCCTACGATTCCGCGTCGCGCTTCACGCTCAATATGAATTTCCTGAAGAATGCCACCATCAATGTAGGCCACACGGGTTTCCGATGGCGTTACGTTTACCAACAATTCAGCCGTCATAATTATCCCTTCCCTCACGCAGTGAGTTAAAATTGCTCAGCAACTCATACGTTTCCACCAGCGGTAAGCCGACTACGGCGTGATAGCTGCCATTTATCTTCCTGACAAAACAGCCACCCAACCCTTGAATACCGTATGCACCTGCTTTATCCATAGGTTCACCGCTGGCGATATAGCCGGCGATCTCCTCGTTGGTGAGGACTCTGAACGTCACTTCCGTTACCACAAGGCAATCCAGAACGTACTGGCTGTCTGCCAGCGCTACCGCCGTCATCACCTGATGGGTTTGTCCGGACATGTTACGCAGCATCCGCGCCGCATGGTCTGCGTCGCGGGGTTTCTCAAGCACCTCACCATTGAGAATGACAATGGTATCCGCACCCAGCACCGGTAAGTCACGCGGCACGCATGCCACGCCCGCCTGCGCTTTTTCACGCGCCAGACGAGAGACATACTGCTGAGCGCTTTCACCCTCAGCGCGTTTTTCTTCAATACCGGTAACGATGCGTTCGAAGGAGACACCCAACTGCGCGAGCAGTTCCTGGCGACGCGGAGAACCGGAGGCAAGATACAAAGACGTCATAGAAACCTTTTATTGCACGGCAAACTGCTGGCGAATTTTACGCATCAGCAGGAACAGCCACGGCCAGAGCACACCGTTTACTACACTACTCCAGAACACTTCCGGTCGGAAAGAGACGTTGATCACTAAAAACTCTGCCCAGAAAACAACGATATCCGCAGCGAGCGACAACAACATCACCACCAGCGCCTGTTGCCAGAGCGCAAGGTTACGAAAGAGCTGGAATTTGAGTGCGACGAGATACGCAATAATGCTCATGGATAAGGCGCGGACGCCAAGCGTAGAGCCACTGATAAGATCCAGTATGGCACCCATCACAAAACCTGTGCCGACATTTACGCGGTGCGGCAGGGCAAGGATCCAGTAGAGCAAAATGAGCAATACCCAGTTTGGCCGGAAAACAAGAATGTCGTCCGGCCAGGGCATAATTTGCAGCAACAGTGCAACGAGGAATGAGAGCCAGATTACCCAGCGCCCCTGGCTACGATAACTGGCCACTACTGCCCTCCACCCGAGACTTGCGGCGGTGGCGGCGCATCCGGCAGCGGCTGCGTTAACCCCGTCGCCGGAGCCGGTACGGGTGCAGGTGGTCCCATCGCATCCGGCGCAGGCAGTACCTGCGGCATCATCTGCATCAGGCGTTCATTCGCCACGCGATGCACATCTTCCGGGGTCATCGGGTTAGCTCCGTTACGATCGGCGCCCCACAGCAGCAGCAGGTAGCGCAAACGCTGCAAGCCGGCCGTTGGACGCGCCTGAATCACGGTGTAGGCACGCTGAGTGTCGAGCTTCACGGAAGAGACAACCGCAACCGGGTAGCCCTCAGGGAAACGACCGCCCAGACCGGACGTCACTAGCACGTCGCCCACGCGGATATCCGTGTTGGCGGGCAGATGTTCCAGTTGCAGATCGTCCGTGCAGCCGTTACCGGCGGCAATCACGCGAATATCGTTACGCAGCACCTGAATCGGCAGTGCATGGGTGGCATCGCAAATCAGCAGCACGCGGCTGGTCAGTTTGGCAACCGCCACAACCTGGCCCACGACGCCTTTATCGCTGATGACAGGCTGACCTTCGTATACGCCGTTCACGCTGCCTTTATCAATCACCACCTGATCGCTGTACGGATCGTTTACGGTGGAGATCACCTGGGTGACCATTTTCTGTTCATCCTGGCGCAGCGGCGAGCCAAGCAGTTCACGCAGGCGTGCGTTTTCCTGCTTATATTGCCCCAGCATCAGCAGCTCGCTGTTTTTCAGCAGCAGTTCCTGGCGTAACGCACGGTTTTCGAGTTCGAGCTGGTCACGCGATGAGAGCGTTTGCGACACGGAGTCGAGCAGTTCACGGGGACCATTTGAAATAAAGTAGAAAGGACTGACGGCGGTATCCATGTACGTTCGGATCTGGCTGAACGTACCGAGGCGGCTATCGGCAATAATGACCCCGAGCGCAACCAGAACCGCCAGGATCAGGCGAAACTGTAGCGACGGGCCACGGCTAAAAATTGGCTTCATAGGCTATGCGTATTCTCGCGTCAGAGAGAAAGGGTAGCAAATTGCTACCCTCTCACACCCGACTACTCTTCGCTAAACAAGTCGCCGCCGTGCATGTCGATCATTTCCAACGCCTTGCCACCACCACGGGCGACGCAAGTCAGTGGATCTTCTGCAACTACGACAGGAATACCTGTCTCTTCCATTAACAGGCGGTCGAGGTTACGCAGCAGCGCACCACCACCGGTCAGAACCATACCGCGCTCGGAGATATCGGAGGCTAGCTCTGGCGGGCACTGTTCCAGCGCAACCATCACCGCGCTCACGATACCGGTCAGTGGCTCCTGCAACGCTTCCAGGATTTCGTTGGAGTTCAGGGTGAATCCGCGTGGCACGCCTTCCGCCAGGTTACGACCGCGAACTTCGATCTCGCGCACTTCATCACCCGGGTAGGCAGAACCGATTTCGTGCTTGATGCGCTCTGCGGTCGCTTCACCGATCAGAGAGCCGTAGTTACGGCGAACGTAATTGATGATAGCTTCGTCGAAACGGTCGCCGCCGATACGCACGGAAGAGGAGTACACCACGCCGTTCAGGGAGATAACGGCCACTTCAGTGGTACCGCCACCGATATCCACCACCATAGAACCGGTTGCTTCAGAAACCGGCAGACCCGCACCAATTGCCGCAGCCATCGGTTCTTCAATCAGGAAGACTTCACGCGCACCGGCACCCTGAGCAGATTCACGGATTGCACGGCGTTCAACCTGGGTCGCGCCAACCGGCACACACACCAGCACGCGCGGGCTTGGGCGCATGAAGCTGTTGCTGTGAACCTGCTTGATGAAGTGCTGAAGCATTTTTTCGGTCACGAAGAAGTCAGCAATAACGCCGTCTTTCATTGGGCGGATCGCGGCGATGTTGCCCGGCGTACGGCCCAGCATCTGCTTCGCATCATGACCTACTGCGGCCACGCTTTTTGGCGAGCCGGCACGATCCTGACGAATGGCCACAACGGAAGGCTCATTCAATACGATGCCTTGTCCTTTTACATAAATAAGGGTATTCGCGGTACCCAGGTCAATGGACAGGTCATTGGAAAACATGCCACGAAATTTTTTCAACATACTAAGGGATAATCCTGAAAGCTGGGGCGGAAAACAAAATCCGCTTACTTTACCAACCACACGCAGCAGCGACAAGGCGCAAAAATCGTCTGCTACGGTGAAAATTAGTGCAGCACGTTTCCTTTGTTACAAATTCATCCCCTGAATCCCTCAGGGCTGAGTAAACAGCAGCGTCCCTCACTTTCACTTGTAACCCATTAAAGGTCGTTCACTGGCTTTTATGCTCGTCTTACTCAAAGCTACAGGCGCGATATTCTACGTGAAAACAAAGTAAACGGCAGGTCAAACAGAGTATCTTTGCAAATATTTTTTCACATTGGTGTCAAGCGGCTGAGAGACGGCAAAAAAATCCCCCTGACCGCCCGTCACGCCGCGCTCTGTCAACATCTGCCATTCACTTCGTGAACGTACGCCTGTGGCAAATACTTGCGTTTGCGTTACTTTGCACGCTTCCACCAGGCTTTGTACCAGCAGCTGGTTTTCCGTGCGTTTTTCAATATTCCTTACCAGACCCGGATGCAGCTTCAATAATTCAACATCCAGCTCTTTGATCCAGCTGGTGCTCACCAGCGTCAGACCCGCCTGGGTTACCGCCACGCGAGCCCCAAGCGCATTGATTAAACGCACCACCGGGCGCAACCGGCTGATGTGTTGACCTACATCTGCCTCTGCAAGTTCAAAAATAATGCGTTTGCGTTGCGATTTTTCGCATTGCATTAACGTGTCACGTAACCAGCGCTGGAAGCGCGGACGGATCAGCGATTCGACGGTCACCTGTAAAGCCAGATTTTCTTCAGGCCAGTACGATAAAAACGGAATGAGGCGGGTGATTTGCTGACGGTCATACTCTTCGGACAATCCGAATTGCAACACCATGGGCAGATATTCCGCGGAGATAACCTCTTCGGTGCCATCAAAAATACGGCACATCAGCTCACGATGATGGACATGACCACTCTTCATGACCGCCGGTTTTTGATAGATGCGCGGTCCGCCCCGGCTCAGCATCTGTTCAATCAGGGTTCGCCAGCGCACGTTGCCGCGCCCTTTCTCCGGCAGCGTATCATCATAGACCGCCCAGCCGTTCGCCCCCTGCAATACGGCGTTACGCGTTGCCGCTTCCGCATGTTCCATCACCTGCTCCGTCGACTGACCGCCGCGCCAGGCACAGATGCCTATATGCACCATGTCGTCTCTGTCGAGCATTTTGCTCTGGGGCAGCGCATCGACGGCTTTCAGCAGCTGACTGGCGATACTCTCGGATTCCTTTAAGGTGCGATGCGGCAGCAAGACGGCAAAGTCGCTGCGGTGGTAGCGTGCCAGTAACGCGCCGGGGTAGCGCATGATAAAGGTGGACAGCAGATTAATCAGCGTAAAGAGGTTCTCTTCCGCCACGCGCTGACCCCAGGTATCACGGAGCAGATCAAAGTCGGGCAGGCGAATCATCATTACCACGCCATGCGTACCCACCTTTTCGGGGTCATCAAGAAGCGTAGCCAGCTGATTATCAAAGAAGAGACGGTTGTTGAGGCCCGTTTTGTTATCCTGCGCGGCGTAAGAGCGAATCAACGTGTCCATACGGCTACGCTGATCGCTGGCAAACTGGATTTCGGAGAGCAGCACGTCCAGGGCGCTACTGGTGCGTGATGGCCATTCATAAACCGATCCCCGCACCTGCGGACCCCGCTCGCCATTCAGTATCCGCACGGAGCGTGTTTCCAGCAGTTCCTGGCCGGAAAGTTGACGACGCTGCCAGCGAACGGCGAGGAAAATCAGCAGTACGATAAAGGCAACGGCGATGGTTAAGGGCGCGGTGGTCATAAGCGAGCGTAAATAGTTGCTCATCGGATCCTGGTACATCAGATGAATTGTCATACCCGGATGTTTAAGTGAATTAACCGTGACGTCCCGATACTGATCTACCGTGCCGGCAGGACGATAGCTGCCCTGGCGGGTATGGCTGAAAACGGTCTGCTTCCCCTGTTTAATGTCGATCTGCACTATATCCACAGGCACCATTAACTCATCCAGCTCACGCGAAAGCGCCGGGAAGGAGGACGTTATCAGGCGAGTGTCGATAACCGATGCAACCGATTCAACCCGGTTAACCAGCTTATCCTGGATGGCATTGTAAAAGCTCAGCGAGCAGCCGATTAGCGTGACAAATATGGTCAGCCCCGTCAGCAAGGTAATAAAAGCTGAGAACTTCGTCGTTAATCGCATCCTTGAGATTACTCCGTGGGTTGAAGGGGGGGCAAGTGAGCACTAACTTGCATTTTAAATGCGACATACTATCAAACCTGGTGTATCTGGCAATTTATTGCGTTAAATCGGCACTGCGTTTCATTGAGCGAGTATAGTCATCAGGACATATTTTCCCATCATCAAACCTAGTGAGGACCCTGTATGCAGGCTTTGATCTTAGAACAGCAGGACGGCAAAACCGTTGCCTCGGTGCAAGCCATTGAGGAGAACCGCCTGCCGGAGGGCGACGTGACCGTAGATATCGACTGGTCCAGCCTGAACTATAAGGATGCACTGGCGATTACGGGAAAAGGTAAAATCATCCGAAATTTCCCGATGGTGCCAGGAATCGACTTTGCAGGCCGCGTGCATACCAGTGAAGATCCGCGTTTTCACGCCGGACAGCAGGTGCTGCTCACCGGCTGGGGCGTAGGTGAAAACCACTGGGGCGGACTGGCAGCACAGGCGCGCGTCAAAGGTGACTGGCTGGTCCCGATGCCGAAAGGCCTGGACGGTCGTAAGGCGATGATCATCGGCACGGCAGGCTTCACCGCCATGCTGTGCGTGATGGCGCTGGAAGAGGCCGGGATTTGTCCTGACTCGGGCGAAATTGTCGTCACCGGCGCCAGCGGCGGCGTGGGCAGCACGGCCGTCACGCTGCTGCACAAGCTGGGGTATCAGGTCGCCGCCGTCTCTGGCCGCGAAAGTACGCATGATTATCTACGTCAGCTGGGCGCAAGCCGTATTCTGAGCCGCGACGAATTCGCCGAGACCCGCCCGCTGGAAAAACAGGTCTGGGCTGGCGCAGTAGATACCGTCGGCGACAAAGTGCTGGCGAAGGTGCTGGCGCAAATGAATTACGGCGGCTGCGTGGCGGCCTGTGGTCTGGCGGGTGGTTTTGCCCTGCCGACGACGGTGATGCCATTTATTCTGCGTAACGTGCGTCTTCAGGGTGTCGATTCGGTCATGAGCCCAGCCGAGCGGCGGGCTGCGGCCTGGGAACGTCTGGTGCAGGATCTGCCAGCCTCATTCTATGAGCAGAGCGCCACTGAGATCACCCTGAGCCAGGCGCCAGAGTTCGCCAATAAAATCATGGACAACCAGTTCCACGGTCGTGCGCTGGTTAAAATCGCCTAATCTTCAAATTTTCGTGACATATTCGCGCTAACCCTCCTCCTCCGCCATGCTTAGAAAAACGCCTGACGGAGGATGCCATGAAAACCCGAAAACTGACGGAAGCCGACGTAACGTCTGAATCTGTCTTTATGCTACAGCGCCGCCAGATCCTGAAAATGCTTGGCATCAGCGCCACTGCCCTGACGCTCACCCCTGCGGCCCATGCCGATCTGCTCGACTGGTTTAAGGGCAACGATCGCCCGAAAGCCCCCTCCGGCGCACCGCTTGACTTCACCAAACCGGCACAGTGGCAGAATAAACTGACGCTGACGCCGGAAGATAAAGTCACCGGCTATAACAACTTCTATGAGTTTGGTCTTGATAAGGCCGATCCTGCCGCCAACGCCGGGAGCATGAAAACCGATCCCTGGACGCTGAAGATAGATGGCGAGGTGGCAAAACCGCTGACGCTGGATCATCATGACCTCACCACCCGCTTCCCCCTTGAAGAACGCATTTACCGTATGCGCTGTGTGGAAGCCTGGTCGATGGTGGTGCCGTGGGTAGGTTTCCCTTTGCATAAACTGCTGGCGCTGGTTGAGCCCACCAGCAACGCGAAGTATGTTTCTTTCCAGACGCGCTATGCTCCGGACGAGATGCCAGGCCAGAAGGATCGGTTTATCGGCGGCGGGCTGGAGTATCCCTACGTTGAAGGTTTACGTCTCGACGAAGCCATGCATCCGCTTACGCTGCTCACCGTCGGGGTTTATGGCAAAGCGCTGCCGCCGCAAAACGGGGCGCCCATTCGCCTGACCGTACCGTGGAAATACGGTTTCAAGGGCATCAAATCGATCGTCAGCATTAAGCTCACCCGTGAACGCCCCCCCACCACCTGGAACCTGGCAGCGCCTGACGAGTATGGTTTTTTTGCCAATGTTAACCCGCACGTTGACCATCCGCGCTGGTCGCAGGCGACGGAACGTTTTATCGGCTCCGGCGGCGCGCTGGATGTTAAACGCCAGCCAACGCTGCTGTTTAACGGCTATGCGGATGAGGTGGCATCCCTCTACCGTGGGCTGAATTTACGGGAGAACTTCTAAGTGCGTTTAACGGCAAAGCAGATAACCTGGCTGAAGGTACTCCTGCATTTAGCAGGATTGCTCCCCTTTATCTGGCTCTTCTGGGCAGCCAGCCAGGGACAGTTCAGTGCCGATCCGGCGAAAGATATTCAGCATTTTACGGGTCGGATGGCTCTGAAATTTTTGCTGGCGACCTTGCTCGTCTCACCGCTGGCGCGCTACGCTAAACAGCCATTATTGATACGCACCCGTCGGCTTTTAGGGCTATGGTGTTTCGCCTGGGCAACGCTGCATCTCACCAGCTACGCCCTGCTGGAACTGGGCATTAACAACCTGGCACTCCTTGGCAGCGAACTGGTGACGCGTCCCTATCTGACGCTGGGTATCGTAAGCTGGCTGGTTTTACTGGCGCTGACGCTGACCTCCACGCAGTATGCGCAGCGAAAACTGGGTCGACGCTGGCAACTGCTGCACAACTTCGTCTATCTGGTCGCGATCCTCGCCCCTATTCATTACCTGTGGTCGGTGAAGATTTTATCCCCTCAGCCGGTCATCTACGCCCTGCTGGCCCTGGCCCTTTTAGCGTGGCGTTACAAGAAGTTCCGCCAGTGGTTGCGATAGTTCACGAAACTGTGCGTTTTCCCGCAGATTATTTATCAACCGCGAATCTTTTTCGGATAGCGGTTGATAATCTTCCCTGATAAGACCAGTATTTAGCTGCCAAATGCTACGAAATCGTTATAATGTGCGACTTCGGTTTTCCCTACAGGGGTTTTAGGCCTCTGAAAGGGTGACAATTGCGCTTTGAGGGTATATGTTGTTTTTTACCCGAAAATCGCAGGAGATAGCGGCATAATGGCTGATAAATTCCAAATTTTAGTTTTAAACGGACCGAACCTGAACATGCTCGGCACCCGTGAGCCAGAGAAGTACGGCACGCTAACATTGAGCGAAATTGTTAACCGTCTGAGTACGGAAGCAGCGTCGCTGAATGTGGATTTGGACCATTTTCAGTCTAACGCGGAGTACGCAATCATCGACCGTATTCATCAGGCTAAAGACACTGTGGACTATATCCTGATCAATCCGGCCGCGTTTACGCACACCAGTGTTGCTATACGCGACGCACTGCTCGCGGTGAGTATCCCGTTTATCGAGATTCACCTGAGTAACGTGCACGCCCGAGAGCCGTTCCGCCACCACTCCTACCTGTCAGATATCGCCGCTGGCGTGATTTGTGGGCTGGGTGCAGACGGCTATTCATACGCTTTACAGACAGCGGTAAAACGCTTGTCACAATCACACTAAACAAGAGTACGGAACCCACTCATGGATATTCGTAAGATTAAAAAACTGATCGAGCTGGTTGAAGAATCAGGCATCTCCGAACTGGAAATTTCTGAAGGCGAAGAGTCTGTACGCATCAGCCGTGCAGCCCCAGCCGCTAGCTTCCCGGTAATGCAGCAAGCTTATGCTGCGCCAGTGCAGCAGCCTGCGCTCTCCGCAGCCGTTGCGCCAGCGGCAGCAGAAGCGGCACCTGCGGCTGCAACAGAAATCAGTGGTCACATCGTACGTTCCCCAATGGTTGGTACTTTCTACCGCACCCCGAGCCCGGACGCGAAGGCGTTCATCGAAGTGGGTCAGAAAGTCAACGTAGGCGATACCCTGTGCATCGTTGAAGCCATGAAAATGATGAACCAGATCGAAGCAGACAAATCAGGTACTGTGAAAGCGATCCTGGTCGAAAGTGGTCAGCCGGTAGAATTTGACGAGCCGCTGGTCGTCATCGAGTAACGAGGCGAACATGCTGGATAAAATTGTTATCGCCAACCGTGGCGAGATTGCACTGCGTATTCTTCGTGCCTGTAAAGAACTGGGCATCAAGACCGTGGCCGTGCATTCAAGCGCGGATCGCGATTTAAAACACGTATTGCTGGCGGATGAGACGGTCTGTATCGGTCCGGCTCCGTCCGTAAAAAGCTATCTGAACATCCCGGCGATCATCAGCGCCGCCGAAATCACTGGCGCGGTCGCGATTCACCCGGGTTATGGTTTCCTCTCTGAGAACGCCAACTTTGCTGAGCAGGTTGAACGCTCTGGCTTTATCTTCATTGGCCCGAAAGCTGACACCATTCGCCTGATGGGTGACAAAGTGTCTGCCATCACCGCGATGAAAAAAGCTGGCGTGCCAACCGTACCGGGCTCTGACGGCCCGCTGACCGACGATATGGATGCTAACCGCGCCCATGCTAAACGCATTGGCTATCCGGTGATCATCAAAGCGTCCGGCGGCGGCGGCGGTCGCGGTATGCGCGTTGTACGCAGCGATGCTGAACTGGCGCAGTCCATCTCCATGACCAAAGCGGAAGCGAAAGCGGCTTTCAGCAATGACATGGTGTACATGGAAAAATACCTGGAAAACCCACGCCACATCGAAATTCAGGTGCTGGCTGACGGTCAGGGTAACGCGATCTATCTGGCAGAACGTGACTGCTCCATGCAGCGTCGTCACCAGAAAGTCGTCGAAGAAGCGCCAGCGCCGGGCATTACGCCGGAACTGCGTCGCTACATCGGTGAGCGTTGCGCCAAAGCGTGTGTCGATATCGGCTATCGCGGGGCGGGTACCTTTGAGTTCCTGTTCGAAAACGGCGAGTTCTACTTCATTGAGATGAACACCCGTATTCAGGTTGAACACCCGGTTACCGAAATGATCACCGGCGTTGACCTGATTAAAGAGCAGCTGCGTATCGCAGCCGGTCAGCCGCTGTCCATCAAGCAGGAAGAAGTTGTGGTGAAAGGCCATGCGGTAGAATGCCGTATCAACGCCGAAGACCCGAACACCTTCCTGCCAAGCCCGGGTAAAATCACGCGTTTCCACGCGCCGGGTGGCTTTGGCGTGCGCTGGGAGTCTCATATCTACGCCGGTTACACCGTACCGCCGTACTATGACTCAATGATCGGTAAGCTCATCTGCTACGGCGAAAACCGTGACGTGGCGATTGCCCGCATGAAGAACGCCCTGCAGGAACTGATCATCGACGGAATCAAAACCAACGTTGATCTCCAGATGCGCATTATGAGCGACGAGCACTTCCAGAATGGTGGGACTAACATCCACTACCTGGAGAAAAAACTCGGTCTGAACGAGAAGTAAGAGATCAGTGTTGCTAAAAGGCCGGATTATCCGGCCTTTTTTATTTCTGGGGATCGCTAAGCCCCATCATGTACAATCCCCGCTTTCTTCATCCACAAGGGACAAAAAATGGACAAACGTTTTGTTCAGGCCCATAAAGAAGCGCGCTGGGCGCTGTGGCTGACCCTTCTCTATCTTGCTGCATGGTTAGTAACCGCTTACTTACCAGACTCTGCTATTGGCATCACCGGCCTGCCGCACTGGTTCGAATTGGCCTGCCTGCTGGTTCCGCTGGTGTTTATCCTGCTGTGCTGGGCAATGGTGAAATTTATCTACCGGGATATTCCGCTGGAGGACGATGATGCAGCTTGAAGTCATTCTGCCGCTTGTCGCTTACCTGCTGGTCGTATTTGGATTGTCCATTTACGCCATGCGCAAAAGAACGACCGGTGCCTTTCTGAACGAGTATTTTCTCGGCAGCCGTTCGATGGGCGGCGTTGTGCTGGCAATGACGCTGACCGCGACCTATATCAGCGCCAGCTCGTTTATTGGCGGCCCCGGTGCGGCCTACAAATACGGGTTAGGCTGGGTTTTGCTGGCGATGATCCAGCTGCCTGCCGTCTGGCTCTCGTTGGGCATACTGGGTAAAAAATTTGCCATTCTGGCGCGCCGTTACAATGCCGTGACGCTCAACGATATGCTCTTTGCCCGTTACCAGAGCCGCTTGCTGGTGTGGCTGGCGAGCTTGAGCCTGCTGGTGGCGTTTATCGGTGCGATGACCGTACAGTTTATCGGCGGTGCGCGTCTGCTGGAAACGGCGGCCGGCATCCCTTACGAGACAGGCCTCATCATCTTCGGGGTAAGCATCGCGCTCTATACTGCGTTTGGCGGATTCCGCGCCAGCGTGCTGAACGATACGCTGCAGGGAATGGTGATGCTCATCGGTACGATCGTTCTGCTGGTGGGGATTGTCCATGCGGCGGGTGGACTCACTCACGCGGTGGAAACCCTGGAAGCGATTGACCCGAAACTGGTCTCGCCGCAGGGCGCAGATGATATCCTCTCTCCGACCTTTATGACCTCATTCTGGGTGTTAGTCTGCTTCGGAGTAATTGGTCTGCCGCATACCGCCGTGCGCTGTATCTCCTATAAAGACAGCAAAGCCGTTCACAAGGGCATCATCATCGGGACGATTGTGGTCGCTGTCCTGATGTTTGGTATGCATCTGGCGGGGGCATTAGGGCGCGCGGTAATCCCCGATCTTACCGTGCCGGATCTGGTTATCCCGACGCTGATGGTCAAAGTACTGCCCCCCTTTGCCGCCGGGATTTTCCTCGCCGCGCCAATGGCCGCCATTATGTCGACCATCAACGCTCAGTTACTGCAAAGTTCCGCTACGATCATTAAAGATCTCTATCTGAACCTGCGCCCTGAACAGGTTGAAAATGAACGTCGCCTGAAGCATATGTCAGCGGTGATTACGCTGGTGCTAGGCGCGTTGCTGCTGTTAGCCGCATGGCGCCCGCCGGAGATGATCATCTGGCTGAACCTGCTGGCATTTGGTGGGCTTGAGGCGGTATTCCTGTGGCCGCTGGTGTTAGGGCTCTACTGGGAACGCGCAAATGCTGCAGGTGCGCTGAGCGCGATGATTGTTGGCGGCGTGCTGTACGCCGTTCTCGCAACGTTTAAGATTCAGTACCTGGGCTTCCATCCGATTGTGCCTTCGTTACTGCTAAGTTTACTGGCGTTTGTGGTGGGGAACCGTTTCGGTCAGCCCGTCCCACAGCCCGCTATGATTTCTACTGATAAATAAAGAGTTTTGCCATGCCGTGGATCCAACTAAAACTGAATACAACCGGCGCGAACGCCGAAGAGCTGAGTGATGCGCTGATGGAGGCCGGTTCGGTCTCTATCACCTTCCAGGACACGCATGACACGCCGGTCTTTGAGCCGCTGCCAGGCGAAACGCGCCTGTGGGGTGATACGGACGTTATCGGCCTGTTCGATGCAGAAACCGATATGAAAGAGGTCGTGGCGATTCTGGAAAACCATCCGCTGCTGGGCGCGGGTTTCGCGCATAAAATTGAACAGCTGGAAGACAAAGACTGGGAACGCGAGTGGATGGACAACTTCCATCCGATGCAGTTTGGTCAGCGTCTGTGGATCTGCCCAAGCTGGCGTGAAGTGCCCGATGAAAACGCCGTCAACGTGATGCTGGATCCGGGTCTGGCGTTCGGCACCGGTACCCACCCGACAACCTCCCTGTGCCTGCAATGGCTGGATGGCCTGGATCTGGAAGGCAAAACCGTGATCGACTTCGGTTGCGGATCCGGGATCCTTGCTATCGCAGCACTGAAACTGGGCGCAGCAAAAGCCATCGGGATCGACATCGATCCGCAGGCGATTCAGGCCAGCCGTGATAACGCCGAGCGTAATGGCGTTTCCGATCGCCTTGAACTGTATCTGCCCGATGCACAGCCAGAGGCGATGAAAGCCGATGTGGTGGTCGCGAATATCCTGGCTGGCCCATTACGCGAGCTGGCGCCGTTAATCAGCGTGCTGCCGGTTGAAGGCGGTCTGCTGGGCCTGTCCGGTATCCTTGCCAGCCAGGCAGACAGCGTCTGTGAAGCCTACGCCGATCTCTTTGCGCTCGACCCGGTGGTCGAGAAAGAAGAGTGGTGTCGCATCACCGGTCGTAAAAAATAAACGTTTGGCGTGGTCGTCTGACCACGCCTTTTCCCTTCGGTTTTTTCTCCCGCCTTCTTCCTTTCTTCGATAAAATAACCCCACAAATCACAATGTTAATTATTGATTTGGATAATAAAATTCACAGGAAGAATATGATGAAACACATTTCAGGCAAGGCAGCGCTGCTGGCGCTGAGCATGATTTCGGCTACGGCTTACGCATCACACTGGAGCTATCAAGGAGAAGGCGCACCGGAACACTAGGGCGAACTGGACGAGGCGTACAAGACGTGTAAAAGCGGAATGTATCAGTCGCCGGTCAACATAGATAACACGGTCAAAGCCCACATCTCTCCGCTGGAAACGCACTATATCGACGGCCCGGTCATTCTGACAAATAACGGCCATACTATCCAGGCGAGTGAAAATGCCGATACACGCGACAGCATCACGCTTGATAAACAGCGCTGGACGTTACAGCAGTTCCATTTCCATGCACCATCCGAAAACACGGTGCACGGTAAAAAATACGCAATGGAAATGCATCTGGTCCATAAAAACGCTGACGGCGAACTGACGGTCGTTGCCGTTATGTTCGATCAGGGCGCTGCAAACACTGAACTGGATAAACTCTGGGGCGTGATGCCGGGACAGGTTGACCAGAACGTCACGATTAAGCCAACCCTTGATATGAATAAATTACTGCCCGCGGATAAAACTTACTGGCGTTTTAGCGGCTCTCTGACCACCCCACCGTGTTCAGAAGGGGTAACGTGGCTGGTCCTCAAGCATCCGCTGACCGTCTCTGCTGAACAGCTGCAAAAATTTACTCACACTCTGCACCACGAAAACAGCCGCCCGGTTCAGCCGCTTCATGGCCGTCTGGTTGTTGAATAAGTCGATTTTTTACGTTGATATCCTGTGCTGAAATGCGACGCAGATCGCAAAGAAGCGCCATAATCTGCTGCTTATAGCAGCAGATTATCCCGAACAATTGATCCATTTATTCAGAAATGATGAGAAGTTACGGGAAATTGTAAGCGCCCACAAAATGTTCATTTATTCATAACACAATGATTTAAATAGCGAATAATCTTATCCCAAAAGAATGACTGGCGATTCCTTGATCTACAACAGAGGATTGTTCAAAGTTTGGCCTTTCATCTCGTGCAAAAAATGCGTAATATACGCCGCCTTGCAGTCACAGTATGGTCATTTCTTAACTCATGCGCATCGGACACCACCAGCTCAGAAATCGCCTGATCGCAGCCCCAATGGCAGGTATTACCGACCGGCCGTTCAGGACGCTGTGCTACGAGATGGGAGCAGGATTAACCGTTTCCGAGATGATGTCGTCTAACCCGCAGGTTTGGGAAAGCGACAAGTCCCGCCTTCGGATGGTGCACGTGGATGAACCAGGTATCCGCACCGTGCAAATTGCCGGAAGCGTGCCTGAAGAAATGGCAGATGCCGCGCGTATTAACGTGGAAAGTGGCGCCCAGATTATTGATATCAATATGGGTTGCCCGGCCAAAAAGGTGAATCGCAAGCTTGCAGGTTCAGCCCTTCTGCAATACCCCGACCAGGTGAAGTCAATCCTGACGGCGGTTGTCAGCGCAGTGGACGTTCCTGTTACGTTGAAGATTCGCACGGGTTGGTCGCCGGAACACCGTAACTGCGTAGAGATTGCCCAACTGGCCGAAGACTGTGGCATTCAGGCCCTGACCATTCATGGACGCACTCGCGCCTGTTTGTTCAACGGTGAAGCTGAATACGACAGCATTCGGGCAGTTAAGCAGAAAGTTTCCATTCCGGTTATCGCGAATGGCGACATTACTGACCCGCTTAAAGCCAGAGCTGTGCTCGACTATACGGGAGCTGATGCTCTGATGATAGGACGTGCCGCTCAGGGAAGACCCTGGATCTTTCGGGAAATCCAGCATTATCTGGACACTGGGGAGCTGCTTGCCCCGCTGCCTCTGGCAGAGGTCAAGCGCTTGCTTTGTTCGCATGTTCGGGAATTGCATGACCACTATGGCCAGGCAAAAGGGTACCGAATTGCGCGTAAACACGTCTCCTGGTATCTCCAGGAGCACGCTCCAAATGACCAGTTTCGGCGCACATTCAACGCCATTGAGGATGCCA
Source organism: Enterobacter cloacae complex sp. IR5401 (assembly GCF_049238425.1). Classification (NCBI taxonomy): domain Bacteria; kingdom Pseudomonadati; phylum Pseudomonadota; class Gammaproteobacteria; order Enterobacterales; family Enterobacteriaceae; genus Enterobacter; species Enterobacter cloacae complex sp. IR5401. The sequence goes on along the minus strand of NZ_JBMKHN010000010.1, from coordinate 9,398 downwards.
GCGAACAGCTGGAGGCGTTGGAGGCATACTTCGAAAATCTTGCGTAATGAAATAAAGAGCTGACAGAACTATGTTCGAACAACGCGTAAATTCTGACGTACTGACCGTTTCTACCGTTAACTCTCAGGATCAGGTGACTCAAAAGCCCCTGCGTGACTCGGTTAAACAGGCACTGAAGAACTATTTTGCTCAACTGAACGGTCAGGATGTTAATGACCTGTATGAGCTGGTACTGGCTGAAGTTGAACAGCCACTGTTGGACATGGTGATGCAATACACCCGTGGTAATCAAACCCGCGCTGCCCTGATGATGGGCATCAACCGTGGTACCCTGCGTAAGAAACTGAAAAAATACGGCATGAACTAATTTCGATTAGCTAACTGCTTGTTTAAAAAGGCGCTCTTCGGCATGGGGAAGCGCCTTTTTTATCGTTCGGGCGAGCAACCGTCAACGCTTTGTAAACCTTCCCTTTCCCCACTTTTCAACGCCCGCTTTTCGTGTATATTTCCACCAACTTACAGGCTCTCTTTGCGCGGAATGACACATGATTCGTAAATACTGGTGGCTGGTCGTTTTTGCTGTCTCTGTTTTCATTTTCGATGCGCTGCTGATGCAGTGGATTGAACTGATGAGCACTGAAACCGATAAATGTCGCAATATGAATTCCGTGAACCCGCTTAAACTGGTCAACTGCTCAGAGCTGGACTAACCGCTTCCATCCTGTATAAAACCCTGTTAACACCCAATAAAAACAGGGGCTTAAATCACTTTTCGTCATTTCCTGACGATGATAATGTCTGTCCCCTTTCCAACCGCTCTTGCTTAACGTCTCACACGAGTGAACAGACCATGCTGGTTAGCCAATACAACCAAATCCTCGTAGTCATCTCCTTTGTTGTTGCCATTCTTGCCGCCTATACCGCACTGAATATGGCTGCGCGCGTTGCCGGAAGCCAGGGCGTCGCTGCACGCGTCTGGCTGGCAGGTGGCGGTGTTTCGATGGGGATTGGCGTGGGGGCGATGCATTTCATCGGTATGCTGGCGATGGATCTTTCCATGAGCATGAGTTACAACGCGGCCCTGACCGTGCTTTCGATGGTTATCGCCATTAGCTCGTCAATGTTTGCCCTGTGGCTCGTTAGCGGCGAGCAGCTACGTTTGCGCCGGCTGCTGCCTGGCGCCGTCGTGATGGGAACGGGCATTGTTGCCATGCACTACACCGGTATGGCTGCCCTGGAGGTCACACCGGGTATTGTCTGGGATAAAACGTGGGTGGCTATCTCTGTGGTCATAGCCCTTGCCGCTTCACTGGCCGCTCTTTGGCTGACGTTCCGTTTACGTCAGGAAGCCGCACGAATGGCGTTGATGCGGCTGGGGGCGGCGATCACCATGGGCATCGCTATCGCTGGCATGCATTACGCTGGCATGGAAGCAGCACAATTTCCGATGTCGACGATGGTCCACCATCATGGCATTAACGGGAGCTGGCTGGCGATATTGGTTAGCGTGGTCGCGCTCGCTATTCTGGGGATTACGCTGCTGGTGTCGATGTTCGATGCCCGCCTTCAGGCTCGTACCTCGCTGCTGGCCTCATCACTGGCAGAAGCTAACCGTGAACTCGCACAGCTGGCGTTGCATGATACGCTGACGCGATTACCCAATCGTATTCTGCTTGAGGATCGCCTCGATCAGGCCATGAGCAAGGCCGATCGCGAAGGAAGCCCTTTCGCGCTGATGTTTATGGATCTTGACGGCTTTAAAACCGTCAACGATGCCTATGGTCATGATGTCGGTGACAAGCTTCTGGTAGCGGTGACTCAGCGTTTGCTGTTGCAGTTGAAAGGTCAGTACACGCTGGCGCGTATCGGTGGGGATGAATTCGTGCTGCTGGCCGAAACCGCCACCCCGGATGATGCTGCCTCACTGGCAAATTCACTGGTGCGCGTCATTGATAGCCCGTTCCATCTCGATCCTTACGAACTGATGGTCACCCTGAGCATTGGCATTGCGCTTTATCCACACGATGGCAAAACCGATCGTGAACTAATGTTTAACGCTGATGCTGCGATGTACCACACGAAACATATGGGTCGCAACGGCTATCACTTCTTCCAGCCGTCAATGAATACGCTGGCGCAGACGCATCTACAGCTGATGAATGATCTGTGGCAGGCCATCGACCGTGATGAGTTACGCCTGCTTTATCAACCTAAATTCCACGCCCCTGCCGGGCCGGTCATCGGGTTCGAAGCGCTGTTACGCTGGCAGCATCCCAAACAGGGATTACTCTCCCCCGACCTGTTTCTACCGCTGGCAGAGAAAACAGGGCTGATTATTCCGATTGGAAACTGGGTAATCGACGAGGCCTGCCGCCAGCTGCGTGAATGGCATCTTCAGGGCCACACGGACTGGTCAATGGCGGTGAATCTTTCTACGTTGCAGTTCGAACAGCCGTCGCTGGTTAAAACGGTTCTCGATTGTCTGACGCGCCATAGCGTGCCGCCCGGCATGTTGATTCTGGAGGTGACTGAAACCACGGCAATGAGCAATCCGGACGAAAGCGTACGCGTCCTGACAGCGCTGACGGATGCGGGAGTAAAAGCCTCAATAGACGATTTTGGTACAGGTTACTCAAGCCTTCTCTATCTTAAGCGGCTTCCCGCCTGCGAGTTGAAAATCGATCGCGCTTTTGTGAAAGAGTTAAGTGGAGAGAGCGAAGATGCGACAATTGTCTCGGCGATTGTCGCCCTGGCAAAAACGCTGAATCTGAAGGTCGTGGCGGAAGGGGTCGAAACCGCAGCGCAGCAGATCTTCCTGACAGAACTGGGATGCAATACGCTACAGGGTTATCTGCTGGGCAAACCAATTACCGCGCAAGCTATTATGGAACAGTGCCAGCACGGGGAGATGTCGCCACCCCGGGCGCAGTCATAAGGCTGTATCGTAAACCACTGGCGCCACTCGGGTGATATTTAGTGTCGCCAGAATATTATCCACCAGCGCCGGCGCTTGTTTGTACAGATTAAAACTGGTGTTATCCATTAACCAGTTTTTAATGACTCCGCTAAAAAAGGCATGGAAAACAATCAGCGCCAGTTCAATATTAGTTTGCGAAGAGATAATGTTATGAGCAATGCATCGCTTAAGCGTCTTGCGAAGATAATCATCGTTTAAACCGATCCGCTTGCGTATTTCACATTCTGAAATCACATCGTCATGAAATTCACACTTATGATACAGAATTTGTAAAAGCGCATACTGTCGGGGTTCGCTCGCAATATATTGCAGCGCAACAATAAATTGTTCACGAAGCATTAACAAAGGGTCGTCATTTTCGGAAAGCATTAGCCTGTCACGAATGATTTCACGCAGCGGCAATTGCTGTTCCCATATTGCGTTAAATATTTCCGCTTTACTCGAGAAATGCCAGTAAACCGCCCCGCGAGTGAGTTGAGCTGCATCGGCAATGTCGGTAAGCGTGGTGCTGGCCACACCACGCGTCGCGAATAGCCTGATAGCGGCTTCAATCAGCTGCTGGCGGGTCTTTTGAGCCTCTTCTTTCTTTTTGCGCGCCATTACCTGCTACTCGTTACTTACAAGATTGATACGTTATCAAAGGATATTGCCGTGGTCGTGTCAGACAAAGTATTAACCAAAATCCTTGTTAGTTTTGCACAAAAAAAGTCAATTCGTTTAATTTATAAACCTCGTGAATAAATTGAATATATTAAATACATAAAACATATGTATAGCTTTCACCAAAAAGCATTTCGTTGATTATCCTGACAGAAATAGAGTGTCGAATGCACTGGGTCAGATTCCGATTTTTACTTTTTAAAAGCTCCATCAGCACTTATAAATTAAAAAACATTAAATACCCTCATTATTATACGCAGCTACATTTCTTTTTTTGCCTCACACCCTTTCACCGATTCATGACAAATATCGGTTCAGGGGTAGTTTAAGGAACAGTAATGACGAATCACTTCAGATGCTTACCCTTATCCGGTTTCATTGTCTGTGCCGCGCTGCTTACCGGGTGCGATGGGCAAGAAAACCCACAGCAGCATGCGCAAGCTCCTCAGGTCAGTGTTCATATTGTTAAAAGCGCGCCACTGGCCGTAAAGACAGAATTGCCTGGCAGAACTGACGCGTATCGTGTTGCGGAGGTTCGTCCCCAGGTAAGTGGTATCATTCTGCACCGTAATTTTACCGAAGGCAGCGACGTCAAAGCGGGTGAATCCCTTTATCAGATCGATCCGGCCACGTATCAGGCAGCCTACGACAATGCGAAAGGTGAACTGGTAAAAGCACAGGCGGCGGCCAATATCGCTCATCTGACGGTGAAACGTTACGTTCCGCTGGTCGGTACGCAATATGTGAGCAAGCAGGAGTACGATCAGGCGGTGGCAACCGCCCAGCAGGCGGATGCGAGCGTCGTTGCCGCGAAGGCTGGCGTTGAAAGCGCGCGGATCAACCTGGCTTATACCAAAGTCACATCCCCAATCAACGGGCGTATAGGTAAATCCAGCGTCACCGAAGGGGCGTTGGTTACTAATGGTCAGTCGACTGCACTGGCGACGGTTCAGCAGTTCGATCCCATTTATGTCGATGTGACGCAATCCAGCAGCGATTTTATGCGTCTGAAGCAGCAGACGAGCCTGCAAAAGGGAGACACCAGCAGCGTCGAGTTGCTGATGGAAAATGGCCAGCCTTATCCACTGAAAGGAACGCTCCAGTTCTCTGATGTCACGGTAGATGAAAGTACCGGCTCAATCACCCTTCGCGCCCTCTTCCCTAACCCTCAGCATATGCTGTTACCGGGTATGTTTGTCCGTGCACGCATTGACGAAGGTACACAACCTGATGCCATTCTTGTTCCCCAGCAGGGGGTAACCCGTACACCGCGCGGGGATGCCACTGTGCTTGTGGTAAACGATAAAAACCAGGTGGAATCGCGCACTGTCGTTGCACCGCAGGCGATTGGCGATCGCTGGCTGATCACGGAAGGCCTGAAAAACGGCGACCGCGTCATTATCAGCGGCCTGCAAAAAGTTCGCCCTGGCGTTACCGTCGTGGCTATTCCTGATACCGCCGCGACTCCAGCCAGTTAAGGAATAACGACATGGCTAATTTCTTTATTCAACGGCCTGTTTTCGCCTGGGTACTCGCCATCATTCTGATGATTGCAGGCGGGCTGGCCATTTTAAAACTGCCGGTGGCGCAATATCCGACCATTGCGCCGCCAGCGGTGGCGGTGACAGCAACCTACCCTGGCGCTGATGCCCAGACGGTACAGGACACCGTAACTCAGGTTATCGAACAGAACATGAACGGTATCGATAATTTGATGTACATGTCGTCCACCAGTGATTCCGCCGGTAACGTCACCATTACGCTGACGTTCGAGTCGGGTACGGATCCTGATATCGCGCAGGTGCAGGTTCAGAACAAACTCCAGCTCGCCATGCCGCTGCTGCCGCAAGAAGTGCAGCAGCAGGGGATTGGCGTGGAGAAATCCAGCAGCAGCTTCCTGCTGGTTGCAGGCTTTGTGTCGGACAATAAAAATCTCACGCAGGATGATATCTCCGACTATGTCGCTTCTAACGTAAAAGATGCGATCAGCCGTACTTCCGGCGTCGGTGACGTGCAACTGTTCGGTGCCCAGTATGCAATGCGCATCTGGCTGGACAGCAACGCGATGAACAAATATCAGCTCACGCCGCTGGATATCATTAACCAGCTGAAAACACAGAACGACCAGATTGCTGCGGGCCAGTTGGGAGGAACGCCGTCCGTACCAGGGCAGCAACTGAACGCCTCAATTATTGCTCAAACACGCTTGAAATCGCCGGAGGAGTTTGGTCGTGTGACGCTGAAGGTGAACCAGGACGGTTCAATGGTCCACCTGAAAGATGTGGCACGCATTGAGCTGGGTGGCGAAAACTACAACATGGTCACCAAAATCAATGGCCAAGCAGCAACGGGGCTGGGGATCAAGCTGGCGACTGGCGCAAACGCGCTGGATACCGCTGCCGCCATCAAGAGTAAACTGGCGCAGTTGCAGCCCTTCTTCCCTCAGGGTCTGAAAGTCGTGTATCCGTACGACACCACACCTTTCGTGAAGATCTCCATCCATGAAGTGGTGAAGACGCTGTTTGAAGCGATTGTTCTCGTGTTCCTGGTGATGTACCTGTTCCTGCAAAACCTGCGGGCAACGCTTATTCCCACTATCGCCGTTCCCGTGGTGTTACTGGGCACCTTTGCGGTACTGGCTGCGTTCGGGTTCTCCATTAACACCCTGACGATGTTCGGGATGGTATTGGCGATAGGTCTTCTCGTCGATGACGCCATCGTGGTAGTCGAGAACGTAGAACGCGTCATGGTTGAGGACAAGCTGCCGCCAAAAGAGGCGACGCAGAAGTCAATGGAGCAAATCCAGGGCGCTCTGGTGGGCATTGCCATGGTGCTTTCGGCGGTATTTATTCCGATGGCATTCTTTGGTGGTTCAACCGGGGCTATCTATCGCCAGTTCTCGCTGACCATTGTCTCCGCGATGGCCTTGTCGGTACTGGTGGCGTTGATATTAAAGCCTGCTCTTTGTGCAACGCTGCTCAAACCGGTTTCCAGCGAACATCATGAAAAGAAAGGTGGTTTCTTCGGCTGGTTTAACGCGCTCTTTGATAAGAGTGTGGAGCACTACAGCAACAGCGTGAGCGGCATTTTACGTAAGACCGGCCGCTATCTGCTGGTTTACGTCATCATCGTCGGCGGCATGGCAGTTCTGTTCCTGCGCCTGCCTTCCTCCTTCCTGCCGGAAGAGGATCAGGGTGTGTTTATGACGATGGTTCAGTTGCCGGCAGGGGCGACGCAGATGCGTACCCAGCAGGTACTCGATCAGGTTCAGGATTATTACCTGACGAAAGAGAAAGCGAACGTTGAATCGGTCTTTACCGTAAACGGGTTTAGTTTTAGCGGACAGGGTCAGAACTCCGGTATCGCTTTCGTCAGCCTGAAGCCATGGGAAGAGCGTCCGGGCAAGGAAAACGGCGTTGAGGCGATTGTCAGCCGCGCGACGAAAGCGTTCAGCCAGATCAAAGACGGCCTTGTATTTCCGTTTAACCTGCCTGCCATTATTGAACTGGGTACCGCAACAGGCTTTGACTTTGAACTGATAGACCAGGCAAACCTGGGACATACGCAGTTAACGCAGGCGCGTAACCAGCTGCTGGGCATGGTGAGAGAACATCCTGACTTACTGGTCCGCGTGCGTCCTAACGGACTGGAAGATACGCCACAGTTCAAGCTGGACGTCGATCAGGAGAAGGCACAGGCGCTGGGTGTGAGCGTGTCTGACGTCAATCAGACTATTTCAACAGCCCTGGGAGGCACCTATGTGAACGACTTTATCGATCACGGACGGGTGAAAAAAGTTTATGTCCAGGCTGATGCTCGCTTCCGTATGCTACCCGGAGACATTAACGGCCTGTATGTGCGTAGCGCTAACGGCGAAATGGTGCCTTTCTCTGCCTTTAGCAGCTCTCACTGGGTGTACGGTTCACCGCGTCTGGAACGTTACAATGGGATGCCATCAATGGAGATCCTCGGTGAGTCTGCACCAGGCAAAAGTACCGGTGAGGCAATGGCGCTGATGGAAAACCTTGCGTCAAAACTGCCGTCCGGCATCGGCTACGACTGGACGGGGATGTCTTATCAGGAACGACTTTCCGGGAATCAGGCTCCGGCGCTGTACGCCATTTCACTTATTGTGGTGTTCCTGTGTCTGGCGGCTCTCTATGAAAGCTGGTCAATTCCATTCTCGGTCATGCTGGTTGTGCCTCTGGGGGTGATCGGTGCGCTTCTGGCTGCATCAATGCGAGGGCTGAACAATGACGTTTACTTCCAGGTTGGTCTGCTTACAACAATTGGTTTATCAGCCAAGAACGCCATACTGATCGTTGAGTTCGCCAAAGATCTCATGGATAAAGAAGGCAAAGGGATTATCGAAGCCACGCTTGAAGCCTCGCGTATGCGTCTGCGTCCTATCCTGATGACTTCCCTGGCATTCATCCTTGGTGTTATGCCTCTGGTCATCAGCAGCGGTGCAGGTAGTGGTGCACAAAATGCGGTCGGGACGGGCGTGATGGGCGGGATGCTCTCAGCCACCCTGTTGGCCATATTCTTTGTTCCTGTTTTCTTTGTGGTTGTCCGGAGACGATTTACAAAGCACAAGGATTAATGAAAATCATAAAGGCACCTCTGGTGCCTTTTTTATTTCCTGAAAACAATGTAAAAACACATCCCCTCTTCACATTTCCTCCATTAATAATTACTGCCCGCGCTTTTTTCTTCATAATTTTTACAATCCACACAAATTGAGATTATTCCACGTGCTGCATGGTATTAGTGCGGTGGTAAAATAATCATCGATTCGTTAATTGCCGCATCGGCTCTTTAGCGAATAGGCGATCATATTGAGGTAACATCATGAAAAGATTCCTTTCCGTTGCACTTCTCGCTGCGCTGCTTGCTGGTTGCGCGCACGATTCCCCATGTGTACCGGTATACGACGATCAGGGGCGACTGGTTCACACCAATACCTGTATGAAGGGCACTACCCAGGATAACTGGGAAACAGCAGGTGCGATTGCTGGTGGCGCCGCGGCAATCGCTGGCCTGACACTCGGTATTGTCGCCCTCACTAAATAAGGCTTCTAAAAGCGCGGCGATGGCCGCGCTTTTATTTTTGCCTGATATAAGAAACGTATATTCCCCATCGCAAATAACATCAGATATTAATTAAATTCAATACGCTACCTTACTCCTCGCTATATCCCTTACCTGTACAGCATTTGGCATAACATTTAATTCATTTAACACTACTGCGAGCCAGCAGAATGCATTTCACAACTACAGTTTCAGTACGGTAAAGCGCTACGTCCGTAGGGTATTAACGGCACCAGTGAGAACATCGAATGAGGGAATTGGTTTAGCTAGAGATATAACGCAAAAAGGCCATCCTTTCGGATGGCCTTTCTACTTGTTTGATGTCTGGCAGTTCCCTACTCTCACATGGGGAGACCCCACACTACCATCGGCGCTACGGCGTTTCACTTCTGAGTTCGGCATGGGGTCAGGTGGGACCACCGCGCTAAAGCCGCCAGACAAATTCTTTTACTTCTTGCCGAACTTTAACCTAAGTATAAAGTGGTGCTGATACCCAGAGTCGAACTGGGGACCTCACCCTTACCAAGGGTGCGCTCTACCAACTGAGCCATATCAGCACGCTAAATTTGATGCCTGGCAGTTCCCTACTCTCACATGGGGAGACCCCACACTACCATCGGCGCTACGGCGTTTCACTTCTGAGTTCGGCATGGGGTCAGGTGGGACCACC
>NZ_JBMKHN010000009.1:0-174978 GCF_049238425.1 Enterobacter cloacae complex sp. IR5401 | reverse complement strand
CTGAACAAAATGACGAAAGCAGGTATGCCTGAAAGCGTGCGTATTGCCTGAAAACACAACCCGCTACGGGGGAGACTTACCCGAAATCTGATTTATTCAACAAAGCCTTCCTGATGATGTAACTTTCAAAAAACATACAAGCGCCAACGCGGCCATATAGAAATTATCACGATTGCGTGCAATATTTTCATGATTATCAACAACTACCATAGCAGATAGGCAGCGTTCAGCTTCTCGTAACGAGCAGTTATTAACCTCAATCAGATAAGATAATAATTTTGAAAACATCCCATTTGAACTTATACCTAATGAGTGATTCATTCTTACAAGTTTCTGTACATAATCATAGATTGTAGTTCCGCTTTGATTATAGTCATTATTCAGATCATGAAGATTTACTTTCGGCAAAGTAAACCAATAGTGTATGAATTTATTAAGGTATAGACTCGTATTTATATCGCCATATCTACAAGCTATTCCCTTTTCAAATTGCTCGCGATTCATGACCAATAAAAAAACCAAACCTTTTACTGAAAAAAGATGTTTTATTTTCTCAAGCAAATCAAGTGAATAGTCCGGCCTAGCACGATCCAGCTCATCTATTATAACTAATGTTTTCTTTTTAGTGTTTATATATATTTTTTCCAATGATTCCTTAAAGTCAATAATTTCTTTTTTTTCATCCTCCATGGATTTAATTTTACTTTCAACGAAAGACTCCATTTCACTACTAATAGAATCACTAATAACATCGTTAGCCTTATCGATTACAGTTCCATTAACAACTCCTGCCGTTAGAGCAGTAATTGCTATTTTAGCGCTCCCGACCAATATTTTTGCGCCAATTTTCTTTCCGGTTTGTATGATTTTCTCTGCAACAAACTCAGCATCAGGCCCTTTGGATTTAAGTAAAGAATAAAGCTCAGCAGATATGGAAATAAAAGGATCAGACTGATAGTCATTTTCAAAAGCATCAAAATATACGACATCAATATCTTCACTGTTATTTAGCTCAATTTCAGATTTTAGCATCTTAACAAAGGATGTTTTACCACTTCCCCAAACATCATCTATTGCAAAGACCAGGTTAGCATCTGGAGAATTAATGATAAGGCGCTTTATTTGTTCAAACAAAGGCTTACGATTAAAAATATCAGAACTATTATCGAATCCGTTTTCAAACTCATTCAATTTTGAAGTTATATACATATAGCACCATTTGTTTAAATTGGTCATAAGATTTAATCTAGTTCAATATGAATTGATATCATATTTTTCACAGTCTTAAAAATCTAAAGCTCAGGCACATCACTAAAATTCAGTCATAAAAACCAATCCTATCAGCCATTTATCAATAAAACTATACTTTCCGCCAGTTAGGTAATCTGCAAGAAAGTGCACAAAAACGCACAATTTTTCAAATCTGGCTAACCATCTTCAAGCCTTTTGCCTGCGCGGTCTAGCCTGGGTGTGACAAATGCACAATAAACGAAGCAAATGTTGCGCGCAGGTGACGGGGGAACAGCCCACGCGACAGGGGGCTGTAGGGGATGCCTTTAAATGCCATGGTGCGGCCTCCCCTGCTTTCTGCGCACGCTTTCTCGATTATGGGTGCGTGCGGGCCGATTGCAGTTTGCACCAGCCAGAATGGCGCGCATGCGCACTGAGTGAGGGGCGTTAAAGATCGTACCGGGCGGTGTTCGGGTGGTGGCCGGTCATGCGAAGATTGAAAATTACTGAAGGATAACCGCCGCAGGATGTGCGGCGGGTGAAGCGGATCACTCGTCTTTGAGCAAAGCGTAGGGATTAAAGCGGATCACTTCCTGACCGAGCCAGTCATTGACGCCCTTCATGGCTTCCATTACGGGCAACATTTCGTTAATGGCGAAGACGCGCGCGGCCTTCTCAACATCACCTAGGGAGCCATTACCTTCCGGCATTGCGCCCATCAGTTGCGGCGGAATGCGATGAGCGTCGCGTAAATCGTTGCGCGTGGCTGATTTGATGTTAAGAAACTCATCCTTTGCCGATATCTGGCTGAACGGCAATAGTTGCACGCCGTCTTTGCCGCCGCCCGGTGCGTGGATCAGCACGTTTTTGAAGGAGCCTTTCCCTCTGGCCTGTGACAGCGTCTTTTGCACCACCTTTATGCTTTCCTGATCCACCTTCTCTGAACCGACATAGAGAATACATCCGGCGTGAGAGCCGTTGTCATAGTAGAGTTTGCGGAACCTGTCGGCAGAGTGGGACAGGCTGGCGGACAGCAGCGCCCCCATGTATTCAGGCATACCATAGATTTCCTGATGAATATCCGGGTTCATGATGTGGCAGATCTGCCCCGTTTTAAACTCGTATTCATCTTTCCACTGCCGGATAAACCAGTAAGTATCAAGGTCACTCCCCCGCCGTGTGTTCAGGGCCGGAACATGCTGGAGTTTGAGCGGTGCACCCAGGAGGTTAGAGCGACGTTCAAGGTAGGCATTGCCGAAGACAAACCAGTCCAGCGCAAAAGCAGAAAAGGCCTGCCGTGACAGTAATGGGTGAGGGATATAGCAGCCGGTCAGCACATTACGCTTGAAGTAAAGCGCCGACTGATGCAGCGGGGATTGTGCGAACGCACGGGTTAACCCCTTCCAGTCTATTGGTGTTTCGTAGTACCGGCCGTTATCGATGCAGCACATGCTATCAAGAAGATCGTAGCCGTCTGTAACCGAATATGGCCCGTCAAACGTGAAGGCGCTGAGCGCCGGATCGCTTCTGAGCGCGTCAGAGATATCAGGCTGTCCGGCACTGCCATTGCTGGCGGTGTGATTGTTTTTGTATGTGCGCTTCTTCATTAGAACTCCATAGCAAACCCGCCGCTGCCGCTCTCCTGGCCCAGCGGTTCGTTAATAATGGCGAGCATATTCGCCCAGGCTAAATCACCGTGGCTGACGCCGCGTGAGCGGTCAGTGTCATAGGTGATGAATCCGCCAGGCGTTTTTACCTTGCGAACAGAGTTAAACGCGTTGATCAGGGCGCGCTCGCTGCGGTCATATTCCCATCGCCCGGCGCGGATCAGCTGTAGCATTTTCAGCACCAGGGCGCGCTTTGACGTCATTGACATGGTGTAGGGCATTGCCATCGGGAAAAACTTCTTCACTATCTGGTAAACAGCCTCTCCGTTACCGCCTGTCACGTCGATGCCGACATGCTGCACGTTGTATTTGAAAGTGAAGTTTTCGATAACTTTCGCCTGCTCTTCAAACTCAAGGCCGCGCACCTGTTCCGTTTCCACAGTGCGGAATTTACCGCCCGGCACCAGTGGCGGAACCACAACGCAAATCGCGCCGCTGTCACCGTTGCCGCTGCTGCCGTTGGCGTCATAGCCTATCCAGACCGGGCGATTACCCATCGGCCTGGACGCGAAAGGCTTCCAGTCCGGCCATTCGTCATAACCATCTGCCCCGCAGCCAATCAGTGCGTTAAGGTTGAAGGCTGACTCACCATCGCGAACGAACTCGCACATGTACAGGTTGCGGAATTCATCCTCACTGTTTTCATCCTGGATCTCTTCAAGGTCGGTGTATTCCCAGCCGTTTTCTATCACATCCTTCAGGGTGACAATCTGGCGCCAGGTTTTATCCGGGCATAACAAGCCACTGTTCAGCGTTTTCCAGCCAACATCAAACGCTTTGCGCTGAGCCTTTGTGCGTTTCTCATTCCAGCGGTCGCCCGTCCAGAACGGGTAAGCCTCATGGGTTTCACCTGACGGCGTGGAAAAGTAGGTACGCGTTAGCCCCTTCAGCGTTGCCATCGCCCCAGCAACCTTTCGCAGGTTGGTAAAGTTGCTGACCCAAAAGAATTCGTCAAACTTCAGGTTGCCCGTATAGGACTGCGCCGTCGCCGCAGACGTGCCGAGGAAATGCAGCTCTGCGCCGTTACTCAGTACAATTTTGTCACCCCCCTTAAGCTCAACATCTACCTCTTCGGCAACTCTCTGAATGAATCCCCTGAACTGGTGAGCCTGGCGGCGGGATGCAGACAGAAATATCTGGTTGCGCTGGTACGGGTATTTCACATCATCACGCAGCGCATCAAGTAACGCCTCGCGGGCAAAGTACCAGGTTGCGCCAATCTGGCGGGACTTCAGTATCATGCGGTTTCGGTGGTGGCGTTGCTCATACCAGCCACGTTGATGCCACGACAGCGAATCCAGTATTTTCTCCCGCAGCGCGACGATCTGTTCTTCGGTGAAGTGATTTTTCAGCTTGCGCTTGCGCGGCTTTTTGCCCGCTCCAGTCTCTGCCTGCTGTCCGTCAGACAGCTTTTTCAGTTGCCGGGTAAGCAGATCAATCTCTTTGAAGTCTCCCCCTGTCTTGTCTTTCTTGTCCGTCAGTTGGATGAGGCGAGCATCCATAGACTGGCTGACGCGCTGGACGGGCGGCGTTTCATCCCATTCATCGCGTTTTTTCCATGAATAAATTGTGTTCTGATTAATTCCCATCAGACGCGCGATCTCCGCTGGCGGGTAGCCCTGCCAGTAAAGTTGTTTTGCTCTCTGACGTACAAAAGCGTCCTGTATCATCTGCCCTCCACCGTTGATGTGGTGAAGATTACCCCGCGCGCGATCCCCCTATCGCCCACTTTAAGGTCTCGCCTTCCTCCGACAACAAAACCTCGTTGAGACAGTAAGTTACGCTCTGCCATCATGGCCGTACAGAAACCACTCAACAGGATTATCGACATGGCTAGCGCAGCTAAACCAGCCCGTAAGAAATTCCGCGTTGCTGTCTCCGGTGCCACCGTTGACGGGCGTGAAATTCGCCCTGAGCACCTTCGTGATGCAGCAGCAAACTACAGCCCGGACGTGTACGGCGCACGCGTCAACGTGGAGCACTATCTTTCGCCTTTCCCCGGCAGTGATTTCGGTGCGATGGGGGATGTTACGGCGCTGAGTGCTGAAGATATCAGTGAAGGCCCGCTCGCCGGACGTACCGCGCTTTACGCCGAGATTGAACCTTCTGAGCGCATGAAGAAGCTGACGGAAGAAGGCAAGAAAATTTACTCCAGCATTGAGCTGCACCCGCAGTTTGCGCTTGACGGCAAGGCGTATGTCATGGGGCTGGCAATGACCGATACCCCGGCGAGCCTCGGCACCGAGCGCCTGAAGTTTGCCGCGCAGCAGCGTCAGCAGGTTATGTCCTTCAACAATCAGCAGGGTGAAGCCCCGCTGTTCACCGATGCCATTGAGGCCGAAATCATCGAACTGGCTGAGCAGCGCAGCGATGAGGGTAAACAGTGGTTCGCGCGCGTCATGGGGATTATCGGGAAAGGCCGTAAATCTGACGGTGAGCAATTCAGCCAGGTGCGTGACGCCGTGGAGAACGTCGCCCAGTCCCATGCCGAACTGCTGGACAGCTTCAACGACCTGAGCCGCGCCCGCGAGCAGGACAGCCAGGCCATCCAGAAGCTGACCTCCGATCTTGCCGCGCTGACCAGCAAGCTGGGAAGCACAGACGCCAATTTCAGCCAGCGGGAACCCGCGAGCGGTGGCGCTAACGCGCAACTGGCTGATTACTGATATTCACAAAGAGAGCAGAGAACATGGATAACAATACCCGCCAGCTATTTGATCAGTACATCGCCCGGCAGGCACAGCTCAACGGCGTATCAACCGCCGCTGTCGCTGCAAAATTTGCCGTAGATCCTACGCGTCAGCAGCGCCTTGAACAGGCCGCACAGCAGGATGATTCTTTCCTGAGCAAAATTAATGTGTTTGGCGTAAACCAGCAGATCGGCCAGAAAGTCCTGATCGGCAGCAAAGGCCCGATGGCTGGCGTAAACAACAGCGTTACCAGTCGTCGCAACCCTGGCTCAAATCATTCAATGGAGCCGTTCGACTACATGTGTCGCAAGGTCAACTATGACTACGGCATCAGCTATGAACAGCTTGATGCATGGGCGCACATGCCGGAGTTCCAGCCGCTGATCAGTAAGGCAATGGCCCGCCAGATGTCGCTTGACCGCATCATGATTGGCTTTAACGGCGTGAAGTACAGCGACCCGTCTGACCGTGCCGCTAACCCGCTGTTGCAGGACTGTGGCATTGGCTGGCTGGAAAAAATCCGCCAGGAAGCGCCGCACCGCGTCATTTCCAATGTGACGATCACCTCGCGCGATGAAGATAACAAGATTGTCGCAAAAGGCACCTACGGCAACATTGGCGCTGCGGTGTACGACGCCAAAAACAGCCTGATGGATGAATGGCACAAACGTAACCCGGATAACGTGGTGATTCTGGCGGGCGACCTGCTGACGAGCAGCAATTTCTCGGCCATCAACGCCTTAAGCCAGACCAACCCGAATACCGAAACGCTGGCCGGTCAGCTGATTGTTGCGCAGGAGCGCGTAGGCAACATGCCGACCTTTATCGCGCCTTACTTCCCGGTGAATGGCGTGCTGATCACGCCGTTCAAAAACCTGTCGGTGTACTACCAGCGCGGCGGTCTGCGCCGGACGATCAAAGAAGAGCCGGAATACAACCGTGTTGCAACGTATCAGTCTTCAAACGATGACTTCGTCATTGAAGACTACGGCAATGTTGCGTTCATTGACGGCATTCAGTTCGCCCAGACCGAACAGGCTGGCCAGTGACAGACGCGGCGGGGGAATTCCCCCGCCATGACGGGGAGAAGTGACAATGTTAACACCGGCACAAAAACATTTTCAGAAGGTCATGGCAGAACGCCGGGGCCAGGCGGATGAAGAATCCGATATCCAGCGCACTGCGCATGAGCAAATTCTGCATCGCCTGCGTATGGATTTGTCCCGCCTCAGCGGCGTGCAGTCCGAAGAAACCAAAGCCGAAATGAAAAAATCCATGCTGCCTGAATATGAGGGATGGATTGAAGGCACGCTCGACGGCGACAGCGGGCGGCAGGATGAAGTCATTACCAGGCTGATGGTCTGGGCGATTGACTGTCGTGACTATGCGCTCGCGTTGAGGCTGGGGCGCTATGTGGTGCGCCACGGGCTGACGCTGCCGGATAACTTCAACCGCACGGCAGCTACCTTCCTGACCGAAGAAATGAGCAAACCGGTGCTGACGCTTGCCGCAGCTGATGCTGACGCTGATTTATCGGCCAGTACCGCAGTGCTTGATGAAGTGGCGGACATTGTCGCCGACAGTGATATGCCGGATGTGGTACGCGCCAAATTGTGCAAAGCCCGCGCGCTTGCCCGCCGTGGTGCGACTGATATCACGACCAAAGCTGAGGCGCTGGCGCTGTTCCGTGAGGCGCTGACGCGAAACACTAATGCCGGGGTAAAAAAAGAGATCGCAACGCTTGCCCGTGAAGTTAAGAAGCTGTCTGCGGATAGCGGCACGGGTGAAGGTGACTCGGCCAGCACCCACAAAACTGACGGTACTGCTGATCCCGTCCCTGAAAAAAGCGCCACCGCCAGCGCAGCAGGTAAAGCGACGACGCGTAAAACCACGACCAGGGCGGCAACAGGCAAAACGACAAAGCGCAAGCCTGCCAGCCAGAAAAAGAATTAACGACTTCGGCCCCGTCCGACAGGCGGCGCGGGTGGATATCTGACCGTTTACGGTCTTTTAACCACCCGCCCACCGCCTGATTTATGGGAGATAAGTGCATGAGCAGCCTTGTGGCAAATAAGCGCGTGTTGCCTGCCGACAGCGATACGCCTGATGTTGATGATGGTGATACCACCGTCAGCGCCGGGGACTTCTGGCCGGTGATTAAGCTGGCCGATCTTCGTCTGGCCGCGCGCATCACTGGCGGCATCACCACGTCCAGGCTGATGCACGTCACCACGGAAGCGGTAGCCCATGTCACTGCGCAGTTGCTTGACTGGCGTGCCGGTCAGGTCAAAGCAGGTTTTCAGTCGCTGGAAGATGTGCCTTCAGCCCTGCCATCAGGTGAGATGGAAAAGCTGGTTATCAATGGTGAAAACGTGAAGGTGTACCGCTTCCGCCGCGCAGTCTATTCGATTGCCAGGGCGCTGGTACTTGAAGGCTATCGCGACGTTGATACCACGGCGAAAGGCGATAAAGACGCCGCCGCGCTTGACCTGCAACGGGATGATCTCTGGCGGGATGCCCGCTGGAGTATCGCTGACATTCGCGACACCCCGCGCCTCTATGCGGAGCTTTGCTGATGAAAGTGAAGGCATTGCAGGGGGATACGGTGGATTTGCTTTGCTGGCGTCACTACGGCACCACGCAGGGCGTGACCGAAAAAGTGTTGTCTGCCAATCCCGGACTGAGCCAGCAGGTTTTTCTTGATGCCGGTCAGGAGATTGAACTGCCGGAAATCGCGCGTAAAGCGACACAGGAGATGGTGCAGCTATGGGATTAAGTTTTTTTCAGCGCCTGAATGACTGGCTGACATTCACGATGTCAGCGATGGTCACGAGTATCGGCGTCATGACACTAAGCGAAAAGATTGCGCTGGCCGGTCTTCTCGTCGGGATGGTTTTTGGTGCCCGTGGATGGCTCTATCGCGCCCGCATCGAACGGGGGCAGAAGCGTCGCAACGAACTGATTAACCAGATCCTTGAGCAGGCAGAACACAGACAGATGAGTGAGTCAGAGCGCCGGGCGCTTGATCTTCTGCAACAGAATGAGCCGGAAGATGAAACAGCTTATTAAAAAATGCTCCATTGCGGCCATTGTTGCGCTGGGTATAACGCTGAGTCCTGGCGCGTTGCGCACCACGCCTGAAGGCCAGCAGAAGATTGCTGGCTGGGAAGACTGCCGGAATACGCCCTACTACTGCACGGCTGGCGTGCTCACGGTCGGAATTGGTTCGACGGGACGTGTTGAAAAGCGTGAGTACAGCAACAGCGAGATCGCCGGTCGCTGGATTAACGATATGCGGCACGCTGAAAACTGCATAAACCAGAATTTTGAAGGCGCGCATATGCCGCAGTCTGCCTTTGAGGCCATGACGGATGCCGGTCTTAATGTGGGGTGTACTGGACTGATGTGGTTCACGGACGGCCAGAAGCGAAAGCAGCGCACGACCATCTGGAAAAAGGCGCAGGCGCATGAATGGCAGGCGATGTGTAATCGGCTGACGGACTTTGTAAACAGCGGCGGTAAACGCAGCCAGGGGCTGGTTAACCGGAGAACGGATTTTAAGGCGTGGTGCCTGCGTGACGTGGAGTCTGGAAAGTGAAGATTACAGCCATCTTATGTGCGTTGCTGGCGCTGACCTCTGGTGGCCTGCTCTGGCAGACACATCAACGCGGTAAAGACTCCGTCCGTAACGAGGAGCTTTCCCGCGAGGTGAAGAGCAATGGTGAGGTGCTGGGCGAGCTGCGTGCGCTGACTGCTGACGCCCGCGAAGTTCTTGCACAGCTGCGGGCAACCGAACAGCAAAGAAACGCCGAGGGAGAAAAGCGACGTGAATACATGCGCGATGCCATCAAAGACGATACGTGTGCCAGTACTGTTGTGCCTGCTTCTGTCAGTAACAGCCTGCAACACCGTACCGCCGCAGCCGCAAATGAAAATCGTGCACGAACCGGTGCCGGAAAGCCTGACGGCAGCAACGCCAGCGCCGGAACTGACCGCCCCGGTAACGTGGGGCGCAATAGCCATCTGGAGTGATCGCCTGCGCGATGCGCTGGATACCTGCAACGCCGATAAGGCGGCGATAGCCGATCTCGATCTGCGCCGCCTGAAAAGACTGACTGACCACGCGAGGGCAACACCATGACTTTATTCGACTACCTGAGCGCTCACCCTTACTGGACGCTTATTTATCTGCTGATCATTGCGGGCGCGATTGAACGTTTCGGGCGTTAAGAAGGTATCACCATGCTGAAAGCTGACTCACTGCGAGAGACCCTGACGCGCGCTAACAAATGGTGCAGGGCCAATCCTGAAGCCTTCACCGTTTTTGTGGAAGAAGGGAATATCGAGACGACCGGCGAAACGCCATCGTTTATGTACCGCTATACCCTGGTGCTGTTTGTAATGAACTTTGCGGGTGATATTGATGATTTCACGCTGCCGTTAATGGCATGGCTCTGGCACAACCAGCCCGATCTGCTGCTGAACCCGGAGAAGAACCGGAACGTTAAATTTACGACCCTTATCAACAACGACGATACCGCCGACATTCTTTTTGAAATGCCCCTGCACGAGCGCGTAAAGGTCACTCTGGACGCAAAAGGCATCCCCAGGGCGGAGCATTTACCGGAACCTAAACCACGTATCCCGTCAGCGGACGGAGACTGGAGCGCCATCTTTGAGGATGTGACGTGGGAGGCTGACGCGCATGAGTAACGATCTCTTCCGTGAGCTGGATCAGGTCTTCAGCGACATACTCGCGGGCACCTCGCAGGCCGGACGTGTTCGCACTGCCCGCGCTATAGGCCAGGCACTGCGAAAGAGCCAGCAACAGCGCATCAAAGCACAGCAAAACCCTGAAGGCTCGCCATATCCTGCCCGCCGTCGCCGGGTGTTGCGCTCTCAACAAGGTATTGTTTTTGTGTGGCAGGGTGAGATCCGCCGCCTGAAAAACTGGCACGGTGGCCGGGGAAAATACGGGCGAACCATTACTGGCTTTGACGAAGAGCGCAACGATATTCGCACGTTTTACCGCAGTGATATTGAGCGTTACATCGAGATCAATACGCGCTCAGTGCGCCGCAGCACTGCGAAGAAAGTGCCGATGTTTCAGCGGCTGCGCAGTTATCGCTTTCTCAAAATGCGCGCTGATGCAGGCGGCACATCCGTGGGTTATGACGGCGTGGCGGCACGCATTGCGCGTGTGCACCAGTACGGCCAGCGCGATCAGGTTGGGCCGGGTGCCTTTGCTAAATATCCGGTGCGTGAGCTACTGGGCTTTACCGCGGGCGATGAGCTGATGATTACGGAACAGGTGATTAACAGCCTGGGGAGTGCCGCACGATGAGCGCTGAACTGATCCGCCTGCTGGAAAATATCCTCCGCGTCGGCGTCGTTATTGCCGTTGATGAAGAGAGCTGGCGCGTGCGCGTGCAAAGCGGCGAGCTTCAGACCGACTGGCTGCGCTGGAACACCACGCGCGCCGGGGCATTCAGTATCTGGGTGCCGCCTTCCGTGGGTGAGCAGGTCTGGCTGGGCTGTATCGGTGGCAACCCTGAAACGGCGGTCATTATCGGCAGTCTCTACAGCAGTGACAACCCTGCGCCGGGCAGCAGCCTGAAAGAGATTGTACTGACAGCACCAGACGGCGCGTCTTTCCGCTATGACGCAGAAGCCAGCGCGCTGGAAGCGCAGGGCATGAAGACAGCACATATCAAAGCCTCTGCCAGCGTCACGCTTGAAACACCGATTGTGGAATGCACCGACCATCTGAAAGCGCGGACGTTCGAACTGTCGGAGGGCGGCACGATGAAGGGCAATGTTACCCATTCTGGCGGATCGCTTACATCTAACGGGGTGACGGTTCATTCGCACGTACATGGTGGTGTGCAGGGTGGCAGCAGCAACACCGGGGGGCCGAAATGACAGTCCGCTATACCGGAATGAACCCGGACGGCACGGGCCAGCTTACCGATACCGATCAGCTGTGGCATTCAGTACGCGACATACTGACCACGCCGCTGGCAAGCCGGGTGATGCGACGGGATTACGGCAGCATGATCCCAGATCTGCTGGATGAACCACAGAACGAAGTGACACGCCTGCAATGCATGAGTGCGGCGGTAATCGCCCTGACGATGTGGGAGCCGCGTATTGCCCTGAACGGCATCAATATCATTTATTCAAAGGATGGCGCTGTCACCGCTGAACTGGTCGGTATTATCACCGAAACCATGCAGACGGCTGGCAGTTCGTTGACGCTCAGGAGTGGCAGCAATGGCAACAGTTGATTTATCGCAGCTACCGCAGCCGCAAATTATCGAAGTCCTGGACTTTGAAGTCATACTCAGCGAGGTCAAAGCCGTCATGCTTGCGGCATTCCCACAGGAACAGCAACCATCTGTTTCCGCCGCGCTGGAGCTGGAATCCGAACCGCTGAACGTGATCGCTCAGGTGATTGCCTATCGTGAAATGACGCTTCGCCAACGCATCAATGAGGGCGCAGCGGCATGTATGCTGAGTCATGCCGTATCAACCGATCTTGATAATCTCGCAGCCAATCTGAATACCGAACGTCTGATCACCACCCCGGAAACGGCAACTGCTGACGCGGAAATGGAAAGTGATACCGCGCTGCGCCTGCGTGCTCAGTCTGCATTTGAAGGCCTGAGCGTGGCCGGTCCCACCGGGGCATATGAATATTTTGCAAAGAGCGTCAGCGGAAAAGTGGCGGACGCGAGAGCAACCAGCCCGTCGCCCGCTGTCGTGATCGTTTCTGTGCTTTCCACAGAAGGTGACGGTACGGCATCGGCAGAATTACTGAGTAGCGTCAGAAATGCCCTCAATGACGAAAACATACGACCTGTCGGTGACAGGCTCACGGTGCAAAGTGCTGCAATTATTGATTATCAAATCAGGGCGCAGCTTTATTTTTATCCCGGTCCTGAGTCTGAGCCGATCCTTACCGCTGCGCAAAACGCCCTTCAGTCATGGCTCACTCAGCAGGGCAAAATTGGTCGCGATGTCGCCCGTTCGGCCATCATGGCTGCCTTGCATGTTCAGGGTGTGCAGCGGGTGGAGTTGCAGGAGCCTGTCAGCGATCTTGTGATTGATGATACGCAGTCGGCGCGCTGCACGTCCTTCGCTATCAGCAAAGGGGGAACCGATGAGTAATAGCCTGCTGCCTCCATCGGCAAGTGATTTCATGCGAAACACTGAGGAGGTGACGGAGAAGATAACTGATATTCCGGTAATGCTTCGCACCTTGTGGAACGCTGATACCTGTCCGGTGAGTCTTCTGCCTTATCTGGCATGGGCGCTTTCAGTCGACAGGTGGGACAAGGACTGGCCGGAGCAGACCAAGCGGCAATCTATCCGCGACGCCTGGCTGATTCACCGACACAAAGGCACCATCGGCGCATTACGCCGCGTTGTGGAGCCGCTTGGATACATTATCAATGTTACGGAATGGTGGGAAACCAACGATCCCCCAGGCACATTTCGCCTTGATATCGGTGTATTAGAGTCTGGTATCACCGAGGAAATGTATTACGAAATGGAGCGGCTCATTGCCGATGCCAAGCCCGCAAGCCGCCATCTTATCGGGCTAAATATTATCCAGGACATACCCGGCTACCTCTACACCGGTGCCCTGACCTATGACGGCGACATCATCACGGTTTACCCCGGATAAGTGAGAACACAATGGCAGTGAAATTTAAAACAGTTATCACCAAAGCCGGTGCGGAAAAACTCGCGGCAGCAACCATTCCGAACGGGAAAAAGGTGAACTTTACGGCGATGGCTGTGGGCGACGGTGGCGGTACGTTGCCGACGCCTGACCCGAATCAGACAAAGCTGGTCAAAGAGGTCTGGCGTCACGCGCTGAACAAAATCAGCCAGGACAAAAAGAATAAGAATTATGTCGTGGCGGAGCTCGTTATCCCGCCTGAGACTGGCGGTTTCTGGATGCGTGAAATGGGGCTTTATGATGACGCCGGCACGCTGATCGCGGTCGGCAATATGGCCGAAAGCTACAAGCCAGCGCTGGCGGAAGGTTCAGGCCGTGCGCAGACCATTCGCATGGTTATCATGGTAAGCGACATCGAGTCAGTCGAACTGACCATTGATACCTCAACGGTGATGGCAACGCAGGATTACGTTGACGACAAACTCGCGGAGCATGAGCAGTCCCGCCGCCATCCTGACGCTACACTCACCGCAAAGGGTTTCACGCAGTTAAGCAGCGCGACCGACAGCACGTCGGAGAGCGTCGCAGCAACGCCGAAAGCAGTTAAAACGGCGTATGACCTTGCCAAAGGTAAATACACGTCTCAGGACGCCACCACGGCGCAAAAGGGTATCGTCCAGCTCAGCAACGCGACCGACAGCGCGTCTGAGGCGCTCGCAGCGACGCCGAAAGCGGTTAAAGCGGTAAATGATGAACTGGCGAAAGTAAAAGACAGTCTCAAGACAGCGTCGGGTAAGGATGTCGTCGCTTCTCAGACCGATACTACAGCGGGCAGAGTGTTGACAGTTGGCTATGGGGGGCTTGGTGGGACAGCCCCACGGACAACCGTGGCCGGGTCAAACAATTATGACAATATTCCAACCGGATTACCTTCTGGCTTCTGGACGCATGCTATTGGTGGTGGCCCGTACGCTCACACTATTACACTGCTACAGGATGGAGGAGGAAACAGGGACGACAGACATCTGATTATTCCGTCAGACAGCACAGGCAAAATTGCGATTCGCTGGGATGCCGGGCAAACAAAGAGTTACCAATATTTTTATACCGATAAGAATAAACCTACAGCCGCGGACGTAGGTGCGGTTCCTAGCGGGCGCAAGGTCAATGGCCGGGCGCTGATAGCCGATATAAACGTAACCTCTCAGGATATTTTCAACGGTCAGGCTATTGGGCTTTCGACAGAGGATTTGGATACGCTGAAAACGCCGGGAATTTATTACCAACCAGCGAACGCCAATACCTCAGCCGCTAGGCACTACCCCGAAAATAACGCCGGAACGCTGGTTGTTTATAAAAATGCCGGAGTAACGCAGGTTTACAGGGTTTATAACAGTTCCAGAAGTTATACCCGGAGCCAGTATTCAACTGGTGCCTGGACTGCGTGGACGCCTGTTGATGCGTTTCCTGTTGGTGCCCCTATTCCGTGGCCGTCCGATGTGGCACCGTTCGGTTATGCCATTATGGCGGGGCAAACCTTCGATAAAGCGGCTTATCCCCTTCTGGCGGCAGCATATCCGTCAGGCGTAATTCCTGATATGCGCGGATGGACGATTAAAGGGAAGCCTGCAAGCGGTCGTGCAGTGCTGTCACAGGAACAGGACGGCATTAAATCGCACAATCACGGGGCATCAGCTTCATCAACCGATCTCGGGACGAAAAATACCAGCGCATTCGATTACGGGACGAAAACGACCAGCGCCTTTGACTACGGGACTAAAACATCAAACAGCACCGGTGCACATACGCACAGCGTTTCCGGTACTGCTGCAAGTGCTGGCGACCACAGTCACGCCCAGAGAGCATGGCGTGATGGTGGGGGCGGGAATGGCGTTTATATCGACCGTAACGTCTTTAATAAAGCCGGCTTTGTTGATACGTCATCTTATACCGTAAATGCTGGGGCACACACACACAGCGTAACGGGTACTGCGGCCAGCGCTGGCGCGCATGCGCATACGGTAGCCGTAGGGGCTCATACGCATACGGTGGCCGTAGGGTCGCACACACACTCGGTTGTTATGGGGTCGCATACCCACACCATTACCGTTGCCGCTGCCGGTAACACAGAAAACACCGTTAAAAATATCGCTTATAATTACATTGTGAGGCTTGCATAATGGCTTTTAAATTTTCTGGTAAAGACCGCACTATCCGAATTTACAACCTCCGCGCAGACACCCGAGAGTTTATTGGCGCGGGGGATGCTTATATACCGGCTAATACTGGTCTCCCGGCAGACTGCACGAACATTGCCCCGCCCGACGTGCCAGAAGGAAAAGTCGCCGTATTCAACGGGGCTGCGTGGGATCTGGTCGAGGACTATCGAAATCAAACGCTATACAGCAAAGAAACAGGCGAGCGCGTATTTCTTACCGGGCCAGGTGCATTGCCAGCAGATATAACGACAATCGCCCCTGATGGAAACTTTATGCGATGGAATGGTGAAGGCTGGGAAAAAGACACGGAGGCAGAACGCGCCGCAGCGGTGTCGTTCGCAGAAAGTGAGAAAAAACGGCTGATGCAGGAGGCAACACTCACGATTGAAACATTACAGGATGCCGTAGATTTGGGGGTAGCGACCGAGAATGAGGTCAGCATGTTGACGGTGTGGAAAAAATACCGTGTTTACCTTAGCCGGGTTTCACCTGATGCCGTGCCGGATATTGAATGGCCTGCACTCCCGGTGTGATAGCTTTCTTCTGAGTATAAAAAAGCCCGCTATAAGCGGGTTTAATCATAGGGGCATTCTTCATAGTCTTTTTCTGTTTCATCACCTGCAAACAGTCTGAGCCAGCAAAAGCCAAAGAGCCACCATGCAGCCAGACCACCAACAATCCAGAGTAAAATCATCATTATCACTTCCTCGTTAGTGGCGCAACGATAACGACAATAGCCCTTCATTGATAATGGATTAAAACGATCGAATTACATTAATCGTTCGGTCAAAACGATCGTATCGCATCAGATGCTATCCTCCGCCAAACGATTTCGCTGCCGTTACGCATGGCCGGTTTTAACCGGGCTGGCCATTGGTATCGAGTACAGTCATTTTTAACGGTGCTGTAGCACTGTCAGTTATGGCAGTGCCGCAAGGAGAGGAAGCGGCCAAGTGCCCGCTTCCGATTTATGTGGGTGCCGTCAGAACAGGCCAGACAGCGTACTACTGGCAGAGTTGTAGGCGGATGTGGCTTTATCCTTCAGCCCTGAGAGCAGATCGCCAACTGACGACGCTTGCAGGCGCTCGCGTAAGTCTTCATCACAGCGCTGGAAGCTGATCGAAAACTCTATTTTCTTCGCCTTTCCGTAACGGTCAAACTCCGTATGAGTGGCCTGTAGCCCGGTCAGCACGTACATGCCGTAAATCTGCCCCGCCCCGCTGATTAAAGGCCAGGGACGCCCGGTGTATGCCTGAGTAGCCAGGACGGTAAGAGACACGTCGCCGCCTGTAATTTCAGGGTAAAGCACCCCGTCCAGATTGATTTGCGTCTCTCCTGCGCCGATGTATTGCCATTTCGCCGATCGGTTAATACGATCGTTTTTCACATGTCGCCAGTTCAGCGAGTGGCGCAGCTGCTGGTAGGGTAGTGTCTTCAGTTCAAAAACGAACATCCCGTATATCATCATCATAATGTTGCTTCCCCTTAATCTCTGTCTTTGAAGCTACCGCGATTGAGCCGCGCAAGACGGGCCATTTCGGCATTCACCGCGTCGGCAGCAATGCGGCCAATTTCGCGCGCGTCCTGCCGGTCAACGCCGTGCAGGTGTACGTGGATTTCCCCCGTAAAGCCGCCAGCGGCAACCGGTATATTGCTGGCGCTGCGGCTGACTGGCAGAAGTTCAGCCTGCTTAACGGAAAGCGATGCCGCTACCACTGCGGGATGTTCGCTTAACCCGTTGTTCCTGACCGTGCTGGCCAGCTGCGACTCCTTCCATTCCCCACGAACGGCCAGCGCACGGGGCAGGTTTTTAAACACGATATCGCCGGGGCCGATCTTCTTCGTGTTGTCGGCTGTTGCTTTGGTGTTGCTGTCGATATTCTGCAACCGGCGCAATGTGCCGTTATCGCCGGTCAGCGGTGATGAGGGTTGAGGTGCGCCAGGCGGAACGTTTTTCACCTCAACTTTTTTCGGTGCAATTTTAGCGATATCGCCCTGAAGAAGGGCTACTTTGTCCTGAAGAACGGCCATGCGTTGCGCGTGCTCGATCTTCTTCCTGGCTTTTTCAGCTTCATCAGGCAGAACGCCGAGCTTTTCAAGGATCCATGCCAGTGTATCCAGCAGCATTTTTGCAGGCGTCAGAACAAGCTGGAGAGCACCACCAAGAACGTTACCGAATACCTCACCGGCGCTGGCGCACTTATCCAGTGTTTCCTTGCTGGACTCCATCGGGGAAAGCAGAGATTTGAACCAGTTAAAGACCTGGCTGACAGCGCTGCCTATCGCGTCAAAGATGGGGCTGAACTGCGATAAGGCGTCACGTAACGGGGCCAGACTTTCCATGATGCCGGTGAATACGCCAGCAAAAAATGCTTTAAGAGGCTCCCAGTAACGCCAGATAAGAACTCCGGCAGCAACAAACGCCGCCACTATCAGGCCAATCGGACTAAACAGCAGTGACAGCGCTGTACCCAGCATAGACACCGCAGCAGTGATCATGCTCCATATGACCGGTAAGCCTGTCAGGCGAAGAGCGAGCATTCCGAGGTTTTTAGTCAACGCTCCCAGCGCGGCACCTGGTGCAAGAAATACCCCCATAAGTGCGCCACGCATAGAGGGTATGATGGTCGAAACGCCCCGCATTTTCCCTGCTAACGAGCCGAGAACTGGCCCCCATCCGCGCACGCTTGCCATCGCCGGGCCGGAAGCCGTGCCGAGCGTTCGCAGAGCGGCAATCGTTCCGGCTATGCCTCTGCCCCCTGTCAGCAGGGTAAAACCTAACTGGAGTTTAGCCAATGGCCCCATCAGCAGGCCGACCGCCAGCGATGTGCCGCCAATGGCGGCGGTCAGTGCCAGAACGCTACCGCCGACAACCAGCAGGGATTGGGCGAGCTTTGGATTCTCCTTCGCCCACTGCGTCATATTCCCCACAACATTACTCAGCCCCTGGGTCAGGGCGCGAAGCTGGTTGTTAACGAGATCGTTAATCTGGATGCGGAACCCTTCCCAGGCGCTGTCCAGATTCTTGAAATCGCCATCAAGGTTATCCGCCATTATTTTGGCGGCTTTCTGTGCCTCACCTTTGGCGTTTTTCAGTTCACCAAGCAATTTCTGAAGTTCGCCGCTCCCGGCCGACATAACCAGGGCCTGGAATGACTTTGACGCTTCTTCACCGGCGATATCCTTGAAGAATGAGAGTTTATCGGTATCCCCGTACTTGCTGATCTTTTTATAGAGATCGGTGAGAACCACTTCAGCGGGGCGCATTTTCCCCGTTGCGTCAGCGACTTCTACGCCCAGTTCTTTTAGCGCGTTTTTTGCCCTGCCGGTTGGTGCGGCAAGGCGTGAAAATGTGGCCTGCAAACCTGTACCGGCGATACTCCCACGTAGGCCTACGTTCGCCATCACGCCGATCATGGCCGTGGTCTGTTCGACGCTGACGCCAAGGTTGGAAAGCCCTGTCCCGGCGTACTTCATCGCCTCACCGATATTTTGCAGATCGGTGTTGGTACGGGTGAACGCGCCAGTTAATACGTCGCTGACGCGATCCATTTCTTTGGGATCGAGGCGGAACTGAGACAGGATGTTTGAGCTGATATCGGCGCTTTCACCTAAATCCATCCCACCGGCCAGCGCCATATTGAGTACGCCTGGTAGTGCGGCCTGAATAGCCTGAGGAGTGAAGCCGGCCATCGCGAGAAATGCCTGCCCGCTGGCAGCGTCAGTCGTGGTGAACTGCGTTTCAGCACCCAGCTTTTTGGCCTGGTCACGAAGTGCTGAAAAGTCAAAGGAGCTTTTATCTATGCGGGTCAGCGCCTGCACGCGGGACATTTCCCGATCAAACCCAACGGCGGGTGATAAGAAACGTCCCGCTACGTAACCGGCAGCAGTGGCCCCGGCAACGGCCATCGTGCCACCGCCGCGAAGTTTGCCCGCCGTTTGCTGCATCTGGTCATAACGCCCACGTGCCTGCGTGACCGCAGCAAGTTGTCGCCGTTCCCGCTCAAGTGTCTGGTTGTACTGTTCAGTTCGACGGATGGCACTCTGAATGGTGCGGTCACTGCCGACCAGTGAAACGCCGTGGCCGCGCAACGCCTGTGAAGCGGCGCGCAGCTTGATCATTTCCTGCGTGCGTGCAGAATTCAGGCGCTCCAGCTTTGCGGCAAGCGCTGCCATATGGGCTTTCTGCTTATCTGTGAGCTGTGTACCTTCCCGCTGCGCCTGATTCAGGCCTTCAAGGGTCCGGCTGGCGTCGTCGATTTTGCGGGAGGTCTTTTGTACGCTATCGCGCAGCCGGTTGAAAGTGCGGGACTGACTGTCCAGATCTTTAATGCTGGACTGCGTTTTTTTGAGGGACTCAGACAAACCGCCCGCACTCTGGCGGGCGGAATTGACCGGGCGGGTAAGTTTATCGATCGCGCTGAACGCGACGCGGATATTAAGGCTTTTCACTGTCACTGGCTCCACTTCGGACAGCCGCCCGCTCACGCCAGGCTATGACTTCGCCCAGTTCCATCGTGAAGACTTCAGAGGGCGGCCAGTTGAAAACAACCGCGATATCAGCAACCAGATCGTCGATCAGGTCGAACCGCAGGAGTGTTACTGATTCTCCGTCTCCGCCTCGCTCGACGCTCCAGACCCCGCAGGTGTCAAAAAAGGGACGAGCGCTTCAGACAGGCTGACAAAATCGCGGGTATCCATTTCGTTGATTTCGGTCTGTTTGAGGCGTGGTGATGTAACGCGAGTCAGCAGTATCGCCACCGAATCCACATCCATATTCATCACATTAACCAGCTTCAGACCGCGCAGGGAGCCAGCCTGTTTGATCTCATCTGTGATCGTTACCTGAGTGATTTTCTCATCGCCGCGAACAACAGGTTTTGCCAGCATAATGGCGTTATCAGTTTTCTTGCTCATTCTTGAATACTCCGGGCGGCACGGGCATACCGCCACTTAACAGGTTAATCAGTTACCCATTCCCAGCGCAGACGTAATGCGGTCAGGGTAGATATTCTTGCCGTCTTTCTTGTAGATGAAGTTCAGCAGATCAAACTCAAACAGCGGCTTGTCGTCGATGGTGAGCCTGTAATAGGTGTTCTTCATCGTGTAGCTGACGGAGGTATCTTCTCCCTGCTTGCTTTCACCGCCATCTATTTCGGTGATACGTCCGCGCAGTTCGACCTCAACCAGCAGGCTTTCGCCATCGGTGTAATATTCACCGGCGAAGCGGAAGCGGGTTTCGTCGATATCGCCGCAGTAGTTCAGCAGTAGCGACTGAACCAGACCACCAACCACCATCGTGGTGTCCAGCGCGCCACTGTCCAGACCGAGATCCACCGCAGCGGAGCCAATCATACCGCCGCCCTGAAAATCTTCAGTTTTACGGGTCAGTTTTGGCAGCGTCACGGAAGATACTTTGCCGATGCAGTTGCTGCCGTTCACAAAGCAGGTGAACAGGCGCAGTTTGTGAGGAACCGCCATTTATGCACCTCCCAAGGAAGAAAACGCCGATTCGAAATACTCGTCTGTGAAGGTCTGGTAGAGCGTCAGATCTTCCATTGGCGGAACCGGCGTATATTTATAGCGAATGCGTACCTGACCCTGGCGGAGACCGGTTGTCGGGTTATCCAGGATATCAAACCAGCATTCAGCACCAATTAGCCGCCCCTGCGTCACCAGCGAATTGAGTTTGCCGCTGATGCCGCTGACCACGTCCTTGACGTTGGCCGGGGTTAGCGGTTCGTCCACTAATTCAAATTGCGCCTCAGCGATACTGTCAGCCAGAATCTGTGCCGTTCGGGTATAAACCTCAAAGATATAATCTTTGGTGTCGGTAACGCGGTTTCCCCAGAACCGGAAACCGTTACGCTTGATGAGCGTCGTGATCTCCTTGTTGTTCAGTTCGTTCGCGTCGCTGTCTTCGGCCTGAAGCGACCAGAAAACATCCTGCGAAATACCCAGCACGTTCTTGACCGCCACGTTGGAAAGCGATTTATGCCAGCCCTGATTGTTGTCAATCAGCGCGCGGAGCCCGCAGGCATAGGCCGGGGCCGGGAAGATTTCATTTTCTCCGGTCTGCGGGTTGTATGCGATGAAGTCAGGCCAGATAAGCATTAGCTCACGATAAGCGAAGGTTGCGCGGTAGGCGATAGCTTCTGCCATCGTCGTGCAGCCGTAGCAACTGGCATAAACAAACGCGCGCAGGTTCTGCGCAATGACACACAGCGCGGAGGTCACGTCTTCCGTGTCGTAGTCTGGTGCGGCCAGAATGCGCGGACGATAGCCTACCCTCTGTTCAGCCGTCAGAAATGCATACATGCCGGTATAGCTACCGTCTTCTGCCGTGCCACCCATGATGAGCTGCGACTGCGTTTTACCGCCTTCTTCTTCGGTAGCTGCTGCCACCCGCACAACGATGACCTTCGGGCTGGTCTGGTCAGCGATGGCTTTAAGCGTTTTGTACAGGGAGCCAGTTTTACCCGCCTTACCTAGTACATTGTTAACCCGCGTCAGTAAAACGGGGGTATTCAGGGGAAAGGTATCCGCGTCGGCATCATCCGCCACAGCAACGACCCCAATGACACTTGATTCAATGTCATTGATGGCCGTTACCAGGTCGGTATTCTCCCGGACGCGTACACCGTGGAAACGTGTCTCTGACATGTTAGCCACCATTACGTTATTGAGTTCGCAGTGATAATCCCTCATGTCTGAACACCACTCACGCTATTGCGGGTCTGGCCGGACTGCGACAACAAAAACCGATTTAGTCTCTCCCGCGCGCGTGGGATCCTTCGCCGGAATAAGGAGGAGGCATGGCACTTACAGACCTGACAAAATCACTTAACGACGCCGTCAACAGCTATAACGATTCACTTTCCGATGCTGTAAAAAGTCCGGGATTCAGCATTACGATGGGCGGCGAGGTGCTGACGCAGCTTGATGATCGGATCATGTCGCTGTCACTGACGGACAACAGGGGATTCGATGCCGATCAGCTGTCCATTTCCATTGATGACAGTGACGGTATGGTTGCCCTGCCGCCGCGAGGGGCTGAGCTTGCCGTATCAATTGGCTGGCTGGGTGAGCCTCTGATCTACAAGGGGCTGTACACGGTAGATGAGGTTTCCCATGAAGGCCCAGCAGATACGATTGGCATTACTGCCCGCAGTGCTGATTTTCGTGAAGAGTTCAACGTAAAGCGCGAAGTCTCATGGCATGACGTGACCGTCGAGCGCGTCGTGTCGGCCATAGCGCACCGTTACGGACTTAAGGCACAAATCAGTGAAATGCTCATGGATATTGAGATTGATCACGCCGACCAGACGCAGGAAAGCGATATGTCTTTCCTTACCCGCATGGCGGAAATGCTGGGTGCAATTGCCACTGTCAAGAACGGCAGTCTGCTGTTTATCCTGCCGGGTGGCGGTGTAACCGCTTACGGGAAGGCAATACCCTCTGCCAGTATTGACCGCACGAGTGGCGACCGTCACCGCTTTCGTATTGCCGATCGGGATGCATATACCGGCGTTCGGGCTTACTGGCTGGATCTCAATTTTGGCAAAAAGAAAAAGGTCAGCGTTAAGCGCCGCAAGCCTGCAAAGCCAAAAAAAGAGAAGAGCCACAGCCGTGAGGGCGATTACATGGAGGGCGCAGACGGTAACGTTTATGTGCTGCGCAAGACCTACCAGAATGAAGAAGCGGCAAAACGCGCGGCGGCGGCTAAGTGGCAACAGCTTCAACGTGGCGCGGCAGAGTTTTCGATCACCCTGGCGCGTGGCCGCGCTGAGTTATACCCCGAAATGCACGTCACGGTTAGCGGTTTTAAGAATGAAATTGATAATCAGGACTGGATCATTGTGCGTGCTGAGCACGTCATCGACGACAGCGGCTTTACCACCCGACTGGAGCTGGAAGCGAAAATACCTGACTGGATAGCGGAAACTGAATAAAATGAAATGGAGTTCAACTCCCACAGGGGAGCCATCATTATGTTCAGATGTCCATTCTGCGGCGCTATGGCCCGCACCCGTACCAGCCGTAAAATAACCGATATGACAATCCGGCAATATCACCAGTGTCAGAATCTGGAATGT
The DNA here is from genome assembly GCF_049238425.1 of Enterobacter cloacae complex sp. IR5401. NCBI lineage: Bacteria > Pseudomonadati > Pseudomonadota > Gammaproteobacteria > Enterobacterales > Enterobacteriaceae > Enterobacter > Enterobacter cloacae complex sp. IR5401. The sequence continues at coordinate 151,389 of NZ_JBMKHN010000009.1, read as the reverse complement.
AGCCGGTCATTCACCACGCTTAACAGCGTAGAAAGGGAGGTAACAAAGCGTGCAGGTACTGCGCCGTTACCGCCAGACTTCATCCCCCGCGATGCCTTTCCCGCCTCGCACTATGGAAATAATCAACTTAGCCTGATTATTTAAACAAAAGCCCCGTTAGTGTAACGGGGCTTTTCACTTGTCAATGCGTCCAAATCCGATAAAATCCCAATGATTTGTAACAAAAAGATAAGATTTTCATTTAAGGAGATTTGTTTATGGCATTGGTTAGCTGTCCAGAGTGTCTTAAGGATGTAAGTGATACAGCATTACGCTGCCCGTCATGTGGGAAGCAACTTAAAAAGCCACGGCGTTCACTTTTTGGAAAAGTCATCAAGTGGGCTTTTATACTGTTCAACTTATTTATGATCTACTGCCTCTTCGCAGGATTAGGTGGTAGTGGTGAAGTAATAAATCACGCAACTTCCGATGCAGAAAGAGCTGGGGCTGCAATTGGTACCGGTCTAGGTTTAATGGCAATCGCTAGTGTCTGGGTTATAGGCGACATAATCATCGGTATCCTTGTATTCCTCACAAGACCAAAGGGATGATTAAATGAAAAAGCTGTTTTTAAATGCAATAGCATCATTTATGGCACTCAATGCAGCGTCTGTATACGCAGGAAGTGAACATAAAAACTTCAATGCAGTCCTTGAATGTCGGGCTATGGAAAATAATGCTGAACGACTTTCTTGTTACGACACATCAATACCGCCATCACGAACACAAAATGCTGATAAATTCGAGAGTAGAGATCAATGCCCTGAGGAGAAAGATAACGATAAACGACTATCATGTTACGATCGCTTCTTCTCACCAACGTTTAAAGCTACAACAAGCACGATAAACACGTCAGCAAAAACTGATTATCAGCAACCTGACCGAGCTAAGTTGTTAGAGTGCCAAAGTGAAATTAATGGCACTAAAAGGCTGGCATGTTTCGACCAGTTATTCCCGCAAACTACATCCGCAGAAACTGAAGCTGTAGAAAATTCTGTTTCTAACCCTGGCAAGTGGCAAACATCAATTAGCACCTCGCCGGTAGACGACTCAAAAAACATAATCCTCTCACTTAACAGTAATGATTACATTCGAACACCTTTTGGAGAAAGTGTGATTCCAACAATGTATGTAGCCTGCCGCGAAAAGAAAACGGAGGTATTCATTAACTGGGATGTGTACCTGGGCCTTGAGCAAACGAGCATGCTCTACCGCCTGGATAAGCAGAAAGCAGTTGAAAAAGAATGGTCTATCTCAACTGATACCAAAGCGGTTTTTTACAAGGGTAGTGACATTGATTTCATTAAATCTCTAGCCAAAGCAGACAAAATGTTCACCAGAATCACCCCATACAATGAAGCCCCTGTGAGTGCAACCTTCGATCTGAAGGGCCTTTCGGATGCAATGAAACCGCTTCAAAAAGCTTGTGGTTGGAAGTAAACCAAGTTTATGTCATTAAACAGAGCTACCTTCAGACGATGAAGAGTAACTTGTTATGAAAAAAGCCCCGCTCAATAAGCGGGGCTTTGTCATTGTAATGTGGACACTTTTGTCGAAGTGTGGACGCTATGTGGACGCTGATTTTAAAAATCCCTTTCAATCAGCAATTTAAATTCTTGACCTTCCCCTTGATGGAAGGTTTAACCTTCATAACAGTTAGCGAAAAGCAGAGTGAAGGTCAACAATTGACCAGAACATTATACGGGAGTTTTGTTATGTCTCACACTATTGACCTGACACTGGACGGCCTCTCCTGCGGCCACTGTGTCAAACGCGTTAAAGAAAGCCTGGAGCAGCGTCCTGACGTGGAAAGCGCTGAGGTGACTATCGATCATGCCGCCGTGACCGGCAGCGCCAGCGCCGACGCGCTGATTGATACCATTAAACAGGCCGGTTACGGGGCGGAGTTAAGCCACCCAAAGGCTAAACCGCTGGCAGAGTCATCATCCCCGTCGGAAGCACTGACAGCGGCCACTCCTGAGCTTCCGGTAGCTGATGACATTGATGACAGCCAACAACTGCTGATCAACGGCATGAGCTGCGCCAGCTGCGTTTCCCGGGTACAAAACGCCTTACAGGCGGTACCGGGTGTAGCACAGGCACGGGTAAACCTGGCGGAGCGTACTGCGCTGGTGATGGGCAGCGCCTCCGCCGCAGAGTTAGTGCAGGCCGTGGAGAAAGCGGGCTACGGGGCGGAGGCCATCGAAGATGATGCCGAGCGCCGCGAGCGCCAGCAGGAAACGGCTGTCGCCACCATGAAGCGCTTCCGCTGGCAGGCGATTGTCGCCCTGCTGGTCGGTATTCCGGTGATGGTGTGGGGCATGATGGGTGACAACATGATGGTCACCGCTGACAACCGCACCCTGTGGCTGGTGATTGGTCTGATTACCCTTGCGGTGATGGTGTTTGCAGGCGGGCATTTCTATACCAGCGCCTGGAAGAGCCTGAAAAACCGCACCGCGACGATGGATACCCTGGTCGCCCTCGGGACCGGCGCGGCGTGGCTCTATTCGATGAGCGTTAACGTCTGGCCGCAGTGGTTCCCGATGGAGGCGCGCCATCTCTATTATGAAGCGAGTGCGATGATTATCGGTCTGATTAACTTAGGCCATATGCTCGAAGCCCGCGCGCGTCAGCGCTCGTCGAAAGCGCTGGAAAGATTACTCGATTTAACCCCGCCGACGGCCCGCGTGGTCACGGACGAGGGGGAAAAAAGCGTTCCATTGGCCGAGGTTCAGCCCGGCATGACGCTGCGTCTGACCACGGGAGACCGTGTTCCCGTTGACGGTAAGATAAGCCAGGGCGAAGCCTGGCTGGATGAAGCGATGCTGACCGGGGAGCCTATTCCCCAGCAGAAATCCGATGGCGACGCCGTGCATGCCGGTACGGTCGTGCAGGACGGCAGCGTGCTGTTCCGCGCCAGCGCGGTCGGGAGCCATACCACGCTGTCACGCATCATTCGCATGGTCCGCCAGGCGCAGAGCAGTAAGCCGGAGATTGGTCAGCTTGCCGATAAAATCTCCGCCATTTTTGTGCCGGTAGTCGTCGGTATTGCCCTGTTGAGCGCGGCAATCTGGTATTTCTTCGGCCCGGCGCCGCAGATTGTCTACACCCTGGTGATCGCCACCACGGTACTGATCATCGCCTGCCCTTGTGCCCTTGGCCTGGCCACGCCGATGTCGATTATCTCTGGCGTCGGACGCGCCGCCGAATTTGGCGTACTGGTCCGTGATGCTGACGCCCTGCAACGGGCAAGCACGCTGGACACCCTTGTTTTTGATAAAACCGGCACGCTCACCGAGGGCAAACCGCAGGTGGTGGCCGTCAGTACCGTTGGCTGTACGGAGACGGATGCCCTGCGCCTGGCCGCCGCGCTGGAACAAGGCTCCAGCCACCCGCTGGCGCGCGCCATCCTGGAGAAAGCCGGTGATGCTCGTCTGCCGCAGGTAAGTAACTTCCGCACCCTGCGCGGTTTAGGGGTCAGCGGTGAAGCCGAAGGCCATACGCTGCTGCTGGGAAACCAGGCACTGCTGACTGAACACGGCGTTGATACGTCCGCGCTGGACGCTGAGCTGAACGCGCAGGCCTCTCAGGGCGCGACGCCGGTTCTGCTGGCGAGGGATGGTCAGGTGGCGGCGCTGCTGGCCGTGCGCGATCCGTTACGCCAGGACAGCGTAGATGCCTTACAGCGCCTGCACCGCGCGGGCTATCGTCTGGTGATGCTGACCGGGGACAACCCGACCACCGCCAACGCCATCGCCAAAGAAGCCGGTATTGATGAGGTGATCGCGGGCGTGCTGCCGGACGGCAAAGCGGACGCCATCAAGAACCTGCAAAGTCAGGGTCGCCAGGTGGCGATGGTGGGCGACGGCATCAACGACGCCCCGGCGCTGGCGCAGGCTGACGTAGGAATTGCGATGGGCGGCGGGAGCGATGTCGCCATTGAAACCGCGGCGATCACCCTGATGCGCCACAGCCTGATGGGCGTGGCGGACGCGCTGGCGATTTCGAAAGCCACGTTGCGCAACATGAAGCAGAACCTGCTGGGGGCGTTCGTCTATAACTCGCTCGGCATTCCGATTGCCGCCGGGATTTTGTGGCCGCTGACCGGTACCCTGCTGAACCCGGTTGTTGCGGGTGCGGCGATGGCGCTCTCGTCAATTACCGTGGTGAGCAACGCTAACCGTCTGCTGCGGTTTAAACCGAAAGATTGAACCTTGTACCCGTACGCGCTAGCATGAACCTTTCCGTTTATGGAGCGCGTATGGGTCTGTTTAATCGTATAAAAACATCGTTTCGCGCCCTTTTTCCCCGCCGTTATGCCTGGCCCGGTATGGATATTTCGCTTCCGGGTGGGCAGCATCTGCACCTGGTGGGAAGCATTCATATGGGCACGCAGGATATGTCCCCCCTGCCCTCCGGCCTGATTAAACTACTGAAGCGCGCCGACGCGCTGATCGTCGAAGCCGACATCTCCGGCCATGAATCGCCGTTTGCCGGGCTGGAAAGCGGCCGCCCCCTGGCGGAACGTCTTAACGAGACGCAGTTGGCTGAGCTTACTCGTCTTGCGGATGAGACCGGCGTCTCGCTCTCAATGCTCGACACCCTGCCCCTGTGGCAAATTGCCATGGTGCTACAGGCAACCCAGGCGCAGCGCCTGGGGCTGCGCGGCGATTACGGTATCGATTATCAACTGCTGAATGCGGCAAGGGCGCGCAACCTGTCCGTTATTGAACTGGAAGGCACGGACAGCCAGATTGCGCTCCTTCGCCAGCTTCCCGATGACGGCAAGATGCTACTGGATGATACCCTGACCCACTGGCACACCAACGCGCGTCTGCTGCAAACGATGATTGGCTGGTGGCTGGATGCGTCGCCCGCAGACGGTAAGCTGGCGTTACCGTCGACGTTCAGTGAATCGTTGTATGATGTGCTGATGAACGCGCGCAACCAGGCGTGGCGGGAGACGCTATATGCCCTGCCTGCCGGTCGTTATGTTGTCGCGGTTGGCGCGTTGCATTTGTACGGAGAAGGGAATTTGCCGTCGCTGCTGAAATAAAAAAATGGCCAATATTTCTATTGGCCCGTCAAAGAGGAATTTCATCGTTTTTATTATACCGAAGTGACCTTCGGCTACGCCGATTGTCGCTCAAAGTAACCATCACTGCCAATACTATTGCGCAAGATGGTGCTATTTTTTAGACAAACGTCAGGCGTATGCTGCTGGCATGAATCGTCTGTCGTAAGAAGGATAGCCATGACTCCCGCCGTTAAATTACTCGAAAAAAACAAAATTTCTTTCCGGATCCACACCTACGATCACGATCCGAACGAAACCAACTTTGGTGATGAAGTGGTGCGCAAGCTGGGGCTGAACGCGGACCAGGTCTACAAAACGCTGCTGGTCGCGGTGAACGGCGATATGAAGCACCTCGCCGTAGCAGTAACGCCCGTCGCCGGACAGCTTGATCTGAAGAAAGTGGCCAAAGCGCTGGGAGCGAAAAAGGTCGATATGGCAGACCCGATGGTTGCGCAACGCACAACGGGTTATCTGGTCGGCGGGATCAGCCCGCTCGGTCAGAAAAAGCGTCTGCCCACGCTGATCGATGCGCCTTCGCAAGAATTTGAAACGATCTATATTTCTGGCGGCAAACGCGGGCTGGATATCGAACTGTCCGCAGGCGATCTGGCGAAAATGCTGGACGCGAAATTTGCGGATATTGCGCGCCGGGATTGAGAAAATTGCCCGGTGGCGCTGCGAGGTAAAAGCAAAACGGTAACAGGCGTTACCGTTTTTTGTGTTCGCGCCCTCTCCCGGTGGGAGAGGGTTGGGGTGAGGGCATCAGGCCGCACAACACTACTGCCAGCTCACCTCACCTTTCGGCTCATACGCGTTCACGTCAATCGGTGAATTTTGCTGGATAAACTGCTTCAACACTTCCGCATCAATAAACCCGGTATTTACATAGCCCGGTTTGTTATCGATATGCGGATAGCCGTCGCCGCCGGTGGCGTTAAAGCTTAACGTTGCCAGGCGGTAGGTTTTCGCCGTATCAACCGGTTCGCCTTTGATTTTGAGATCGTTGAGCTTACCGTCCTTCGCGACGAAGCTGACGTTAGCAAACTGCGGATACGCCCCGGAATCTGGCTTCATCTGCGCCACGGCGGTCAGGTAGTCAATCACCTCCTTCCCGCTCATGTCCGCATAGACCACCACGTTGCCAAACGGCTGCACTTTGAGCACGTCTTTATAGGTGATGTCTCCGCCTTCGATGGAGTCACGAATACCGCCGCCGCTCATCACGGCGAAATCCGCATTCGTGCGCGCCATCTGCGCGGCCAGCACCAGACGCCCCATGTTGGTCTGCACGAAGCGGACTTTGCTGCGGTCCCCTTCCAGTCGTCCGTTAAGCGTGCCAATCTTCACGTCCAGCTGCGCTTTCCCTTTGCTCTGGAACGACGTCAGCAGAGAGAGCATCTGCTGGTTTTCAGCGATCTCTGGCGTGTAGAGTACCCGCTCGCTTTTGCCGTCCGGGTAGGTCACTTTCTTCTTCAGGTTGACCGGGATGAGCTGATAGTGCACCAGCTTCATCTCGCCGTTACGGAATTCGAAATCCGCGCGGCCAACGTATTTACCCCACTCGTGGGCCTGTACAATCCAGATCCCGTTCTGACGATCCGGCGCGCACGGCGTGCCGGGCACATAATCTACCTGCTTTTTATTCTCAGAAGCCATGCAGACCGGATCCTGCGAATGACCGCCCACAATCATCGCCAGCGAGCCCGCTGGAAGGCTGCGCGCCATCTCCACGTCGCCCGGCGCGTTAGAGCCGTGCTGACCGTTATCGTAATGCCCCATGTGGGTGGTCGCGATAATCACATCCGGTTTTTCATTCTGCTGCAACTCCTGGATCACCAGCTTCGCTTCGTCCGCCGGTTTACGGAATTCGATGTCGGTGAAAAATTCAGGGTTGCCAATTTTGGCCGTATCGTCGGTGGTTAAGCCGATGACCGCGATCTTCAGATCCTGACGCTTGAACAGCGCCCACGGTTTAAACAAGCGCTCGCCGGTGCTTTTCTGATAAATATTGGCGGAAAGGAACGGGAATTTGGACCACTTCTCCTGCTGGCGCAACACGCTCAGCGGATTATCAAACTCGTGGTTTCCGACCGCCATCGCGTCGTAACCAATTAAATTCATGCCGCGGAAATCAGGCTCGGCATCCTGCAAATCAGATTCCGGTACGCCGGTATTAATATCCCCGCCCGACAGCAACAGCACGCTGCCGCCCTGGGCCGCGACCTCTTTACGAATGCCATCCACCAGCGTTTTTTGCGCCGCCAGGCCATATTCACCGTATTCGCTGCGCCAGAAATGGCCGTGATGATCGTTAGTATGCAGAATGGTAATTTTATAGGTTTTATCTTTTTCATACGCCTGCGCGGGCAGGCTTGTTAGCCCCCATGCGGCGATGAGCGCCAGCGCGACGCCACGCTTCATTAACTTCATCTTCTCTCTCCCTGACCCATAGACAAACGCAAAAATTACAGTGACTCACAAGAATAGACAAATAAGTTTTCAGAATTGCGACTTTCTTCAAATGTCACGGACGGGTATGTTAGTCGGATAATAATTACTCCCTGCATCTCTAATAACAAATCGACGTGGTATTTATGGCAATCAGTGAATCAACCCAGCCCGTCCAGGGCGCTCCGGCGTCGCCGCCGAAATCGCGCACTTCCTTTAAAGTATTAGGCGCAATCAGTCTCTCTCATCTGCTCAACGACATGATCCAGTCGCTGATTCTGGCGATCTACCCGCTGTTGCAGTCTGAGTTCTCATTAACCTTCGTGCAGATCGGAATGATCACCCTGACCTTCCAGCTGGCCTCTTCGCTGCTACAGCCGGTGGTGGGCTACTGGACGGACAAATACCCGATGCCATGGTCGCTGCCCATTGGGATGTGCTTCACCCTGAGCGGGCTAGTGCTGCTGGCCATGGCGGGCAGCTATGAGGCGGTACTGGTTGCCGCGGCGCTGGTGGGAACCGGTTCATCGGTGTTCCATCCGGAATCGTCCCGCGTGGCGCGTATGGCCTCCGGCGGACGCCACGGGCTGGCGCAATCTCTGTTCCAGGTGGGGGGGAACTTTGGTAGCTCCCTCGGTCCCCTGCTGGCGGCGGTGATTATCGCGCCCTACGGTAAAGGCAACGTGGCGTGGTTTGTGCTGGCCGCGCTGCTGGCGATTGTCGTCCTGGCGCAAATCAGCCGCTGGTATGCCGCGCAGCATCGCGTAAATAAGGGAAAACCAGCCGCGAAGATAACCAACCCCCTTCCGCGCAATAAGGTGATCCTTGCCGTCAGCGTGCTGCTGGTGCTGATTTTCTCGAAATATTTTTATATGGCGAGCATCAGCAGCTATTACACCTTCTATCTGATGCAAAAATTCGGATTATCGGTACAAAACGCCCAGTTCCACCTCTTTGCTTTCCTGTTTGCGGTGGCGGCAGGCACGGTGATTGGCGGCCCTGTGGGGGATAAAATCGGACGTAAATATGTGATTTGGGGCTCTATCCTCGGCGTTGCACCGTTTACGCTTGTTTTACCCTACGCAACGCTGGAATGGACCGGAATATTGACGGTGATTATTGGTTTTATTCTCGCATCGGCATTTTCAGCCATCCTGGTCTACGCGCAGGAGCTGCTGCCGGGACGTATCGGTATGGTTTCCGGCCTCTTTTTCGGTTTTGCCTTTGGCATGGGCGGCCTTGGCGCAGCCGTTTTAGGGATGGTTGCCGACCACACCAGCATCTTCCTGGTCTATAAAATCTGCGCTTTCCTGCCACTTCTGGGGATGTTGACCATATTCCTACCTGACAACCGTCATAAAGCGTAACTTCACGGCTGCCAAAGTTAAACTTTGGCAGCCGGATAACCTGATGCCATAAGGCTTTCCTCTCCCTCCCCTCAGCAAATTTATCAAAATCTGCCTTTTTTCATGCTTATTGCCTTTTTATTGTGTTTTCAACAATTATTCATAAACATAAGCGTAAAAATTGTCATAAACTATTAATCGGCTTTTTGGTATTTGCACCAAAAATGGATCACCCATCGCAAAAGGAGACGGAATGCACCACGCCACACCGCTTATCACCACCATTGTTGGTGGACTTGTGCTCGCTTTTATTCTCGGCATGATTGCCAATAAACTGCGTATTTCGCCCCTGGTAGGCTATTTGCTGGCGGGCGTGCTGGCAGGGCCCTTTACGCCGGGTTTTGTCGCAGATACCAAACTGGCGCCTGAGCTGGCGGAATTAGGCGTGATCCTGCTGATGTTTGGCGTCGGGCTGCATTTTTCCCTGAAGGATCTGATGGCGGTAAAGTCGATCGCCATACCGGGAGCGATCGCCCAGATAGGGGTGGCGACGCTGCTGGGCATGGCGCTTTCGGCGGTGCTGGGCTGGTCAATCATGACCGGTATCGTATTTGGGCTGTGTCTTTCAACCGCCAGTACCGTGGTGCTGCTGCGCGCGCTTGAAGAGAGGCAGCTGATAGACAGCCAGCGCGGGCAAATCGCGATAGGCTGGCTGATTGTTGAAGATCTGGTAATGGTGTTGACGCTGGTTCTGCTGCCCGCCGTCGCCGGGATGATGGAAAAAGAGAATATCGGCTTCGCCTCGCTGGCACTGGATATGAGCATTACCATCGGTAAAGTCGTGGCGTTTATCGCCATCATGATGCTGGTGGGCCGCCGTCTGGTGCCGTGGATCATGTCCCGCAGCGCCGCCACGGGCTCGCGTGAACTGTTCACGCTTTCAGTCCTTGCGCTGGCGCTGGGCATTGCCTTTGGCGCCGTCGAGCTGTTTGACGTCTCCTTTGCGCTGGGCGCGTTCTTCGCCGGGATGGTGCTGAACGAGTCCGAGCTGAGCCACCGCGCCGCGCACGATACCCTGCCGCTGCGGGATGCATTCGCGGTGCTGTTCTTCGTCTCCGTCGGGATGCTGTTCGACCCGCTGATCCTCATTCAGCAGCCGCTGGCCGTGCTGGGTACGCTGGCAATCATCATCTTTGGTAAGTCCGTTGCCGCCTTCTTCCTGGTGCGGATGTTCGGTCACTCGCCGCGCACGGCGCTGACCATCGCCGCCAGCCTGGCGCAGATTGGCGAGTTCGCCTTTATTCTTGCCGGTCTGGGGATGGCCCTGAACCTGCTGCCACAGGCGGGGCAAAATCTGGTGCTGGCGGGGGCGATCCTCTCCATCATGTTGAACCCGGTCTTGTTTGCCCTGCTGGAGAAATATCTCGAGAAGACCGAAACCCTCGAAGAGCTGACGCTGGAAGAGGCGACAGAAGAAGAGAAACAGATCCCGGTGGATATCTGCAACCACGCGCTGCTGGTCGGTTTTGGCCGCGTCGGCAGCCTGCTGGGTGAAAAACTGATGGCTCAGGGCATTCCACTTGTAGTGATTGAAACGTCACGCACCCGCGTCGACGAACTTCGCGAGCGCGGCATCCGCGCGGTGCTGGGCAACGCGGCTAACGAAGAGATTATGAATCTGGCGCATCTGGACTGCGCTCGCTGGCTGCTGCTCACTATCCCGAACGGTTACGAGGCTGGCGAGATTGTCGCCACAGCCCGTGAAAAATGCCCGCATATCGAAATCATTGCCCGCGCCCATTATGATGACGAAGTGGAGTACATCACCGAGCGCGGCGCGAATCAGGTGGTGATGGGTGAGCGTGAGATTGCGAATACGATGCTGACAATGCTGACGAAACCGCCGGTTGAAGAGGCAGTAACGGGGTAAGTTTTGTGCTGCCTGATGCCCTCACCCTGACCCTCTCCCGCAGGGAGAGGGAACAAACACTAAAAACGGCAACCACAGGTTGCCGTTTTACTTTTACCTGTCCCAATAAGCCTCTTCGAGGCTGTCTTCCCGTTCCGGCAGCCCCCGCGTTAAGCGCGGAGAATGCTGGTTCAGCACCTGATAACTCACGCGGTTCGCGTACTTACACACCTGCGCCAGCGAGGAATAGGTCAGCCAGTCGAAGGTATGTTTGCTGGAATTCGGCACGTTGGTTTTGTGGTAGGCGTTGGCGGTAATGTCGTGCAGCAGCGCGGCCAGCGCGCCGTCGCCCGCGCCGTTAGTGTTCATGATCTTCTCAGGGCCACCCATATACGGTGCGATGTGAGAGAAGATACGCAGCGGGTTGATGCAGTCTTTATGACGCATAGCGCGGCTGAACTCATACTGATTAAATTCGGCGATTGCGCCCGGCAGCAGCGGGTGCTGGGTTTTACGCTTGCTCTCTTCTTCCGTGAAGCCCGCCATGTACAGCCCGACCGGCCCGGCGGTGCAGAGCACCAGGTCCACCCAGTCCAGCGCCTTATCAGACGCCAGCAGCGGATCGCTTTCGCCGGTCAGCGCTTCGGCTTCTTCTTCATTCATCGCCAGAATCGAGACGTGTTCTTTCAGGAAGGCCTGCCACCACTCCGGGTTGTCGGCAATGACGAATTTGGTGCCCAGCGTCAGAACCACAGGCACGTTGTATTTCTTCGCGTACTCAATTGCCTTCATGGTTGCGTCCGGCATTGGTTCGCCCGGCTTGCAGCGCACCAGATAGGAGGTCAGTACCAGCGCAGACGCGCCCGCGATCACCTCTTCCGGGATACTTTCAGCGCGCAGCTTATTCATATGGCCGGGGCTGATGGCAAAGGTACGCTCGCCGGAATCGCTTATCAGCGTAAAGCAGCGGCCAATCGGCCCGTCAACGCCCTGTAAATAGTTCAGATCGGTGCGGCTGGAGGTATTGCAAAGGTAGCGGTAGGCGTAGCCACCGATTTCGATATTGCTGCACATCACGCCAAGCAGCACCGAGCGGTCGTCTGCCAGTACGGAGTAGTTGTGCATGGTGTTGCCGATAGTGCCGCCGGCAAACTGGTGGGTGATAAGATTTTCGCGCACCAGCTCCTGATACAGCGCTTCAGCAACGTCATCCTCAATCACCAGCGAGTGCCCGGCGCTCAGACCGTAACGTGCGACAAACGCATCATCCACTTTGGCTTCAATGTCCACCAGCGTCTGATCGATACCGACCACCCAGGCAGCGCTGGTTTCGCTTTCCTGCTGAATTTGCTGTAACAGCGGATCGCGGGCATCGACGGGGAAATAGTGTTTGGACTTACGTTTACCGGGAAATTTCATGGTCTGAACTGTGCAAAGAATACGGGCCGGGAATGGTAGCACAAACCCGGCCCGTAACGCGATCAGCGGCGGGTGGTGACCAGTGACACCATCATGTCGATGTGTTCAGGGGAGTCGTTAAGCGCAGGAATATATTCGTATTTCGTTCCGCCCGCCTCCATAAAGAACTCTTTGTTCTGGACGGCAATTTCTTCCAGCGTCTCCAGACAGTCTGCCGAAAAGCCCGGCGACATCACCTGAATGTGCTTCACGCCCTTCTCGCCCAGCATTTTTAGCGTTTCATCAGTATACGGGGTCAGCCAAGGTTCACGGCCGAAGCGCGACTGGAAGGTCATCATCACCTTCTCAGGCGGCAGGCCGAGGGCGGAGACCAGCTCGCGGGTGGTATCGCGGCAACGCTGGGGGTAATCGTCCCCTTCGTTCGCGAAACGCTGCGGAATACCGTGATAGGAGAGCAGCAGCAGATCCGGCTCGCCGTGTTTTTCAAACGACGCGCGCGCGCTGCTGGCAAGCGCCTGAATGTACAGCTCGTTATCGGCGTAGTCGCGGATAAAGGTGATACCCGGTATACGGCGGCGGGTCGCCAGAATGCGCCCCAGTTCGTCCCAGACGGCAGCTACCGTGGAGCACGAATACTGCGGATATAGAGCCAGCACCACAATGTGTTCAACGCCCTGCGCCAGCAGAGAGTCAACGGCGCTTTCCAGGGACGGCTTACCGTAGCTCATGCCGAGCGCAACGGGCATGTCCGGCAGGCGGGCGGCCAGCGCCTTCTCCTGACGACGGCTGTACACCATCAGCGGCGAGCCCTCTTCCATCCACACGGACTGATAGAGCTTTGCCACACGCGGGGAACGAATCGGCAGAATGACGCCACGCAGCAGTGGCCACCACAGCAGTCTTGGGGTATCCACGACGCGCGTGTCGCTTAAAAATTGTCGCAGGTAGCGTTTTACCGCCGCTGGAGTAGGTGCTTCTGGGGTGCCCAGATTGGCAAGCAGGATGCCGGTTTTCGCCTGACTCATTCACGCCTCTTAACCATTTGATAGGCTGTCAATTGTAGCGGAAATGCGTTTAAACGAAACCCATTGCTGCAATAGGTAAGATGAGAATTTTTCTCACCCGGGGCTCCGGGTGAGAGAGGTGCGCTTAGCCGAGAATTTTTTCCAGCTCTGCACGTACGTCAGCCACGGCTTTGGTGCCGTCCACTTTCGCGTATTTGGTGTTACCCGCCTGCGCTTCTTTGGTGTAGTAGCCGATCAGCGGTGCGGTCATCTGATGGTATTCCACCAGGCGTTTACGCACGGTTTCTTCCTGATCGTCTTTACGGGTGGTCAGCTCTTCGCCGGTCACGTCGTCTTTGCCTTCAACCTTAGGTGGGTTGAATTTAATGTGGTAAACGCGGCCAGAAGCAGCGTGTACGCGACGGCCAACGATACGGTCAACGATCAGCTCGTCCGGTACGTCGAACTCCAGCACGTAATCCACGTTGATGCCCGCTTCTTTCATGGCGTCAGCCTGAGGAATGGTGCGCGGGAAGCCGTCCAGCAGGAAACCATTGCGGCAGTCTTCCTGAGCAATGCGCTCTTTTACCAGCGCGATAACCAGTTCGTCGGTCACCAGCTTGCCTGCGTCCATGATGTCTTTAGCTTGTTTGCCCAGCTCGGAGCCAGATTTAACAGCGGCACGCAGCATGTCACCAGTAGAGATTTGCGGAATACCGTATTTCTCCATGATGAACTGAGCCTGAGTTCCCTTACCCGCGCCCGGAGCGCCAAGCAGAATAATACGCATTGCGAAAATCCCCTCAAATGTCGATTCAATTTTTCAAAAGCGCTAAACAATACCACCAGAACGGGTATCGCTCAAGGAAGGCGGGGAGGCTGAAACGGTTAATGAGGGGAGATAATTTGGGAGAGTGCGGTCTGGTGCCCTCACCCCGGCCCTCTCCCACGGGGAGAGGGAGAAGACCAGGGGAGACGTGGTCAGTTACGCCAGCAGCAGCGCATTCACACGTTTAATGAACAGGTTAGGATCTTCCAGCGTACCGCGCTCGGCCAGCAGGGACTGATCCAGCAGCAGTTCAACCCACTCCGCAAAGCGGGCGTCGTCCTGGGTATCCGCCGCGCGTTTCACCAGCGGGTGATCCGGATTAAGCTCAAAGATATATTTCACATCCGGCACGGCCTGGCCCGCCGCAGCGAACAGTTTCGCCATCTGGGTGCTCATTTCGTCCGCATCGGTGGTGACAATGGCTGGCGTATCGGTCAGACGGTGCGTGAAGCGCACCTCTTTCACGCGGTCACCCAGCAGGGTTTTCACGCGCTCAATGAACGGCTCCAGCGCCTTCTCGGCTTCTTTCGCGCTTTCGTCCACTTCATCTGCCAGCTTGTCGATGGACTCGTCAGCTTTGGCAACGGACTGGAACGCCTTACCGTCGAACTCGGTCAGGTAGTTCATCATCCATTCGTCGATGCGGTCAGACAGCAGCAGCACTTCGATGCCTTTCTTACGCAGCAGCTCCAGGTGCGGGCTGCTCTTCGCTGCCGCATAGCTGTCGGCGGTGATGTAGTAGATCTTCTCCTGCCCTTCTTTCATGCGGGAGACGTACTCTTCCAGCGACACGGTCTGGGCGGAGGAGTCGTTGTGCGTAGAGGCGAAGCGCAGCAGTTTAGCGATAGCTTCCACGTTCGCGGTGTCTTCCGCCGGACCTTCTTTCAGCACCAGGCCAAACTGTTTCCAGAAGGTCTGGTATTTTTCCGCATCGTCCTTCGCCAGTTTTTCCAGCATCTGCAACGCACGTTTGGTCAGGGCGTTACGCAGGTTACGGGTGACGGTGCTGTCCTGAAGGATTTCACGCGAGACGTTCAGCGGCAGATCGTTGGAATCGATCAGACCACGCACAAAGCGCAGGTAGTTCGGCATGAACTGCTCGGCGTCGTCCATAATGAACACGCGCTGCACGTACAGCTTCAGGCCATGCTTGTGATCGCGGTTCCACATGTCCCACGGCGCCTGTGCCGGGATGTACAGCAGGCTGGTGTACTCCTGCTTACCTTCCACACGGTTGTGGCTCCAGGTCAGCGGGTCGGTAAAGTCGTGGGCGATGTGCTTGTAGAATTCGTTGTACTCGTCGTCTTTAATTTCAGCTTTGTTACGCGTCCACAGCGCCTGCGCCTTGTTGATTTTCTCCCAGGAAACCACGGTTTCGCCGTCTTTCTCTTCCTGTTTTTCAATCTCAACCGGCAGCGCGATGTGGTCGGAATACTTGCTGATGATGGAGCGTACGCGCCAGTCGTTCAGGAAATCGTCTTCGCCTTCACGCAGGTGCAGGGTGATTTCGGTGCCGCGATCCGCTTTGGTGATGTCATCAACGGTGTACTCGCCTTCCCCTTTGGATTCCCACAGCACGCCGTTCTCGGCGCTGTCGCCCGCGGCGCGAGTGCGCACGGTGACTTTGTCCGCCACGATGAACGCCGAGTAGAAGCCTACGCCGAACTGACCAATCAGCTGGCTGTCTTTCGCCTGGTCAGAGCCCATGGACTCAAGGAACGCTTTGGTGCCGGATTTGGCGATGGTCCCGAGGTGGTCGATCACCTCGTCGCGGTTCATCCCGATGCCGTTATCGGCAATCGTCAGGGTGCGGTTCTCTTTATTGAACGAGACGCGCACGCGCAGTTCGCCGTCGCCTTCATACAGATCCGGGTTAGACAGCGCGCGGAAGCGCAGCTTGTCCGCCGCATCGGAGGCGTTGGAAATCAGCTCACGCAGGAAAATTTCTTTGTTGGAATACAGGGAATGGATCATCAGGTGCAGAAGCTGTTTTACTTCTGACTGGAAACCACGGGTTTCTTGTCCTTTCATCTAAGTCGACCTCAACAATGCCATTTAATGGGGTTGTAAAACGTTGAGTGAGAGATGGGGATAAGGGGGGAAATTTTCAAGCGGAGGCCGCGCGCGCAGCCTCCGTTTGGTCAGAAAATAATCTTGTGACGTCCGGCCAGCGAGTGCGACAGCGTGGTGCCGTCGACCATCTCCAGCTCACCGCCGACCGGCACGCCGTGGGCGATGCGGCTGGCGTCAACGCCGTACTGCGCGCACAGTTCGGCGATGTAGTTGGCGGTTGCCTCCCCTTCCACCGTGGGGTTGGTGGCGAGGATCACCTCTTTGATGGTTTCCGACTCCAGGCGCTGCTCCAGACGATCGAGACCGATATCGTCCGGGCCGATGCCGTCCAGCGGGGAGAGATGCCCCATCAGCACGAAATAGCGGCCGGAAAACTGCCCGGTTTGTTCGATGGCGTAGATGTCCGCCGGACTCTCCACCACGCAAATCTGACCGTTTTCCTGACGACGCGGGTTCGTGCAGATGTTGCATACGTCCTGCTCGGTAAAGGTACGGCAATCCGCACAGTGACCAATTTCTGACATGGCGCGGGTCAGAGCCTGCGCCAGGCGCATCCCGCCGCTGCGGTCGCGCTGCAATAGCGTAAACGCCATACGCTGCGCCGACTTCGGGCCAACGCCCGGCAGGCAGCGCAGTGCTTCCATTAACTGCGTGAGCAGCGGACTGGTTTGCATCAGAATGGCATCTTAAAGCCCGGCGGCAGTTGCATACCGCTGGAAACAGAGGCCATTTTCTCTTTCTGGGTTTCGTCGATACGGCGAGCGGCATCGTTAAACGCGGCTGCAACCAGATCTTCCAGCATCTCTTTGTCGTCTTCGAGCAGGCTCGGGTCGATTTCCACGCGACGGCAGTTATGCGCACCGTTGATGGTCACCTTGACCAGACCGGCACCGGATTCACCCGTGACTTCCAGCTGAGCGATCTCTTCCTGCATCTTCTGCATTTTTTCCTGCATCTGCTGAGCCTGCTTCATCAGGCCACCCAGACCGCCTTTTCCACCAAACATAGGCTTCTCTCTTCTTTCACGTTAAGGATTACAACCGTAAGTCAGACTCACGATCAAATGGGGCGAATACTCTCTTCATCCAGATCGGCGTCGAAGAACCGGCGCAGGGTCTGGATGTTGTTATCCGCGATAATCGACTCGCGCGCCTGCGCGAGCTTCTCTTCATAAATCGCCTGTCGCCACTCAAGCGGCGTTTTCACCGCCGGATTATCATCTTCAATGATAGTCAATTCAACCGGCACACCCTGTAATGCGGTAAGCGCCTCGGCCAGCGCCTTTTGCGCGCCTGGGGAGTTGAGGTGCCGCTGGCCAGGGCGCAGGTGCAGACGCACCTGATTACCGTCCTGCTCTTTCCAGGCGTTCAGCGCGACCTGCTCAACCAGCTTCGGCAGTTGCAGTTTGCTGACCTCTGCGGCCCAGGCGTCGCGCGCAATGGACTCTTCCGCAAGCTTCGCGGACAGCTCCGGCGTTTTTTCATGCTCCAGCGCCTTTTTCAGCGCTTTTGGCGTGGCGACCACTTCCTTGACCGTTTCAACAACGGTAGTCGCCTTCCAGCGGTATGCCTCTTCTTTCGCCGGGGCTTTTTGCTCGAGCGCGGACGGTGCCGGACGCGACTGCACGCGCTCCGTTACCGAGGCCAGTCGTTCAAGCGCGGCGTTGTTCACCGGCCGCGCTCTTGCAGGCGCTGCCGGTTCACTCTTTTTTGGTTTGGTTGCTCCCTGCGCACGTTGCAACTGGCTTCGTGCGGCAAGCACCGAACTGGTGGCATCCGACAGCGGCACGTTTTGCGGCGGCGATGCCGGTTGCGGTGGCACCTGCTGCGGTGACATTACCGCGGTCGGCGCAACCGGCGCAAAGGACTGCCGGGGCGTTTCCGGCTCCGGCAATGGCTTGCGCGGATGGAAGGCCAGTGCGCGCAGCAGCGTCATTTCAACGCCCATCCGGCGATCCGGTGCAAACGGCAGCTCTTTGCGGCCGATCAGCAGCGTCTGATAATAAAGCTGAACGTCAGCCGGCGGCACGGTGCGCGCAAGTTCACGCATCCGCTGTTCAATGGTCGCCATGTCCGCGCCAATGGCCGACGGAGACAGTTGCAGCATCGCCACGCGGTGCAGCAGGCTGAGCATCTCGACCAGCAGCGCTTCCCACTCAATGCCACGGGCGGCGGCATCGTTGACGAGGGTCATTACCCGCTCACCGTTGGCGGCAATCATCGCTTCAATAAGCGACAGCGCCTGATCGTCATCCAGCGTGCCGAGCATGGTGCTGACCGCGTCGGTGGAAAGTTTACCGTCACCGCTGGCAATCGCCTGGTCGGTCAGGCTTAGCGCATCGCGCAGGCTGCCGTCCGCCGCACGGGCCAGCAGTTGCAGCGCGCGCGGTTCATGAACAATGTTCTCTTCATCGAGAATATGCTCAAGCTGAGCGCGGATCTGCTCAACGTCCAGCGCCTTCAGATGGAATTGCAGGCAGCGCGACAGGATCGTGACCGGCAGCTTTTGCGGATCGGTGGTCGCCAGCAGGAATTTGACATGCGCAGGCGGCTCTTCCAGCGTTTTCAGCAGGGCGTTGAAGCTGTGGCGCGACAGCATGTGCACTTCATCGATCAGATAGACCTTGAAGCGGCCGCGCGCCGGGGCGTACTGCACGTTGTCGAGCAGATCGCGGGTGTCTTCCACTTTGGTGCGCGAGGCGGCGTCGATCTCAATCAGATCGACAAAACGCCCCTGCTCGATCTCACGACAGTTGTCGCACACGCCGCACGGGGTGGCGGTGATCCCGGTTTCGCAGTTCAGACCTTTTGCCAGCAGACGGGCAATAGAGGTTTTACCGACGCCGCGGGTGCCGGAAAAAAGATAGGCGTGATGGATGCGACCTAGCGACAAGCCGTTCGCCAGGGCCGTCAGCACATGTTCCTGACCGACAACGTCAGCAAAGGTTTGTGGTCGCCATTTACGGGCTAACACCTGATAACTCATGGGCAGGCTCTGCAACGCTGGAAGGTGAATTAATGGAGGGGAATGCTATCACAACCTCACCCATTGAGCGAGGTTGTGAGATATGGGATTAATGTCCCGGGAATGGCACCAGGCTGTAGCTGGTAATACCCTGTTTTTCCAGACGCTGCTCGCCGCCGAGATCGAACAGGTTAATGATGAATGCCGCGTCGGTCACTTCCCCGCCCAGACGACGGATCAGCTTCACGGTCGCTTCGATGGTGCCGCCGGTTGCCAGCAGATCGTCCACCACCAGCACTTTGTCGCCTGGCTTGATGGCATCAACGTGAATTTCCAGCTGATCGGTGCCGTATTCCAGCTCATAGCTCTCAGCAATGGTTTCACGCGGCAGTTTGCGCGGCTTACGCACCGGCACAAAACCCACGCCCATCGCCAGCGCAACCGGTGCGCCAAACAGGAAGCCACGGGCTTCAGTACCTACTACTTTGGTGATCCCGGCGTTTTTATAACGCTCAACCAGCAGTTCAATGCTGAGGGCGTACGCTTTCGGGTCTTCCAGCAAGCTGGTGACATCGCGGAAAAGAATGCCAGGTTTTGGATAGTCCTGGATACTTTTGATGCTATTTTTCAGATATTCAAGCTGCTGTGCAGTTGCGGTCATCGGTTTGTGCCTAAATGAAACAGTGTTACTCACGGCGCGCGACGAGTCGGTCAAAGTAACAGTTGTTTAACCTTTGACCAGGCGCACCTGTGCTCGAAAACGGTCGAATTTACTGGCTGTGCGCCATAATTGCAACCGCCATGATGAGGCTTCAGTGCTTTTGTTGCTTTTCATCAACCACGGGGATCCGCCACATAAAGATCAGCAGGCAAACCAGGATCGCCAGCAGCAGAATGCGCACCCACATCATTTTCACCAGCCATAACGAGACGGCGAAGGTGATCAGGATGAAGGCAATGGCGCGCGGCTTGGCCCCGGGCGGCATAGCCCGGTGTTTTTGCCAGTGCCGCAGGTAGCCGCCGAACCACGAGCGGTACAGAAGCCAGTGGTGAAAACGCGGCGACGAGCGGGCGAAGCACCAGGCGGCCAACAGGATAAACGGGGTGGTCGGCAGCAAGGGCAAAACCACACCCAGCGTACCCAGCACTACCGCGAGCCAGCCAATGATGATTAAAATAGTACGCTGCATAATGCGAATCGTTATCAAACTGAACGGCTACTTTACCACTGGAGAGCGCCTTGAAAACAGCACTGCTTCTTGAGAGGCTGCAAAATCAGCTGATCGCGCTGCGGGCGCAGGCCACACCGCTGATGGGCCACGCCACGCTGAAACCGCGCTTTGACCGGCAGCTCTTCCGCACCCGCAGCACCGTCATTCAGGATTATCTTGCTGAAGCGCAGACCAACCTCGACGAGCTTCGCCACGCGGTTGAGAGTGAACAGCAGGAACAGGTCGCGTGGCTTGCGGAGCATCTTACCGAGCAGATCACCGCCCTGCACCGGGAAATCGCCGCCTGGCCGCTACGGGCGTGGGACAGCGCCTCGCCGGGACTGGGAAAATGGCAGCGCAAGCGGCTGGAGAACCAGGAGTTTGAGCGCCGTCTGTTTGAGATGAAGCGTGAGCGCGAAGCCCGCCTGAACACCAGCGAAACGCTGGAAGAGCAGCAGTTATTAATGCGTGAAATCAGCGCGCTGGAAGGCCGCATCGTTCGCTGCCGTCAGGCGCTGGATGAGATTGAACGCGTCATTGAACGCCTGACCCGTTAACAGGAGCCGCGGATGTCACTGGAAAATGCCCCCGATGAGGTCAAACTGGCCGTCGATTTAATTATGCTGCTGGAGAATCATGCGATCCCGGCTGAGACGGTGCTGAAAGCGCTGGAGATTGTGCGGCGGGATTTTGAGGGGAAACTCCCCCCTCACCCTGCCCTCTCCCCAGTGGGGAGAGGGAAATAATTCAGGCGGGAGTAGGGTCGTCCCCCTTAATCTCGCGCTTCACTTCCGTATGCTCGTCACCTTTCTCGTTACGCAGGTGCACTTCAAGCTGGTTGAAGGCGATATTAATGTTGTTTTCACGACACAGACGGTCAATGGTGCGGTTCAGCTCATCGACGGTGTAGCTGCGATCGCGCAGTTCACGTACGTACAGGCGCAGCTCATGATCCAGCGTGCTTGGCCCGAAGGTGGTGAAGAACACGTCAGGCGCAGGATCGTGCATCACTTTAGGATGTGATTTCGCGGCTTCCAGCAGGACCTCTTTCACTTTATCCAGATCTGAACCGTAGGCCACCCCGAGTCGGATCACCACGCGGGTGGTGGTATCCGAGAGCGACCAGTTGATCAGGCGCTCGGTCACAAAGGCTTTGTTCGGGATGATCACCTCTTTACGATCGAAGTCGGTAATGGTGGTCGCACGGATGCGGATCTTGCTGACGGTCCCGGAGAAGGTGCCGATGGTGACGGTATCGCCGATACGCACCGGACGTTCGAACAGGATAATCAGGCCAGAGACAAAGTTACCGAAGATCTCCTGCAAGCCGAAGCCCAGACCCACCGACAACGCTGCCGCCAGCCACTGAAGTTTATCCCACGAGACGCCCAGCGAGCCGAATACCGTCATCGCCCCGACAATAATAATGACGTAGTTCAGGATGGTAGTAATGGCGTACGACGCCCCCTGACGCAGGTTCAGCCTCGAGAGCACCAGCACTTCCAGCAGACCCGGCAGGTTGCGGATCAACGCCCAGGCAACCACTGACGACACCAGCGCAAAGAGCAGGCTGCCCATGGTGACGCTTTTCATTACCGCAGCGCCCGCTTCGGTACCGTTGTATTGCCAGAGCGTGATACTGTCGAGGTAGGCGAAAACGGTAATTAAATCAGACCAGATGGCCCAGAACATCACCGCAAACAGGGCGATCATCACCAGCATGGTAATACGCATCGTTTGCTGGTTGACCTGCTCCAGGGCGATAGTCGGCTCTTCCTGCGGCTCTGCCCCTTCAGCCCCCTCTTTCACCTGATGCTGCCGACGGGCAACAGCACGACGATACGCAATGCGGCGCGCCGCTACGCTCAAACCACGCAGCACGGTCTGGAACAGCAGGTTCCACACAATCACCAGATAAACCGTTTCGATCCAGCGGCCTGACAGACGCAGCGTGGTATAGAAGTAACCCGTCGCCGTCAGCACCATCAGCGCCAGCGGAATGATCGCCAGCACCGTTACGGTAACCAGACGAAGATTATGGGACTCTTTATCCCGCCAGCTGTCGCGGCACATCGGCCACATAAGGACGGCAATCAGCAGCAGGTTCAGCATAATCACCAGTTGCCCCAGTACGTCATCCATCAGATGCAGCGGCGAAAGCTCGGCCACAACTGACCAGAAGTGCAGCGGCAGCAGCGCGAGGCTGATGCGTACAATCTGGCGACGCCAGTGGCTGGTGAGTTTTTCCGGCATGTTGAAGTGGCGGACGGCGACGCCATCTTTTTCCAGCACTTTCCAGCACAGGCCAAACACCAGCCAGAACAGCGCCAGCTTCTTGCTGAACGCCCACAGCAGATCGCTGATATTCAACTGCATGGTCAGCAGGATCAGGCCCACGGCGAGTATCAACAGGCAGACCGGCAGAGCACGGATCAGATCGATCAGGATCGCTTTCGGGGTGTGCAGCTGGCTGTCGTTACGCAGTTGCCCCACTTCCGAGGCCAGCTTCGCCTGGTACTGTTTCAGCCATTTCAAACGCCAGCGTATTACGCCAGCGATGAGCAGCAAAGGCAGTCCCGCCAGGAAGGCAATCATTACTGCTGGCCAGGCTTTCTCCCAGTTCACTGTAATTTTCATGCTTTTTATCTGGGATTTCAGCGTTTCCGGGAAAGATTTAAACCAGTCCCAGTCCATGGGTTTATTGCTGTTCACCCAGAAAATCTGCTGGGTCAGGATCTCCTGGAGGCTTTTAGAAACGCTCACCAGCTGCTGCTGGTTGATTTGCAGGTTAATCGCCATCATCAACTGGTTGCCCAGCTGCTTGTTGAGCTGATCGAGCAGTTCGCGGCGCATGTCCACCACCTGCAACAGCGCGTCGTGAACTTCAGCGTTCACTTCACCTGAATGGCCCTCTTCCACTTTGGCAACAAACGTGTCGCTCTGGAATAGCGCATCGCGCTGCTGGTTGACGTCAAACTGTTCAAGACGCAAATCCGCAATGCGATTGGTCATGTCTTCCAGCTCGTCGGCGGACGGCAGCGTCTGCTGTTGCTGGTAGAGAATGCGCGACAGCAGCAGGCTGCCCTTCAGGACGGCAATCTGCTCCTTGACGTTACGCTCAGCCTGCAACGCGCGATCCAGCCAGTTTTTGACCTTGATATTCTGCTGTACCAGCGCGCTGCCGTTTTCAGTCGCCTGGATCAGACGTTCGCTCAGCTGGTGGTTAATCTCCAGCTCCTGCTTCACCAGCGGGTTGGCCTGAATACGCGCCGTCTCGTCTGGCGAGACCGCTTCCTGGGCCGTTTTTTCAGTCAGGGTCAGGCGCTTGCTGTTTACCGCTTCCTGCAACAGCTGAAGTTGATGCTCAAGCCGGTTGATATTCGCGGTCACGTAGTCACGCTGTTTTTGCAGCGCATCCTGTAGCACCGTGTTGCCTTCCAGGCTCTTACGCTGCTGTTCAATCTCCGCGTTTAGCAGCGTCTGCTGGATATTCAGCAGCGTTTGCTGGGTGGGACGAAGCGCCCCTTCCCCAACGGTGACGCCATTCAGACGGTTACGTATCTGCTGTAGCTGTTGCGATGCGGAGTACATGGCGTTCTGCACGCGCTCAGGCTGGGTTTGCAGCGAAACCAGCTGGCTGTTATAGGTTGAGAGATCGGACTGCGCCGTTTGCAGATCGTCCAGCAGCTGCGCCACGCGCGACTCAAGCTGGCGCAACGACAGCGTGGCAAGCGTTTTTCGGGTTTCATCGTCGTTGTCGACGTCGCTGAGCGCATTCAGCGCCTCCGTAGCCTTACGCATGTTTTCCGGCGCCTGAGCGACCTTCTGCCTCAGCTGGGCCGTTTCGGCTTTGATGCGCTCTATCTTGTCCAGCGTTTCCAGGGTTTCCGTCAGGTCCTGCTGAACAAGTTTTTCCAGGGCGGACAGATCTTTCTGCTTATTCAGGGTGTCGAGTTGCGCCTGAACATCAGCACGCGTGGGAATGTCACTGCCGTTGTCTGCACGGGCCCAGGAAAGCGGCGCGGCTGCAAAGTAAAACAGCAGGATCAAAAACAGGGCCAGAACAAGATGTTGCGAGCGATTGATGTGCAGCATAGTTGTGAATGTGATGTGAGAAATGACCGGAAATAGTCGGGCATGAAGGATATCACGCCCGGCTGAAGCAGAATAGTACGACGGAAAGGGTCTACGATTTTTCCCGTACCCGATCAGGTAGAACGGGGGTGATGCTTACTTTGAAGGGTCGGACAGAGCTGGCACATCTCAAGAAAAATGTCGACATAGCTGCGCGCCTCTGATCTGAGATCGAACGACTCCGGAGCAAAAAGCCAGTTTTCCATCAGGCCGGAAATATAGCCGCGCATCAGGATCGCCGCCCGGCGGGTGAGTAAGGTGGCAGGAAGCATTTTGGCCTGCATGCACTCCGTGAGGACCTGTTCGATGCGATCGTAGCTTTCCAGACACAGGTCGCGTTGCGCCTGCTGAACCACCGCCATTTCGCCAACGAACTCACATTTATGGAAGATGATTTCCATCATCAGACGGCGGCGCTCTTCAACAACTGTCGCTTCAAGGATATATACTAGAATTTCTCTTAACACAGAGAGTGGATCGTGAGGGAATTTTGCCCGATACTCACTCTCAAGATCGCTAATGCTGGACTCTGAAAGCTCCCAGATTTCACCAAACAGATCGGACTTGTCTTTGAAATGCCAGTAAATCGCTCCCCGCGTGACGCCCGCGGCCTGAGCAATCTGTGCCAGCGAGGTTGCCGAAACACCCTGCTGTGAGAACAAACGCATTGCCACATCCAGAATGTGTTGTCGGGTTTCCAGCGCTTGTTGTTTGGTTTTTCGTGCCATACGTTGATGAATTTACAGGAGTCAGATTTACATACATTTATGAATGTATGTACCATAGCATGACGATAATATAAACGCAGCAATGGGTTTTTAGACTCAGGACCCTTGATCAATTTGAAATCGGACACTCGAGGTTTACATATGAACAAAAACAGAGGGTTAACGCCTCTGGCGGTCGTTCTGATGCTCTCAGGCAGCTTAGCGCTTACAGGATGTGACGACAAAGAGGCTCAACAAGGAGCTCAGCAGGTGCCAGAAGTTGGCGTCGTGACGCTCAAATCCGAACCTCTCCAGATGACAACAGAACTACCGGGCCGCACCAGCGCCTATCGCATTGCGGAAGTGCGTCCGCAGGTAAGCGGTATCATCCTGAAACGTAACTTCACCGAAGGCGGTGATGTCAAGGCAGGTGAGTCTCTGTATCAGATTGATCCAGCAACCTACCAGGCGTCTTATGAGAGCGCTAAAGGCGATCTGGCGAAAGCAGAAGCGGCAGCCAAAATTTCGCAGCTGACGTTGAATCGTTACAAGAAGCTGCTCGGCACGCAGTACATCAGCCAACAGGATTATGATTCAGCCCTGGCCGATGCGCAGCAAGCCAACGCGGCCGTTGTGGCGGCGAAAGCGGCGGTAGAAACCGCGCGTATTAACCTGGCCTACACCAAAGTGACCTCCCCTATCAGCGGTCGCATTGGTAAATCTGCCGTCACCGAAGGTGCACTGGTGCAAAACGGTCAGACCAACGCACTGGCCACCGTGCAGCAGCTTGACCCGATCTATGTTGACGTTACCCAGTCCAGCAACGATTTCCTGCGTCTCAAACAGGAGCTGGCAAGCGGTCAACTGAAACAGGAAAACGGTAAAGCCAAGGTTGAACTGGTTACCAACGACGGTATCGAGTTCTCGCAGACCGGTACACTGGAATTTTCTGATGTGACCGTCGATCAGACCACCGGCTCAATCACCATCCGGGCCATTTTCCCGAATCCGGATAAAACCCTGCTGCCGGGTATGTTCGTACGCGCCCGTCTTGAGGAAGGGACTAACCCAAGCGCCATTCTGGTTCCTCAGCAGGGTGTGACCCGTACGCCACGCGGCGATGCGAGCGCGCTGGTTGTGGGTGCCGATAACAAAGTCGAAATGCGCAATATCACTGCAACGCAGGCGATTGGCGATAAGTGGCTGGTGACGGAAGGTCTGAAAGATGGCGATCGCGTGATTATTACTGGTTTGCAAAAAGTTCGTCCTGGCGCGCAGGTCAAAGCGCAGGAAGTGAAATCTGACGACAAACAACAAGCGTCGGCCGCTGGCCAGTCAGAACAAACCAAGTCTTAACTTAAACAGGAGCCGTTAAGACATGCCTAATTTCTTTATCGATCGCCCCATATTTGCGTGGGTGATCGCCATTATCATCATGCTGGCCGGGGGACTTGCGATCCTGAAGCTGCCTGTTGCGCAATATCCAACGATTGCGCCACCGGCAGTAACGATCTCCGCAACCTACCCGGGCGCTGATGCGAAAACGGTGCAGGATACCGTTACGCAGGTTATCGAACAGAACATGAACGGTATCGATAACCTGATGTACATGTCCTCAAACAGTGACTCAACCGGTACGGTTCAGATCACCCTGACCTTTGAATCCGGTACGGATGCGGACATTGCGCAGGTTCAGGTGCAGAACAAATTGCAGCTGGCGATGCCTCTGCTGCCGCAGGAAGTACAACAGCAGGGCGTGAGCGTCGAGAAATCGTCCAGTAGCTTCCTGATGGTTGTCGGCGTGATCAACACCAACGGCACCATGACGCAGGAGGATATTTCCGACTACGTGGGCGCCAACATGAAGGACGCCATCAGCCGTACGTCAGGTGTGGGTGACGTTCAGCTGTTTGGTTCCCAGTACGCCATGCGTATCTGGATGGATCCGAATAAACTGAACAACTTCCAGCTGACGCCGGTTGACGTGATTAACGCCATCAAAGCGCAGAACGCCCAGGTGGCGGCCGGTCAGTTAGGCGGTACGCCGCCGGTCAAGGGCCAGCAGCTTAACGCCTCGATCATCGCGCAAACCCGTCTGACCTCCGCGGATGAGTTCAGCAAAATTCTGCTGAAAGTGAATCAGGACGGTTCGCAGGTTCGCCTGCGTGACGTAGCGAAAGTGGAGCTGGGCGGCGAGAACTACGACGTTATCGCGAAGTTCAACGGCAAGCCGGCATCTGGTCTGGGTATCAAACTGGCGACCGGCGCTAACGCCCTGGACACCGCGACGGCTATTCGTGCAGAGCTGAAGAAGATGGAACCGTTCTTCCCGTCAGGTCTGAAAATCGTTTATCCGTATGACACTACGCCGTTCGTAAAAATTTCGATTCACGAAGTGGTAAAAACCCTGGTTGAGGCGATCATCCTCGTCTTCCTGGTAATGTACCTGTTCCTGCAAAACTTCCGCGCGACGCTGATCCCAACCATCGCCGTACCGGTTGTATTGCTTGGGACCTTCGCGGTTCTGGCGATATTTGGCTACTCGATAAACACCCTGACGATGTTCGGGATGGTGCTCGCCATCGGCCTGCTGGTGGATGACGCCATCGTGGTGGTCGAAAACGTCGAGCGTGTGATGGCGGAAGAAGGCCTGCCGCCGAAGGAAGCAACCCGTAAATCTATGGGCCAGATCCAGGGCGCGCTGGTCGGTATCGCGATGGTACTGTCCGCGGTATTTATCCCGATGGCCTTCTTTGGCGGCTCTACCGGTGCGATTTACCGTCAGTTCTCCATCACCATCGTTTCGGCGATGGCGCTGTCGGTACTGGTTGCACTGATCCTGACGCCAGCCCTGTGCGCGACGATGCTGAAGCCGATTCAGAAAGGCGGACACGGCGAGCATAAAGGGTTCTTCGGCTGGTTCAACCGCATGTTTGATAAGAGCACGCATCACTACACCGACAGCGTGGGTAACATCCTGCGCAGCACCGGTCGTTACCTGCTGCTCTATATCATCATCGTGGTGGGGATGGCATTCCTGTTCGTTCGTCTGCCAAGCTCGTTCCTGCCAGATGAAGACCAGGGCGTGTTCCTGAGTATGGCGCAGCTTCCGGCCGGTGCGACGCAAGAGCGTACGCAGAAAGTGCTGGATGAGATGACCGACTACTTCCTGACCAAAGAGAAAGACAACGTCGAATCCGTGTTTGCGGTTAACGGCTTTGGCTTCGCGGGTCGTGGTCAGAACACCGGTATCGCCTTCGTTTCTCTGAAAGACTGGTCTGAACGTCCAGGTGCAGAGAACAAGGTAGAAGCCATTACCGGCCGCGCGATGGGCACCTTCTCACAGATTAAAGATGCGATGGTCTTCGCCTTTAACCTGCCAGCGATTGTTGAACTGGGTACGGCGACCGGCTTCGACTTCCAGCTGATTGACCAGGGCGGTCTGGGCCACGAAAAACTGACGCAGGCGCGTAACCAGCTGTTTGGCGAGGTGGCAAAACACCCTGACCTGCTGGTGGGCGTACGTCCTAACGGTCTGGAAGATACGCCGCAGTACAAGATCGATATCGACCAGGAAAAAGCGCAGGCGCTGGGTGTTTCCATCAGTGACATTAATACCACGCTGGGCGCCGCCTGGGGCGGTAGCTACGTTAACGACTTCATCGACCGTGGTCGCGTGAAGAAAGTGTACGTGATGTCCGAAGCGCAATACCGCATGCTGCCGAACGATATCAACAACTGGTACGTTCGCGGTAGCGATGGCCAGATGGTGCCGTTCTCCGCCTTCTCAACCTCGCGCTGGGAATACGGTTCGCCGCGTCTGGAGCGTTATAACGGCTTGCCATCGATGGAAATCCTCGGTCAGGCAGCGCCAGGCCGAAGCACCGGTGAAGCCATGAACCTGATGGAAGAACTGGCCAGCAAACTACCTGCGGGTATCGGCTACGACTGGACCGGCATGTCCTATCAGGAACGTCTGTCCGGTAACCAGGCCCCTGCCCTGTACGCCATTTCTCTGATTGTGGTGTTCCTGTGTCTGGCGGCATTGTATGAGAGCTGGTCGATTCCGTTCTCCGTTATGCTGGTGGTTCCGCTGGGGGTTATCGGTGCACTGCTTGCCGCGACCTTCCGTGGGCTGACCAACGACGTTTACTTCCAGGTGGGCCTGCTGACAACCATTGGCTTGTCGGCGAAGAACGCGATACTCATCGTCGAATTCGCCAAAGATCTGATGGAGAAAGAAGGAAAAGGCCTGATTGAAGCCACGCTGGAAGCCGTTCGTATGCGTTTGCGTCCAATCCTGATGACGTCCCTGGCGTTTATCCTCGGCGTTATGCCGCTGGTTATCAGCTCCGGCGCGGGCTCCGGCGCACAGAACGCGGTAGGTACGGGTGTAATGGGTGGTATGGTCACGGCGACCGTTCTCGCCATCTTCTTCGTACCGGTGTTCTTTGTGGTGGTTCGTCGCCGCTTCAGCCGCAAAAATGAAGATGTTGAGCACAATCATTCGGTAGAACATCACTGATACCGGTTTCACATGATAAAAAGGCCGCATTTGCGGCCTTTTTCATTTTCAGAAAAAATCATAAAATAGACCTATTGCTTTTCTATTTATTTTCTTCTTTTTAAATGAGGCCTGGCATAATAGGCCGATAACTTACACCAGGAACTCAGCCTTCTTTTATTATCATTTTGCGGCGTAAATTATTCGGACTATTCCTAAGTAACGGAAATTATCTGAAGATATCTGGTTTCGGACTTCACATGAAACTTTGCGCTAACTCAATGAATTTTAAGGAACCGATAAAAAACGGTTTTTTATTTGATTAACGTGGTTGCTGCAAAAGGTACATTTGCGTAAAGGCTCGCACAGTAACGATTTAATTGTAATTTTTCGTAATAGCGCGGTGAAATCTTGATCAGAGTGGCTTATAGTTAGAGTTATCAGGAACACAGCTCCCATGTGGCTAAGCAAGTTGTATCCATCCCGACATGATGTTCGGTGAGTAAAAAATCACTCAGAAGGGGATGCGCTATGGACGAGTACTCGCCAAAAAGGCATGATATCGCGCAGTTGAAATTTCTCTGCGAATCCTTGTACCATGACTGCCTTGCCAATCTTGAAGAAAGTAACCATGGCTGGGTGAACGATCCAACGTCTGCTATCAATTTACAGCTTAACGAGCTGATCGAGCATATCGCCACCTTCGCACTTAATTATAAAATTAAGTACAATGAAGATAATAAGTTGATAGAGCAAATTGATGAATACCTGGACGACACCTTTATGTTGTTCAGCAGCTACGGCATTAACGCACAGGATTTGCAGAAATGGCGTAAATCAGGAAACCGTCTATTTCGCTGCTTCACTAATGTCAGCAGAGCTAATCCGGTTAGTCTTTCCTGTTAAAATTATTACAATTACTAAGGTGAATTTATGTCTGATAAACCATTAACAAAAGTCGATTATTTGATGCGCCTGCGACGCTGCCAGTCAATTGACACCCTCGAACGTGTTATTGAAAAAAATAAATACGAGCTCTCTGATAATGAACTGGCGGTATTTTATTCAGCTGCCGACCATCGTCTGGCTGAACTAACCATGAATAAACTGTATGACAAGATCCCCTCTTCGGTATGGAAATTTGTTCGTTAATCGTTGAAGAGAGACTGTAAAGGCACTACGCCCGTTGTTAAGCTGAATTTACCTTTCGAATTACGCTTCAAGTGCAAACGCCAGGTTCCCGTATAAAACGTATTTATGCGCATAAATGTTGTGACTCCCGTCACAGCCGCTTTTAGGGAACGTTCCCTTTCTGGTTAATCCTCTTTACGCTGCGTAAAACGATTCCAGAGAGGTTCCCATGAGTGAAGAAAAACAGAAGATGATTGCAGGTGAATATTACCGCCCTGGCGATGACACGCTGAGGGCTGACCGTTTACGCGCGCGTCATCTTGTTCACCGCTATAACCATACCGCACCCGATGAGAAGGCCGAACGTCGCGCCTTATTAGCTGACCTGCTGGGTCAAAGCGAAGGCGCCTATATAGAACCGAGCTTCCGCTGCGACTACGGGTATAACATCTATCTGGGCAAAAATTTTTATGCCAACTTTGACTGCGTCATGCTGGATGTCTGCCCTGTCCGCATTGGCGATAACTGTATGCTTGCGCCGGGGGTGCACATTTATACGGCCACGCATCCTCTGGATGTGACCGAACGTAACAGCGGGCTGGAGTACGGTAAACCGGTCACCATTGGTGATAACGTCTGGATCGGCGGACGTGCGATCATTAACCCGGGCGTAACCATTGGCGATAATGCGGTTATCGCTTCCGGCGCGGTAGTGACCAAAGACGTGCCGGCCAATGCTGTCGTGGGCGGCAATCCGGCGAAAATCATTAAAATGCTCTAAGCGCATCCTGAGTAACTGTTATGCTTTTTCCTGGCATAACTGTTACTTTCATCGCGTAAACCCCTCTCATAAAATAAGCAGATCACCTGTATTTTCAACAATCATAAAGGCAAAAAATGACAGAGATACAGCGCCTGCTTACCGCCACCATCGACGATCTCAATACTCGCGAAAAGCGCGACAATCGCCCGCGCTTTAGCATCAGCTTTATTCGCAAACACCCCGGGTTGTTCGTCGCCATGTACGCCGCCTGGCTGGCAACGCTTATCGTCATGCTGAAGTCTGAAACGCTGGTCGATTCCGTCTGGCTGCTGGTAGTGCTGTTCGTGGTGTTTAACGCGTTTTTCTTTTTCGACGTCAATCCGCGTTACCGGTATGAAGATATCGACGTACTCGATTTCCGCGTGTGCTACAACGGGGAGTGGTACAACACGCGTTACGTGCCGAAGGAGCTGATCGACAGCATCCTGCACTCGCCGGCTGTCGAAGCCGGGCAAAAAGAGAAGTTGCAGAAAATGGTCACCACCAAGGGCCAGCTCTCTTTTTATGATGTCTTTACCCTTTCCCGCCCCACTGCTGCGTAATTAACGCCTGAAGACGTCGGATACCCGGCGCAAACTGCGAAGCAGAGGTATTGCCGTAACCTAAAACCAGACCGGTTTGCCCCTGCTTCGTCTCAAGGTAATATCCGCTCAGCGCAGCGGGTGCCAGCTGAAACGCTCTTGCCTGCTCCACCAGCCGCTGGTCGTCGATACCGTCAATCGCCAGCGCCAGGTGCATCCCTCCTTCTCCGGCAAGAACGCGATGCGGCGTATGAAGCTCTGCGCTTAGCACCTCTCGCAGTTGGCGGTATCGCTTACGATAAAGTCGGCGCATGGCGGCAAGATGTCGCGCATAGTGGCCTTCCTCAATAAACAGCGCCAGGGTGCGCTGTTCAGCGCGATGCCCGCCGCGCAGCAGCGAGCCGATGGCGGGACGTGCCGCCTTCGCCAGCGCTGGCGGTAACACCATGAACCCCATTCGGAGCGACGGAAACAGCGTTTTGCTGAACGTCCCCAGATACACAACGGGCGCGTTGTTGACCATACCCAGCATCGCCGGGACGGGCTCACCGGTATAACGGAATTCGCTGTCGTAATCGTCCTCAATGATCCACGCGTTGTGCTGCCGGGCCAGTTCCAGCAGCGCCAGACGCCGCCGCGCGCTGAGTACGCTTCCGTAAGGGAACTGATGCGATGGCGAGGTAAAAATCAGCGTGGGTGAAGGCGCACACAGCCCTTCCCAGCACATCCCCTCGTCATCCACCGGTATGCCGGTCATCGCCAGGCCGGTTTTGACAAAAGCGCATTTGGCGCCGCTATAGCCGGGATTTTCCACCCAGGCGACATCCCCCGGCTCGCTTAACAGCATTGTGCACAGATTGACGCCCTCCAGCGCCCCTTCGGTTATCACTATCTGGCTGGCGTCACAGTCAATGCCGCGGGAGAGCGCAAGATGGCGGGCAATGGCGGCCCGTAGCGACGGCTCGCCGGCAGGGTCGCCATACCCTAACAGGGCGCTTCCCTCCTCGCGCAGGACGCGATCGTACAACCGCCGCCATAGCGGCAAGGGGAAATAGTTGATGGCAGGCGTTCCCGGCGTAAACGCCATCACCGGAGTGTCACGCGGCACAGGCGCGGGCAGCCGGGCGACACGTTTTGTCAGCCTGACGTCCGGGTCCGGTAATGTCCGGGCAATCGTACGAGGAGCGAATTGCCCCACCCGCGTGCCCTGGCGGCTACGCAGCAAATAACCTTCGAGCGTCAGCTGGTCCAGCGCCGCGTTGACGGTATTTCGGGACACCGAGATCTGATGCGCCAGCGTTCGTGAGCCGGGCAAATGGCTGCCGGACCGAAGCCTTCCGCACAGTATGGCCTCCCGCAAAGCAAGATAGAGCGCGCGCTGGAGCGTCTCTGTCCCACGTTTTTTCAGCGCAGCATGGAGCAAGGTGTATAGCTCATCACCCGGTATATTCATCATTCCTCCTCGTGGTACCAGAAAAACATAACCTGGTGGTTCTTTTTAAGGAACCAGCAATTCATTAATCTGGAGATCTTCTTAACATCATGGAAATAAAGATGAATACATTCAATGAGTTTGGTCAACCTGTAGGGGAAAGCCTTATCGACTGGCAGCCTCGGCCGCACCCGTCCCGGGTGGTACTTCAGGGTCGTTATTGTCGGCTTGAGCCGCTGCGCATGGAGCATGCCCACGCGTTGTTCTCTGCGTATTCCGTGGCCGGAGATACCCGAAGCTGGACGTGGCTGCTGCGTGAGCCCGATGCCACCGCAGAGGAGTTTGCCGAATGGGTGGCGAGCGTAAGCGAATTAGCCGATCCCATCCACTTTACCGTTATCGATAACCAGAACCAGTCTCCTGTCGGGACGCTGTCCCTGATGCGGATCGATCCTAAAAACGGCGTCGTGGAAGTGGGACATGTTCACTTCTCGTCACTGTTAAGCCGCACGCCCATGTCGACAGAAGCGCAGTATCTGCTGATGCGGTACGTGTTCGATACCCTGGGCTACCGGCGTTATGAATGGAAGTGCAATAGCCTGAACGAACCCTCCCGCAAAGCGGCCCTGCGTCTTGGCTTTCAGTTTGAAGGGCGTTTTCGCCAGGCGCTGGTCATTAAAGGCCGAAACCGGGACACCGACTGGTTTTCAATTCTCGACAAAGAGTGGCCAGCGCTGGCGAGCGCCTTTGAAAGCTGGCTTGCCACCGACAATTTTACTGCCGATGGCAAACAGAAAAGATCCCTGGAAAGCTGGCGAGAAACGCGCGTCTAGCGCCTTTTTTTACGCCCCTGCACCGCCTTAAAGCGCGGGTTAGATTTGCAAATCACGTATAAGCGTCCCTTGCGTTTGACTATCTGGCAATCCGGGTGACGCTGTTTTGCACTGCGCAATGAGTTAAGCACCTGCATGATTAGCCTCGCTTCGCATCAAGAAAGCCGCCAAAACGCTTGCGGAAGCGTGCCGCGCTGCCATCTGTCGAGAAGGTCTTCTGCTTCCCGGTGTAAAACGGATGTGATTTAGAGGAGACATCAAGAGTAACGTAAGGATACGTTTTCCCCTCAAGCTCAATTTCACGATCTGTCTTAATCGTTGAGCCAACTTTAAAATATTCATTAGCCGTGGTGTCGTGAAACACAACGGTGCGATAGGTTGGATGGATATTCGGTTTCATCTCTGGTCTTCATGTATTGTTATAACATAACAAGATACTATCTGAGCTTTGCTGCAAAAACAACCCCTGTGACGCGCAGCCTGTTTTTGAAAGGTTTATTCAGATACCTGCCTGAGACGGTTGCATGCTATAACTATATCATTTACCGATAAAAACTTTTTCCTCTGGCGCGCAAACTCCAGGCCCGGGGCGGGCATATGGGAAGGATAAAACAGCATGCGAACCCGACATCTGGTCAGCCTGGTGACAGGCGTACTGATCTTCTCTGTGCTGGTCCCTGTGTGCCTCAGTATCTGGCTGGCGCATCGTCAGGCTGAGGAGAAATTTGTGGACGCGCTGGACAGCTATGCCTCGCGTGTCCTGATCCGTACCGACAGAGTCGTTGCGCAGGCAAAACAGGCGCTCACGCACCTACAGACATTCCACGCCCCGCCCTGCACTCCCCCGCATTTACGCGAAATGCGCCGGGTCGCGTTCTCATGGCGCTATATCCAGGAAGTGATGTATATCGATAACCTGAAACCGCTCTGCTCATCGCTTGAACAATCCAGTGATACGGCGATCTTACCGCCCCCAATGCGGATCACCGAAGATGGTTATAGCGCGTGGCTCACCTCGCAAAACGACCTCGGCATTCAGCGTTATATGGCCGTTCTGGGGAAAGGACATTATCTGGTAATGGTCGATCCGGCGTCGCTTGTGGATGTTGTTCCGTTTGGTGAAATCTCAATGGATGCCGCCCTGGTGGGCAGCTCAACCCATCATATATTTGCCAGAAGCAATGTTCTAGACCCGTATATTCTCTCTGTCGTTAAGGAGCAGCAGGACGTTACGCGCGTGCAATACAACGGCTCAATGTACGTGATGAAACCTGTACCCGAACTGGGGTTTACGGTGATCGCTTGGGCGTCGTTAAAACCGCTGGCGGCTTCCTGGCACCAGCAACTGATCATCTGGCTACCGGCTGGCATACTGCTAAGCCTGGTTGCTGCCCTTATTGTCCTGCGCATTCTCCGCCGTTTGCTGTCCCCGCGTCACCGCCTGATCGACGCGATCAACAACCGGGAGATCGAGGTTCACTACCAGCCCATCGTGGCGCTGTGTAGTGGAAAACTGGTGGGTGCTGAAGCGCTGATGCGCTGGCCGCAGCCAGATGGCAGTAACCTGTCGCCTAATCTCTTTGTTCCGCTGGCTGAGCAGACAGGGCTTATTTCAACGCTGACGCGGCTAGTGGTAAATGAGGTATTTGAGGATCTAGGCGCCTGGCTACACCATCACCCGGAACTGCATATTTCTGTCAACCTTGCGCCATCGGATTTAACGTCCCCCGAGCTGCCTCGCCAGCTGAGTCAGTTGCTCAACAAATGGGGCGTCCACCCGCGCCAGATCGCCCTTGAATTAACCGAGCGCGGGTTTGCCGATCCTGCCGTCAGCGTACCTGCTATCGCTGCATTTCGCCGCGCCGGGCACGCTATCTACATTGATGATTTTGGCACGGGTTACTCCAGCCTGAGCTATTTGCAGGATCTGGATGTCGATACTCTGAAGATTGATAAATCCTTTGTGGATGCGCTGGAGTACAAGCACGTGACTCCCCACATCATCGAAATGGCCAAATCGCTTAAACTGGCGATGGTCGCAGAAGGCATTGAAACTGAAGGGCAGATCGAATGGTTGCATCGCCACGGCGTGCAGTACGGCCAGGGCTGGTATTTCAGCAAGGCGCTGCCTAAAGAGGATTTCATTCTCTGGGCCGCGCACAACCTCAGGAAATAAACCGATTGTGCGGTGTTACGTGCGGCCACGGCAGTGGCCGCACGTTTCGGCTCAGCCGTTCTGCTGCCAGCTAAACGTGTAGCGCAGCCGGCGGTTTTGCAGAATGAAGGCCGGGGCTACGCTCGGGCTCCATGAGTCGTCCCCCCCTACGCCCATGTGAAACGCATCAAGATTCAACCAGCAGCCAGCCTCTTCCCGCAGCAAGTGCTGATGCGTTGTCTCATGCAGCTGCCGCTGGCTATAACGGCTCAGGGAGAAATGGAACTGTCCCTGCAACTGATGGGAGCCAAACGTCAGCTCGCGGGTGTCGCAGCGCAAACCGTTCTCCGTCGGGAAGATATACGGCGTCTGCATCTCTTCCAGCGGTAACGCCCAGCGCCCCTGCTGCGCCGCCAGTTTTCTGTCCGGATAGTTTTCCAGCGGGCCTAGTCCCAGCCAGCGCACCGTTTCCGGGATATCCGCCAGCATAACGCTCAGGCCCACGCGAGCGGGCTCAGGAATGTCAGACGCCACCGTCACCTGCACATCACCGTGCAGCACCCCGTGGTCATCAATCCGCCAGACCTTGCAGCTCATAAATAGCGCTTTACCCTGATGCTCCCAGACGTGCTGCGTGGTCACCACCACCTCACGGTTATGCTGCTCCGCTTCACACTGGAGGAGGCGCGCGGACATCTCATACATCCCTGCCGCTTTCCAGCGTTCCACCCACGCGTTCGGATCGATGCGGGTCGCCTCGCTGACGCCAATGTCATTGTCCAGCGGCGCGCGGGTGAAGTTATCCGTTAGCGGAGAACGGAGCGTTTCAGCGCCCTCGTTCCACCACTGGGTCAAGTTTCCGGTGAGACGGCTAAACTGCCAGCGCTGCTGCTGATGAGTAATGTCCAGCGCCTCGTCCTGCACCGTTAGCTGCGGAGGGGTTCCGCCTGCTTTCGGTGGCGCAAGGTACAGCGGCGCCGGGAGCGGCCACTGATCCCAGGCACAACGGTGGCCGGGCGGCGACCACGGCGTGGCCTGCGGCTGAACGATCTCCACGTTGAGCCAGACCTCGCCCGGCTCAGCGACAAGTTCAGGCAGCGGGATCTCAACGTGCTGCGTCCCCTCGGGCGCAACAGAAAGGGGGGTTTCGCCGGAAGCCAGTACCGCACCGTCACGCGCCACCGACCATCGCAGATACTCGTTGTCAGTATGACGGAACAGATAATCGCTCTGGATCTCGACGACCAGCGGAGCGGTGCTCACCAGCGTAAAGGTAAAGAACTGCTGGGCACGCTGCGCCTCGTAAAGGGCGGGATGCGGAGTGCGATCGGGAAACACCAGTCCGTTGAGGCAGAACTGACGGTCGTTGGGCTTATCGCCAAAATCGCCGCCGTAGGCCCAGAATACCGTGCCGTCTTCCGCTTTTTTCGTCAGCGCCTGATCGACCCAGTCCCAGACAAAGCCGCCCTGCAACCGGGGATGGCTGCGGAATGCCTGCCAGTAGCTGGCAAAGCCGCCAAAGCTGTTGCCCATCGCGTGGGCATACTCGCACAGGATCAGCGGACGGGTTTCGTCCGGCATACCAATCCACTTTTTAATCGACCACTTTGGCACCGCCGGGAACGGCTGATCCTGATCGACGCGAGCGTACATCGGGCAGACAATATCGGTTGCCGCCGTACTGGCGCCGCCGCCTTCATACTGCACCGGCCGCGTGGGATCGGTGGTTTTCAGCCAGCGGTACAGCGCATCGTGATTCGCCCCATGCCCGGACTCATTCCCCAGGGACCAGATGATGATGGACGGATGATTCCGGTCCCGCTGCACCATACGCGTTACGCGTTCGCTCATGGCAGGCAGCCAGCGCGGATCGTCCGCCAGGCGGCTCATTGGCACCATGCCATGGGTTTCAATATTCGCCTCATCAACCACGTACAGGCCGTAGCGATCGCAAAGCGTGTACCACAGAGGATGGTTCGGATAATGCGAGCAGCGCACGGCGTTGAAGTTATGCTGCTTCATCAGTTCGATGTCGCGGCGCATGGTCGCCTCATCCATCACCTGCCCCTTCTCAGGATGATGTTCGTGACGGTTCACGCCGCGGATCAGCAGCGGTTTGCCGTTAAGCTTCAGCTGGCCGTTGCTGATTTCGACGCGTCTGAAACCGACATCGCAGGCTTCAGTCTCCAGCACGTTACCCTGCGCATCCCGAAGCGATATTGTCAGCCGATAGCATTCCGGTGTTTCAGCGCTCCATAGCGCAGGAGCGTTCACGGGTATCGCCACCCTAAGCCGTTCTGCCCAACTGCCGCGTTCGTCCACGATGGCCGATCCGGGCTGCTGCGTGGTTTGCGCGCAGGCTTCGCCGTTACGCCACAGGGTAAACGCCACCTCGCATTCGGCGTAGCGTGTGCCTTCCAGCGCAACGTCAACCCGGAGTATCGCCCGATCGCATTCGGCATTCAGATCGGTCACGATCTGATAATCGGCAATTCGCGTTTCCGGTTTGTGCAGCAGCGAGACGTCACGGAAAATGCCACTCATCCGCCACATGTCCTGATCTTCCAGATAGCTTCCGTCGCACCAGCGTAACACCATCACCGCCAGGCGGTTCTGCCCCGGTCGCAGCACCGCGCTGAGATCGAACTCCGCAGGCAGACGGCTGTCCTGCGAATAGCCCATCCACTGGCCGTTACACCACAGATGAAAAGCTGAATTCACCCCGTCAAAAATAATGCGGGTTTGCCCGCTGCACATCCAGGCGTCATCCATCTCAAATGTGAGCGAGTAACAACCGGTTGGGTTTTCAACCGGAACATAGGGCGGGTTCACATTTATCGGATAGGTGACGTTGGTATAGATGGGAGTATCAAATCCCTGCATCTGCCAGTTCGACGGCACGGGCATCTCAACGGCATCAGCCAGATCGTCCGTTATCCATGCCTCCGGAACCTGCTCTGGCGCCGGGAAAAAGCTGAATCGCCAGATGCCGTTAAGCAGACGCTTGCTCCGCGAAGGCTTATCCTCGCGGGCGAAGGTTTCATCGCGCCAGCTATGAAAAGGCGCGTGTGCGGCCAGACGATTCCACTGCGTCACACCCGGGTTTTCCCAGTCACGACGCGCCAGAAGTGCGCTGAGAGTCAGCAGCAATGTAGAAGACATATCAACCTCTTTGCGAAGCGCTCACAATTTTAGCCAACATGCCCTGGTAAACGGTAGCGGTAAAGACTTTGATCGTCACCAGGCGAGCACGATCACAAAAGTGCTAGCTGCGCGCCAGTTTCTCCGCCAGCAGCGCCAGCGTTCTGAGCTGTTGCGCAAGATCTTCACGATCGGCCTGCTGTGCGGCGCGCGGCGCGGTGGAATGACGCACGCTCAACGTAACGGGAAGTTGTTCCTGCCAGCATTCGTCGTGATGGGCAGGTGCCATCAGCCACTCCACGCTGCGCTCACCGGCCTCGCGGAACGCCTGCCGAACGGTGGTGAGCGGAGGTGAAAACCACGCGCTGTCAGCCGTATCATCAAACCCGACAACCGAGATTTGCCCCGGTACCGCAACGCCTTTTTCCGCACAGGCGCGTAAAACGCCAAGCGCCATCTGATCGTTAGCGACGAGGATCGCCTCCGGCAGCTGCGCGCCCGCCAGGAGCTGATGCCCTTTCTCATAGCCCGAAGCCGCGCTCCAGTCGCCCTGCGCCACCGCAAACGCCTCCACGCCGGCCTGAGCGAGCGTGGTTTTCCATCCCGCCAGACGAGCCCGGGCAGAGACAGAACTTTCCGGCCCGGCGAGCAGCGCAATTCGCTGGTGCCCCAGCGAAAGCAGATGCTCTGCCCCCAGGGCAGCGCCCTGTTCGGCATTGAAAACGAGACTGTTAACCCGAGCTGTGGGGGACACATCGAGAAAAAGAACCGGGGTCGGCGAGGCCATTTCCTGAAGCATTTCTGCCAGGGCATCTTCCAGCGGAACGTTCACCAGCAGCGCCTCTACGCGCTGCGCCAGTAATTCCTGCAAAGCAGCCTGACACTGCGCGGGTTGCTCCACCATGGAGATGAGTACGCTAGCCCCCTGCTCCACTGCCCGGGATTTTACAGCTGAGGCGATTTGCGACGGCGCATGTAGCGCCAGATCGCTGGTCATCAGCCCCAGCGTACGGGTGCGTTTCCCGGCCAGCTGCTGCGCGCCACGGTTGGGCACATAGTGTAGCGCCGCCATGGCCTGCCGGACCTTTTCCCGCGTACGGGCAGAAACGTGTTCCGCGTCGTTAATCACCCGGGAAACGGTCTGATAAGAAACGCCTGCCACGCGGGCAACGTCATAAAGAGTGATCGCTTTCATACATTCTGGCGTCGTGAAAAGAGAAGTCTCTATTCTGACACAGTTACGCCATCATAGCCTGTGAGCGCTTCGCAAAATTAAACAATCCGCTCCGGCTGTGCAGCTTTCTGAATGCGCGGTCTCTGGCGAAACCACGGCAAACAGAGCTGGATCAGCGGGCCGATGGTTAATGCATACAGCACGGTTCCAACGCCAAACGCTCCCCCGAGGAGGTAGCCGACGATCAACACAGTCACCTCGATCGCGGTACGCACGCTGCGGATCGACCAGCCCAGCCGGGCGTGTATGCCGGTCATCAGGCCGTCGCGCGGGCCTGCGCCAAAACCCGCGCCGATATACATCCCGGTGGCAAGGGCGTTAACCACAATGCCGGAAACCAGCAGGGTGATGCGCACGGGCAGCGAGGTGAGCTCAGGGATCAGCGCCATTGACGCATCTGCCGCCAGACCAATACAAATCACATTACTGATAGTGCCCAGCCCCGGCAGCTGACGCAGCGGGATCCACAGCAGCAGCACCGCTGCCCCGGTTAAAATAATCACCGTGCCGATGCTCATCCCTGTCTGGATGGCGACGCCAAGGTGAAAGACATCCCAAGGGTCGACACCCAGATCCGAACGAATAAACATCGCGGTTGAAAGCCCGTACAGGCCTAAACCGACATAAAGTCGTACCAGACGACGTACCATTTTCTCTTCTCCGAAGTACCAGGTTCCATCTTCGGTGAAAATGGCACTATGATTAATGTCCAGTTTTCAAATAGTGGACTGCACATGTCATCACGTCGTTTTGGAAGCCAGTCTCTGGTACGCCTGTTAGGGCACTGGCAGCAAGCCTCTTCCCGTACCCCGCTGTGGCGCCAGCTGGCTGACGCGTTACGCCTGTTGATTCTGGATGGCAGGCTGGCGCTAAACACGCGCCTGCCCGGAGAGCGGGAGCTGGCCACCGCACTGAGCGTAAGCCGCACCACCATCAGCAGCGCGCTGGCGCATCTGCGGGAAGAAGGTTATCTGGAGAGCCGTCACGGCAGCGGTTCGCGGGCGATCCTGCCAGACAGCCGCGCCGTGCCCACGCTTTCCACAGCCAGTGCGGCGCTGGATCTCTCAACCGCCGCGCTCAACGCGGGGCCAGAGATCCACCAGGCCTACGCCCACGCGCTAACGGCCATCACGCCGAATCTGGCGCTGACCGGGTACGATCAGCTTGGGCTTCCGGCGCTGCGTGAAGCTATCGCCGCCCGCTACACCGCACGCGGTCTGCCCACCCGGGCAGATGAAGTGATGGTGGTGAACGGCGCCGTCAGCGGCTTTGCCCTGATCTTAAGAATGATGACCGGTCCCGGGGATCGCGTGGTGGTGGATCATCCCACTTACCCGCTGGCAATAGCCGCCATTCAGGGAGCACTATGCCGGCCCGTGGGCGTCTCGCTGCCTGAAACGGGTTGGGATACCGACGGTTTTGCCGCAACGCTC
Organism: Enterobacter cloacae complex sp. IR5401; assembly: GCF_049238425.1. Taxonomy (NCBI): domain Bacteria; kingdom Pseudomonadati; phylum Pseudomonadota; class Gammaproteobacteria; order Enterobacterales; family Enterobacteriaceae; genus Enterobacter; species Enterobacter cloacae complex sp. IR5401. The sequence continues at coordinate 109,019 of NZ_JBMKHN010000009.1, read as the reverse complement.
GCCCAGACCGCCCCGCGTCTGGCCTATCTGATGCCGGATTTTCATAATCCGACCGGGCGTTGCATGGATGCCGCGACGCGCCAGACCATAACCGACATCGCCGCGCAAACCCGCACCACGCTGGTGGTGGATGAAACCATGGTCGATCTCTGGTTCGATGCTCCCCCGCCGCCGCCGCTGGCCGCCTTTAACCCGGAGGCCGCGGTGATGACGCTGGGTTCCGCAGGCAAAAGTTTCTGGGGTGGGCTGCGTCTCGGCTGGATCCGCGCCTCGTCCCGCACTATCGCCACGCTCGCGCAGACGCGCGACACGCTGGATCTGGGTTCTCCGGTGCTGGAACAACTGGCCACGCTGTGGCTTATCGAAAACAGTGAAACCTTCCTGCCTGCCCGGCGGGAAATGCTGGCAGAACGTCGCGACCGCTGCGGCCAGATGCTGCGGGAACATTTCCCCGAATGGCGGTTTCAGGAAGCGGAGGGAGGGCTCTCATACTGGATTGAATTACCCGGCATGCTGGCGACGCAGCTGGCGGCACGCGCCGAGACGACAGGCATCATTATGGGCACCGGCACGCGCTTTGGGCTTTCAGGCGCGTTTGACCGCTATCTGCGAATGCCCTTCTCACTCAGTCCGCCAGAACTTGAAGAGGCATTATTGCGGATCAAACCGCTGTGGCGTGCGTTAAATAAAAGTGTAGCGCCAGTAAAACGGAGCCTGGTGTAAATTATTCGCCAGAAACAATAAAAACTGCTGACTGTAACGCATGCAGTCAGCAGTTTTCATGAAGAACAGCTTAATGTTGAGGAGGAATCGGGAAGCCTTTCAGCGAAATAATGAAATTATCCCCTTCTTTCTTTATTTTTGCACCGGTATCACACCAGTCAGACGCAATTCGAAAGAACTCATCACTTCCTACATTCCAGCCAAGACGAACATGTTTCACGTAGCCGGAACGTAACAGATTGCAGGCCTCGTTGTAGTCACTGGCAGTCGATAGTTGTTGTTTCATTTTCTCTTCTTCAGAAGTTTACGTAGTGCTTTGATTTCTTTAGGAGTAAATGGAGTTACGCTCTCTTCTTCCGTATGCTGATTATCAACATCCTCTTCCGATACTCCCGCCTCTTCTACTGCTTCAAATGCCAGCAGCAGCAGTTTCTCTGTGGTCACGCTTAAATTCTCATTATTGTCTTCCGCATAGTGGCGAAGTCTTTCTTTTAGCGCTTCATCAATTTTAACGTTTAAAACCGCAGTAACCATGATTGTCACATCCTTTCGGAACACGTGTTTAATTTAATACACGAAGATAAGTTTGTTATCCAGATATATATTTTTTAGCTTATGACAGAATAAAGGCATCCGAAAATAAAATGACAGTCTATTATTACAGGTTTATGACATTATTATTTCAGTTAAATGAAGGCTGTATTACAGAAAATACAATAGTCACATAATTTAGAAGGTTTATTCAGGGGAACAACTGAGAGGATCACAAATGGGTGGGGGCCCTGCCAGCTACATCCCGGCACCCACGTCGTCTGCCCTGGCTGCTTCCTTCCGGACCTGACCTGGTGAACAGAGTAGCGTTGCGGGAGAACCAACAGAGCCCCCATTGAGAGCGTTGATAACCAACGCGCTGGCGCATTATCCCTGTGGAGCACCTCAATTGCAAGCCGCTGACAACCGGATGCTGGATTATTGCGCAAACTGCCCCGACAATCTTCTTTATCTTCGTATAACATTACCCTTCGCTGATTTCCCGCAGGAGAAACAATGGACGAACATGACAATTTCCCACAGCGAGTGTGGCAAATCGTGGCTTCGATTCCGGAAGGCTGTGTCACGACCTATGGGGAAGTCGCCCGGCTGGCGGGTTCTCCGCGCGCGGCGCGTCAGGTTGGAGGCGTGCTGAGAAGGCTACCGGAGGGAAGCACGTTACCGTGGCACCGGGTCGTCAATCGCCATGGCGCCATTTCCCTCACCGGGCCAGACTTGCAGCGCCAGCGTCAGGCATTACTCTCAGAAGGGGTGCAGGTGTCCGGGGCAGGACAGATTGATATGCAGAAGTATCGCTGGGAGTACTGACGCCCTCTCCCGTCAACATGGAGAGGGCGAAGGAAAATTACATCTGTGTTGGGGGTGTAGGCAGAGTCGGCTGATTGGTTTGCGTTGCAACAGGCACTTCAGTTTGCTGCACCGGTACCAGGGTCAGGTCGATTTTGGTGCCGCCTTTGTTGACCGCTTCCTGTACGGTATCGGTGATAAAGACCAGCTTATCGTTGATCGTTACCGCCGCGCTCAGGAGGATACGCGCGTTAGGCTGGACGTCAGACGGGTTGTACGGCAGCACGAAGCTGAACGGCGCCTGTTTACCCTCTGTACGAACTGCACGCTGTGCAAGGACTTTAGACGGTGCATCCGCCAGAGACGCATCGGATAACGTGACCGTTAAAACCGCGTCCGGCGGCAGAGCGACTTTCTGTTTGATCCAGATGGTACCGGACACGTTGGGCTGTCGAATAGCTTGCTGTGAAAGGGTGTTAATCCCGTTTGGGGTCGCCGTTGGTACCGCTACATCGGCACTCTTATCCGCACAGGCGGACAACGCCACCGCCATTGCAACACCGCTTAACATAGGCACGAGTTTCATTGAAGTCTCCTTATCATCAATGCACCGGCGGGATCGATCCCATCCGATGTCGTTTTATTCACATAACGTAAACAAGTGTGGCACAAATCACGGATTTATGCCTAATTTTGCCCAGGTATTAAGATTATTCTACCCATCGGACCACTATCGTTTCTGCGTTATACTCAGCGTATCTTTCGCCACGGCGTTTATTGAGGACCACTATGAGTCAGGCACTGAACAATCTGCTGACATTGCTGAACCTGGAAAAAATAGAAGAAGGGCTTTTTCGCGGACAGAGCGAAGATTTAGGCTTACGCCAGGTTTTTGGGGGCCAGGTCGTGGGGCAAGCGCTATATGCCGCTAAGGAGACAGTTCCGGCAGACCGTCTGGTGCACTCATTCCACAGCTACTTTTTACGCCCCGGTGACAGCGCTAAACCGATTGTGTACGACGTGGAAGTTCTGCGTGACGGCCAAAGCTTCAGCGCCCGTCGCGTGGCGGCCATCCAGCATGGGAAACCCATCTTCTACATGACCGCCTCCTTCCAGGCGCCAGAGCCGGGCTATGAACATCAAAAAAAGATGCCGTCTGCCCCATCGCCGGACGATCTGAAATCGGAAACCGAGATTGCCCGCGCACTCGCACATCTGCTGCCGCCGCAGGTAAAAGAGAAGTTTCTGTGCGATAAACCGCTGGAGATCCGCCCGGTCGAATTTCATAACCCAATGAAGGGGCATACCGCTGAGCCCGCCCGCCAGGTGTGGATCCGCGCCAACGGCAGCGTACCCGCAGATTTACGCGTGCATCAGTACCTGCTGGGGTATGCGTCGGATTTCAACTTCCTGCCAGTTGCGCTACAGCCGCACGGTGTGGGCTTCCTCGAAAAAGGGATGCAGGTAGCCACAATTGACCATTCCATGTGGTTCCACCGTCCATTCGATATGAATGAATGGCTGCTTTATAGCGTGGAAAGTACCTCTGCGTCCAGCGCGCGCGGTTTTGTTCGCGGGGAATTTTACACCCAGGATGGTGTGCTGGTGGCTTCTACCGTGCAGGAAGGTGTGATGCGTAATCGCGGGTGAGGTAAAAAGCCCGGTGGCTATGCTTACCGGGCCTGCAAATTACGCTTTTTCAGGCCGGGTAAGGCGAAGCCGCCGCCCGGCAAGGCACTCAAATTATGCGTTATAGGCATTCTCGCCGTGGCTGTTGACGTCCAGGCCTTCGCGCTCCTGCTCTTCCGGCACGCGCAGCCCAACGGTCATATCAGCCAGCTTGTAACCGATAAAGGCCACAACACCCGACCAGACAACGGTGATCGCGATACTTTCCAGCTGTACAAGCACCTGATGCCCCATGGTTACGCCTTCTGCGTAACCCACACCGCCCAGAGATTGGGCAGCAAAGATACCGGTCATGATACAGCCGACAATGCCGCACACACCATGCACGCCGAATACATCACACGGATCGTCAACGCGCAGAACACGTTTCAGTGCGGTAACGCCCCACAGCCCCGCCAGTCCTGCGACGATACCGATCAGCAGCGCACCGCCTACGCCCACGTAACCGCACGCTGGCGTAATACCTACCAGACCGGCAATCGCCCCGGAACAGGCACCCAGCAGCGATGGCTTGCCGCGAACGGCCCACTCGCCAAATACCCATGAGAGGATAGCGCCGGCGGTTGCCACAACGGTATTCACGAAGGCCAGTGCAGCGATTTCGTTAGCGGCGCTGGCTGAACCTGCGTTGAAGCCGAACCAGCCAAAGTAGAGGATGGCGGTGCCGGTAAAGACCATCGGCAGATTGTGCGGCTTGAATGCTTCCTTCCCGAAGCCCACGCGCTTGCCAATCAGGTAGGCGCCTACCAGGCCTGCTACCGCGGCGTTGATGTGCACAACGGTACCACCCGCAAAGTCCAGCGCGCCATGGGAAGCCAACAGACCACCGCCCCAGACCATATGCGCAATCGGGATATAGGAGAGCGTCAGCCAGACCACCACGAAAATCAGTACCGCAGAGAAGCGGATACGCTCAGCCAGCGCGCCCACAATCAGCCCCACGGTGATGCAGGCGAATGAGCCCTGAAACGCGACATGAATATACTGATAGAAGCTGCCCATTACCGCGGTCAGTTCGATATTTTTCAGCATCGCCCAGTTAACGTTGCCGAAGAAGGCGTTGCCCTCCCCGAAGGCCAGCGAGTAACCGTAAACCACCCACAGCACGCACACCAGCGCGAACGTGACGGCAACCTGCGTCAGCATGGAGAGTACGTTCTTGCCGCGAATCAGGCCGCCGTAAAACAGCGCGATCCCCGGAATCGTCATGAACAGCACCAGCGCGGTGCAAATCATCATAAAGGCGTTATCGGCTTTGTCTGCCACAGCAGGTGCAGCCATTGCCAGGCCCGGCAGCAGTGCCAGCGACCCCAGACCTGTTTTCATTGTTGCTTTCTTCATTTTCTTGATCCCTATCACTGTGTGCCAGGAGTTACTTACAACGCCGCTTCGTCAGATTCGCCGGTACGGATGCGAATAACGCGCTGTAGTTCGGCAACGAAAATTTTGCCGTCGCCAATTTTTCCGGTGTAGGCCGCTTTGCTGACGACATCAATCACCTCATCAAGCTGATCGTCGGCAATCGCCACATCAATTTTCACTTTTGGCAGGAAGTTAACGCTGTATTCCGCCCCGCGATAAAGCTCGGCATGACCTTTCTGACGCCCAAAGCCTTTCACTTCGGTGACAGTCAGTCCCTGAATACCCATGGAAGACAGCGCTTCACGCACGTCTTCGAGTTTGAATGGTTTGATTACCACCGTAACCAGCTTCATATATCCCCTCCAGTCAGAATTCGGTAATGGCCGCAGCTAACACGAGAGTGATATTGCAAAGGGTGTGCCAGAAGTGAAAGGTGAGGAGGAAAGCGCCGCGGCGCGCATGCGCCGGGAAAAAGTGAAAAAAAAACGCACCATGGCAGTGCAGGGTGCGTTTCAGTTTTGCACCAACGGTTAAGTCTGTTAGCGCATTGCCTTGTTATGGTGCATCAGGCGCTGAGTGACTCTTCCTCGCGCACGCTGGCGGCCAGTTCGTCGCCTGCCAGCTGCAACTGATACATCTGCCAGTAGCGTCCTTTTGCCTCAAGCAGCGCTCTGTGCGTACCCCGTTCAACGGCCTGGCCACGGTGCAGAACCAGAATGGTATCGGCATCGACGATCGTTGACAGGCGGTGGGCGATCACCACCAGCGTAGTGTGATCCCGCACGGCAGCCAGCGCCTGCTGGATCGCCTGCTCGGTACCGGAGTCAATGCTTGCGGTCGCTTCATCCAGAATTAACACCTGCGGCGTCTCAATCAGCACGCGCGCCAGCGCCAGAAGTTGCTTTTGCCCGACGGAGAGGTTGTTGCCCTGCTCACCCAGCCGGGTATTGATCCCCTCGCTTAACCCGCGCGCCAGATCCGCCAGCTGTACCGTTTCCAGCACCTCCCATACCTGCTCAGGGGTGAAAGGACGTCCCAGCGTCACGTTGGCATAAAAGGTATCCGCCAGCACCACCGGATCCTGCTGCACCATCGCGACGCCCTTACGCAACGCGTTGTGGCTAAGCGAGGCAAGCGGCCGTCCGTCCAGACGGATCTCCCCCTGCGTCAACGGATAGTAGCCCATCAGCAAACTGGCGAGCGTGCTTTTGCCGCTGCCGGTATGCCCAACCAGGGCGACAAAACCGCGCGACGGTACCTCGAGGTTGATATCCTGCAAGACAAGCTGGTCGTCGCGGTAGGCAAACGAGACATGATCAAACGCTATGGATCCACTTTCCAGCGGGCGTTCGTCATCGCCATAGGTCTGACGCGGCCTGTCCATTAGCTCGAATACACGTTCGCCCGCGACCACTGCCTGTTGCAGCATCGACTGCTGCGTGGTGAGTTCAATCAGCGGTTCGTTAAGGCGTCCGAGGTAACTGATAAACGCGTACAGTACCCCCACCTCGATGGTTCCGCGCGTCGTCAGGCCGAACAGCATCAGCAGTCCGCACAGCACCAGCGCCGAGAAGAGGCTCAGCAGCGGACGTAACAGGAAACCGTCCAGGCGTAACGTCTGCATCCGCGCCATATAATGCGAGCGGCTGGCTTCCCCCATTCGCTCACCAAAACGCGCCTGCTGGCGAAACTGCTGAATAACGCTCATGCCGTTGATCACTTCGTTGAAGCCATCATTGATATCTGCAAGGTAAGCGCGCACGCGGCGCACGATCGGCGTGCTGTAGCGCTGGTAAATCACCATCACGATCAGCACCGCCGGGAAAATGGTGATTGCCACCAGCGCCATCCGCCAGTCCAGGCTGAACATCGCCACCAGCATCGCGCCAATTAGCGCGGCACTGCGCAGAACCGTTGCAACAACGGTTACATAGAGGTCGCGGATCACCTCGGTGTCATTGGTGACGCGCGAAATAACCTGCCCGACCGGCTGGGTATCAAACTCGCTCAGCGGCTGGCGCAGCGCGGCATCCATCACGTCCGTGCGCAGCTGCTGCACCACGCCCACGGCGGCCCGGTTAAAGAGCAGTGACTGCGCGTAATGCAGCCCTGCAGCCGTCAGCTGTAGCCCGACGTACGCCACGCCCAGCCCGGCGACCAGGCCGAGAGGCAAATAGCCTTTCGCTACCATGTTATCGATGAAATAGCTGATAAGCAGCGGACCGGTCACCTCCGCAATCGCGGCGATCCACAGCAACAGCACGGCGATGGAAAGCGGTTTGCGCCACGGTGAGCCATAGGCCAGCAGCCGTTTTAACGTCGGCCACATCTGTCCAAACTTACGCATCGGCCACCTCCTCATCCAGCGCGGCTTCAAGCTGTTGATAGCGGTACATATCCCGATACCAGCCGGTCTGCCCGGCGAGCTGCTCATGCTGACCACGTTGGGCAATATGTCCGTGCTGAAGCACCAGGATTTCACTGGCTTCGGTAAGCGCCGACAGACGGTGCGCGCTGATGATGACCGTGCGCCCCTCTCCCCACTGGCGAAGGTTATGCAGAATTTGATGTTCAGTACGCCCGTCAACCGCGGACAGCGCATCATCCAGAATCAGGATCTCAGCGTCCAGCAGTAGCGCGCGGGCAATAGAGATACGCTGTTTTTGTCCGCCGGAGAGCATAACGCCCCGCTCACCCACTTCCGTGTCGTAGCCCTGCGGCAGGCGCAGAATATCCTCGTGGACGCTGGCCAGACGCGCCACGTGCTCGATCTGGTCCTGTGTCGCGGTCGGACACCCGAGCGCAATATTGTTGGCAATGGTGTCTGAAAACAAAAACGGCGTCTGGCTGACGACCGCCAGGCGGCTGCGCCAGTCATCCAACAGCAGACGTGGCAGAGGGATGTCGTGGAAACGGATATCGCCTTCGCTCACGTCAAAATGGCGCTGAATCAGTGACAGAATGGTGCTTTTACCGGAGCCCGTCGGGCCGCAGATGCCCAGCATCTGACCAGGACGCAGCGTGAAACTGACGTTCTCAAGCACCGGATGTTCCGTTTGCGGGTAGATAAAGGCGCGGATATCAGCCTTGAGAATACCCGGACCTTCCGGTACCGGCTCGCTGCCATCGTTCACGACCGGCACTTCCGCCAGCATGGCGCGGATACGGCTGTAAGCGGCGCTCCCACGTTCAACGATATTAAACATCCAGGCCAGCGCCAGCATCGGCCAGATCATCAGCCCAAGGTACATCGCAAAGCTGGTTAACTGCCCGAGGGTCATGGTGCCTCGCACCACCATCCAGCTGCCGCCGCCCACCGCCAGCAGGTTCGCCATACCAATCGCAATATAAATTGTCGGATCGAAACGGGCATCAATACGCGCCACGCGCATGTTTTTCGCGCCGGTATCGGCGGCGTCGGCGGCAAACAGCGCGGACTGGCGGTCTTCCAGACCAAACGCTTTGATCATGCGGATGCTGGTCATGCTCTCCTGGGTGCGATCGTTCAGCGACGAGAACGCCGCCTGCGCCAGCTTAAAGCGTTCATGGAGCTGCTCGCCGTAGCGGTTAATTGCCAGCGCCATCAGCGGCATTGGCAGCAGCGCCAGCAGCGTGAGCTCCCAGCTAATTTGCGTAGACATCACAATTAATACCGCACAGCCCATCACCAGGGAATCCACCAGCGTTAACACCCCTTCACCGGCGGCAAACACCACGCGGTCTACATCGTTAGTGGCGCGGGCGATGAGATCCCCGGTACGGTGACGCAGATAAAACTCAGGGTGCTGGCGGCTCAGCTGACGGTAAAAGTCCTCGCGCAGCTCAACGGCAAGCTGATAGGACGCACCGAACAGTAGCACGCGCCAGACATAACGCAGCAGGTAAACCACCACGGCCGTCAGCACCAGCGTACCGACCCACATCATCACCCGTGCGGCGGTGTAATGTTGTTCGGTAACGCCATCCACGACGTAGCCCACCACTTTGGGGGGGATCAGTTGCAGAATGGCAATGATAATAAGCAGGGCCACTGCGCCGAGGTAGCGTTGCCACTCCCGACGAAAGTACCAGCTTAATTGGGCAAATAATCGCACGCGGTCTTTTCCTGAAGGTATTTTAAGAAGTTATTCAATGGGTAACGCTGTGGTGTATTTAATCTGTTCCATGGCGAAGCTGGAGGTGACATCGGACAAGCCCGGTACGCTATTGACCAGCCGCTTGTAAAAATCATCGTAGCGCTTCATGTCTGCCACCTGAACGCGCATCAGATAGTCGTATTCCCCCGCCATGCGCCAGAAGCCGAGCACCTCGGGCATGTCGGAAACCTGCGTGACGAAGCGGCAGTACCATTCGCTGCTGTGATGCTGCGTTTTTATCAGGACGAAGGCGGTCAGTCCAAGCCCCAGTTTTTCGGGATCCAGCAGCGCCACACGTCCCAGCAGAATGCCATCATCTTCCAGCTTTTTGAGGCGCTTCCAGCACGGTGTGGTGGTCAGATTAACGGCATCTGCCAGCGCCTGCAAAGAGAGGGTACAGTCGCTTTGCAGCAAAGAAAGCAGCTTACGGTCAATTTTATCTAACATAACCACCTCGAAGAGAAAATTATTCTCCTTACATTCTATTTTAAAGGTCAGATAGCAACAATTTTTTCTGTGCTTTTCGCTATGCTGGGCACAAAATGACAAATGGATAACTACGATGAATAGCACCTGGGTTAAACATGCCATCAGCGAAATAAATGCCGACTATCAGCGCTCGGCAGACACCCACTTAATCCGCCTGCCTCTGCCGGGATTTCCCGGTATTCAGCTCTATCTGAAAGATGAAAGTACCCATCCTACCGGTAGCCTGAAGCATCGCCTGGCGCGTTCACTCTTTTTATACGGTTTATGTAACGGCTGGATTAAAGAAGGCACCACGATTATTGAATCGTCGTCCGGATCAACTGCCGTCTCCGAAGCCTACTTTGCCCGCCTGTTGGGTCTGCCGTTTATCGCCGTGATGCCCTCATGCACGGCGAAACGTAAAGTTGAACAGATTGAATTTTACGGCGGACGCTGCCACTTTGTGGACAGCGCCTGCGAAATCTATGCGGCCTCCGAAATGCTGGCCCGCGAGCTGAATGGTCACTATATGGACCAGTTCACCTTCGCCGAACGCGCCACCGACTGGCGCGGCAATAATAACATTGCGGACAGCATTTTCCGCCAGATGACCCATGAGCCGCATCCTGTCCCCTCTTACATTGTCATGAGCGCGGGCACGGGCGGAACCTCCGCCACCATCGGACGTTATATCCGCTGTCAGGGTTATGATACGCAGCTGATGGTGGTTGACCCGCAAAACTCGGTGTTCCTCGATTACTGGCAATCCCGCGATGCGAGCCTGCGCAGCCCCGTGGGGAGCAAGATCGAAGGGATTGGTCGCCCGCGCGTCGAACCCTCGTTCATTCCGGACGTTGTGGATGAGATGCTCCGCGTGCCGGATGCCGCCAGCGTCGCGACGGCGCACTGGCTGGAGACACAGCTTGGCCGTAAAGTCGGGGCTTCTACCGGCACCAATATGTGGGGCGCGCTACAGCTGGCCGCGAGGATGCGTGAAGAAGGCCGTACCGGCTCTGTCGTCACGCTGCTGTGCGACAGCGGGGAGCGATACCTGGACACCTATTACAACGCAGAATGGGTGCAGGCCAATATTGGCGATGTTGAGCCGTGGAAAGCGCAGATTTCGCAGCTGGTGAAATAAAAAAAGCCAGGCTTTAGCCTGGCTTGCTGGAAGGGTCTCACTATTCGGGGGAATATGGGAGGTTATTTTTGTCCAGCCAATGCGTCAAAAAATGGGACACCGCTTCGTTACGACAGTGTCCGATAACCGGTAAATGCGGGAGCGCGGCGATAAGCTGCGGCATCGCGTTCCCCATAATCAGCCCACGACCTACGTTGCTCAGCATCTCGTGGTCGTTCATGGCGTCACCAAAGGCCATACAGTCCTGCATCGTCAACCCCAGATGATCGCTCAGCACCGCCAGCGCGGATCCTTTGTTACAGCCCACCGGCAGCACTTCAAGACAGTCCACCGCCGAGAAGGTCAGGTGCGCCCGTTCGCCCAGCGCCTCGTTAAGCTGAATACGCAGACGGCAGAGATCGTCGTGATCGCCACAGAAGCAGATCTTGGTCACCTTGTGTGCCGGAATGCGGCGCAAATCGATAAGCTGATATTTAAAGCCGCTGTAAACGTGAGCGTGCAGCAAGGCCGGGATCTCACGCCCGGTAAACCAGCCTTCATCATTAAAAACATGCACGCTGGCCTGCGTATCCCAGGTGCTGTGCAGGACAATGTCCGCCACCTCCGGATTAAGATCCTGACGGTGCAGCACATCGCCGTCGACGGAGTGAATGCGCGTTCCGTTGCCGGTGATCAAGAACGCATCGAGGGCAAATGTCCCCAGCAGATGGCGCATCTCCAGCACATGACGACCAGTAGCAAACGTCAGGGTAACTTCACGCTCGCGCAGGCGCTTAAGAGTGTTCAGGGTTTTCTCCCCTAAACGGTGATCCGGCATTAACAGCGTGCCGTCCATATCAAATGCAGCGAGCCGAGCCATGATTACTCCCGAAATGTGATGCGGTTAACTTGTGCATCAGTATTACGTGGGATATACGGAAGTAATAGTGAATAGATGATAATTATTGTTCCGGGTTTTTCATGCGCCAGCTTAACCGTCTTAACCAGTATCAGCGTCTGTGGCACCCGTCTGCCGGCGCACCGCAGCAGGTGACCATCAGTGAACTTGCCAGCCGCTGCTTTTGCAGCGAGCGACATGTTCGCACCCTGCTGCGCCAGGCGCAGGAGGCGGGCTGGCTAAGCTGGCACGCCCGCTCCGGACGAGGTAAGCGTGGGGAATTACGCTTTCACGTCACCCCGGATTCGTTGCGTAATACGATGATGGAAGAGGCCCTGAAAAGTGGACAGCAGCACAACGCGCTGGAGCTGGCCCAGCTCGCGCCTGAAGATCTGCGATCGCTGCTGCATCCGTTTATGGGCGGACAGTGGCAGAACGATACGCCGACGCTGCGTATTCCCTACTATCGCTCGCTGGAGCCGCTTCAGCCGGGGTTTCTCCCTGGCCGGGCGGAGCAGCATCTGGCGGGACAGGTATTCTCTGGTTTGACGCGTTTTAATGGTAACAGCAGTGAACCCACGGGCGATCTGGCGCATCACTGGGAAGTCTCTGCTAACGGCCTGCGCTGGCATTTCTACATTCGCTCCACCCTGCACTGGCATAACGGCGATAAAATAGAGACGGCACAGCTCCGGCAAAGCCTGACGGCGCTGTTATCGCAGCCCGGCATGGGCACGCTGTTCCGCAGCGTCTTACGTATCGAAACCACGCACCCGCAGTGCCTGACGTTTATTCTCCATCAACCTGACTACTGGCTGGCGCACAGGCTGGCAACCTACTGTAGCCGTCTGGCGCATCCCGATTACCCCGTGGTGGGCAGCGGTCCCTTTCGGCTGAGCGTTTTTGAGCCTGAACTGGTGCGTCTGGAAAGCCACGAGCAGTATCATCTTGGCCATCCGTTGCTTAAGGCTATCGAGTACTGGATCACGCCCCAGCTTTTTGACTACAGTCTGGGCACCAGCTGTCGCCACCCGGTGCAAATCGCTATTGGCGAGGCCGACGAACTGGCCAGCCTGCGGCTGGTGAGTAACAGCACCAGTCTGGGCTTCTGCTACCTCACGCTGAAACAGAGTCCACGTCTGAGCGAACTTCAGGCAAAGCGGCTGATTAATATCATTCATCTCTCAACGCTGCTGCACACGCTTCCCCTGAACGAAGGGCTCATCACTCCTACCGAGGAACTGCTTCCCGGCTGGGCGATCCCCCATTGGCCTGATTTAACCGACGTTGCGCTGCCAGAGGCATTGACGCTGGTCTACCACTTGCCGGTTGAGCTTCACACCATGGCCAGCCAGTTAAAAGCATACCTTGCGCGGCAGGGTTGTGAACTGACCGTCATCTTTCACGACGCCAAAACGTGGGACGGGTGCCAGCAGCTTGCCGATGCAGACATCATGATGGGAGACAGACTGATTGGCGAAGCGCCGGCGTACACGCTTGAGCAGTGGCTCCGCTGCGATGCGCTCTGGCCGCATCTGCTGAGCGCACCGGCATTCGCCCATTTGCAGGCCACGCTGGATGCGGTGCAGTCGCAGGCCGACGAGCGTGACCGACACGCAGGACTTCAGGCTATATTCAGCCGGTTAATGGAGACAGCCGTCCTGACGCCGCTCTTTAACTACCAGTATCAAATCAGCGCGCCTCCGGGCGTCAACGGCATACGCCTTAACACTCGCGGCTGGTTTGACTTCACCGAAGCCTGGCTTCCTCCACCAAACGCGTGAAGAAGCTGGTCGCCGCTTTAGCCAGGCGTTAACATGACGCTTTTACTGTAACTGTCGAGATGATCTATGAAACGTGCCGTCGTCGTGTTCAGCGGAGGACAAGATTCCACCACCTGCCTGATTCAGGCGCTTCACCAGTATGATGAAGTGCACTGCGTCACTTTTGATTATGGTCAGCGTCATCGCGCTGAAATCGAAGTCGCTCGTGAACTGGCTCTCAAACTGGGCGCCCGCGCTCATAAAGTGCTGGACGTGACGCTGTTAAATGAACTGGCCGTCAGCAGCCTCACCCGCGACAGCATTCCGGTGCCTGATTACGAACCGGATGCCAGCGGCATTCCGAACACCTTCGTACCGGGCCGCAACATTCTCTTCCTGACCCTGACGGCAATATACGCTTATCAGGTGAAGGCCGAAGCGGTGATCACGGGCGTGTGCGAAACCGACTTCTCTGGCTACCCGGACTGCCGGGATGAATTCGTGAAAGCACTCAATCACGCCGTCGATCTGGGAATGGCAAAAGAGACCCGCTTCGAAACGCCGCTGATGTGGCTGGATAAGGCTGAAACCTGGGCGCTGGCCGACTACTGGGGCAAGCTGGATGTCGTTCGCAACGAGACCCTGACCTGCTACAACGGCATTAAAGGGGACGGCTGTGGGCAGTGTGCCGCCTGTAACCTGCGCGCGAACGGTCTGAATCATTATTTTGCGGATAAAGCGGGCGTGATGGCCGCAATGCAGAAAAAGACCGGGCTGAAATAAGGGCTACCTGACCGTGCTGTCGAACAGTTTTACACCGGCAGCACGGGTAATTTTCATCAGTGTAGTCAGCGTTGGGTTACCATTTTCGGACAGGGTACCGTATAGCTGCTGACGTGAAAGCCCCGCTTTGGCTGAAATCTCTCCAATACCGCCGCGCGCTTCGATAACGCGTCTGAGGGCAATCAAATAGGCTGGGATCCCCTGGTCCTCGTAAATTTCATCCAGTGCAATTTGCAGATAGAGTTGCGCGTAAGAAGGATTTTCGCGCAGCATTTTGACTACAGCTTCATCATGGCTGACGGTACTTGAGAATTTTCGCTCACTTTTGCTCATGGAGTTTATCCTTTTGATGATCTTTCCAGTAATCTATTGCCAGCATCACATCCGCTTTCTGGCTCTTTTTGTCACCGCCGATCAGCAACAATAAGATTTCCCGGTGCTGGACCGCAAAATAGACTCGATAACCGGGACCACAATCAACCTTCAACTCCCAGACACCCTCTCTGAGATAACGGTAATCGCCAAAATTCCCCTTCTCAGCGCGGTCGATTCGCAGAAGGATCCGAAACGCCAGCTCCGGATCCTTTCGTCTCAACTTTGCTACCCAATCCTCAAACGGTATTTTTCCGTCGCGGGTTCGGTAACGTTTAACAACGTAGTCCCTGTTCATGATTTTATCCCTGAAAACCCTTCTTGTCTTTTATAAAAGACAAAAATTTACGCGATCATCAGCTCCAGCTTTTCGCGCAACTCCCCTTCCAGCGGCAACGCTTTCTGGGTTTTGAGATCGATACAGACAAAGGTGATCAGCGCATCGGCCACAATCTGCCCTTCTGGCTCCAGCGTAACGACCTGGCTCAATACACCACTTTTGCCATTCAGTTGTTGGACCTCACTGGTCACGGTGAGCACATCCCCCAGCACAGCCGGGCGGCGGTAGTTAATGTTGATATTGACGACCACAAACGCGATGTTGTGTGCGGTTAGCCACTGGAAGCTTTCGCTGTTCTCCAGGCCGTCCCAGCGCGCCTCTTCAAGAAATTCGAGGTAGCGGGCGTTATTGACGTGCTGGTAAACATCGAGGTGATAACCACGGACTTTGATTTGTGTCTGCATAGCGCAATAGCCTTTCGTTGTTATAGGTTCAGAGGTCATAACTGGTATGACCTCTTTATCCTGGCAAATTTTTGCCGCAGTGCAAGTGATTACGCGATTACAGCGTCAGGTGTGCGAGATTGCGCTCAACCAGCGCGCTGCCCATACCCGGCACCTGCTTGAGATCGTCAAGGGTTTTGAAAGGACCATACTCTTCACGATAGCTGACGATGGCCTGCGCTTTTTTGAGGCCCACGCCATTCATTACGCGGGCAAGATCGTCCGCAGAGGCAGTATTAATACTGACCCGCGTACCCTCGTCCTCAATGGCTTTCGTGCTGGCCGTCGCGTTGGCTTTAACCTGACCTTGTGACGTTGCATCGGCCTGAGTTTGTGCAGCCTGGGCTTTAGACGAGGGTGACGCCGCCAGCGCGCCCGCACTCATCCCGGAAGTGGCAATAGCCAGTGTAATTAACAGTGCTTTGATTCCACATTTCATGCTGTTTTCTCCTTGTTTGTTGACAGCCATGCCACGATAGCCGCACGGGAAAACAGGGACAAACAGCAGATTGCAGAAATGGAAAAGGCCGCGAAAGCGGCCTTTAGTTTTTGCAGAACGTTACGAAAATCTGCGAGCAGACACGTAATTATTGCTCCTGAGTGACCACATCACCCAGCTTGATTTTGGCTTCTTTACGCAGGTTGCTCATCAACGCTTCGAAAGCAATCTGGGCATTGTTCTGGGTAATTCCCTGAACCATGGCCTTCTTCTGCGCGTCTGGCAGCGTGCCGGCTTTCACTTCATCCAGCGCCAGAACCACCACGTTACCCTGCATATCGGTCGTGGTGCCAAAGACAGGTTTGTCTTTCGCCGGCAGGCTCAGACCAAACGCCGCCTGGCTGACAGGATCCTGACCGGTACGGCTCAGCGTTTTTGCTTCGCCAAAGCTCAGGCCAGCCGCTTTCAGCGCATCGTTCTTACCGGCTTTCAGGTCGGCCAGAATTTTCTCTGCATCCAGTTTTGCCTGCTGTGCCGCTTTGTTGTGTTTCACCAGCGCCACCACCTGATCTTTCACTTCCGCCAGGGGCTTCACTGCCTCGGCTTTGTGCTCGCTGACGCGCAGTACGAACGCACGATCACCGTCAACGGTAATGATGTCTGAGTTGCTGCCCGGCGTACCATTCTCACCGACCAGACCACCATTGAAAATGGCATCTGAAACCGGTTTGAAGTTCAGTTCTTCCGGCAGGTTTTCGTGGCTGAACCAGCCCGTCTCAACCGCTTTCACGCCAGCAGCCTGCTCAGCGCCCGCCAGTGATTCGTTGTCGTTGCTTGCGGCATCGCTCACTTTCTGTTGCAGAGCATAGAAGGCATCCAGCGCTTTCTCCTGCTTCACTTTCGCAGCGATATCATCACGAACGTCAGTCAGCGGCTTGGTTTTCGCCGCCACAACATCGTCCAGACGCGCCACCAGGAAGCCGACGGAGGATTTGATTACACCAGACAGTTGGCCTTTCTCTTTCAGGCCTGCATTTTTCAGCTCATCCGGGGTAGTTGACTCTTCCAGCCAGCCCATATCACCGCCGTTTTTGGCAGAAATAATGTCGGTAGATTTTGCTTTCGCTAAGGTGGCGAAATCAGCGCCTTTGTTCAGCTCATCCAGCACGGCTTTCGCTTCTGCTTCCGTTTTGGTCTGGATCACGCTGTAACGGTTACGCTGCGGCTGAGTAAACTGATCCTGATGCTGGTCATAATAAGACTGGATCTCGGCGTCAGTCGCGTTTTCCTGCATCGCAGCTGCATCCAGCTTGATATAGCTTACGCGGAACTGTTCCGGAGAGATGAAGTTGTTCTTGTTTTGCTCGTAGTAAGCATTAACTTCAGCGTCGCTAACCTGCTGTTTCGCTGCCAGTGCGTTGACATCAATCGTCGCTTCACGCACCACGCGTTGCTGCGCCACCAGTGCCGCCAGCTCTTCAGTTTCGCCTTTCAGCATGAAATCGGTGCCCACCACCGCGTTGATTAGCTGTTGCGTGGTCAACTGGTTACGCAGTGCCTGAGCGTACTGGTCAGCCGTCATACCCATCTGGTTAACAATGCTGTTGTAACGCGCGTTGTCGAACTTCCCATTAGACTGGAAAGCCAGCGTCGAGAAGATGGCTTTTTTAACCTGCTCATCGCTGATGCCCAGACCCAGGCTTTTCGCGTACTGATCCAGCAGCGCCTCGTCAATAAGGCGGTTCAGCGTCTGCTGACGCAGGTTTTTCATATAGCCTTCGTTGGCTGCAAGTTCAGAGTATTGGTCGCCCAGCTGTTGCTGCATGCGGTTACGTTCACCAGCAAAAGCGTTCTCGAACTGCCCACGGCTAATTTCCTGGCCATTCACTTTTGCGGCGTAGTTCGCGCCACCGCCGATGAGGTAACTACTCACACCGGTCAATATGAACGACACGATAATGATACCGAAAATAATCTTGAGCACGAGACTGTTAGCAGCCGTGCGTAAGCTGTCCATCATGGTGTAACAACACTCCGCTGTAGGTGACTGGTTACCTGACGCTGACGGAAAATCCTGACCGTCGCGCGTAAAAGCGTATTGTGACAAGAAAACAGGGCAATTGTCAGCCCACAACTCGCATAAACTCGCACAAATCAGGTCTGGACAAACAAAAAAGGCACATCAAACGATGCGCCCTTGTACTTTTCAGCTTCCCTGGAGCGGGAAAGCAATCAGTTTACTGCGTCTTTCAGCGCTTTACCTGCACGGAAACCCGGCACTTTAGCGGCAGCAATGGTGATCTCTTTGCCGGTCTGAGGGTTGCGGCCAGTACGGGCTGCACGCTCTTTAACCGCAAAAGTACCGAAGCCTACCAGTGCAACGTCGTCCCCAGCTTGCAGAGATTCAGTAACAGAAGCAATTAAAGCATCTAAAGCACGTCCAGCTGCCGCTTTAGAAATATCAGCACCCGCAGCAATTTTGTCAATCAGTTGAGATTTATTCACTGTTCTCTTCCTCTCTTTATAATTTATATCGCACCTGAATCCTTCACAGCGCGACCGCGCAGCAGTTATATCAGTCCTGCTATGACCTTACAACACCCGTTGTTGATGGCTAACCCAATCAGCAATCTAAATTAGCTATACAAAAAAAGGCTGGCAAGTACGAAATGACTTACCAGCCTTGTTTTTATTGGCGCTCTTTGCGCGAGGTCACTATTTTGCAGTTACAACCTGCATTCCGGACGGTTCATTTTGCAGTGCGAGA
This sequence comes from Enterobacter cloacae complex sp. IR5401, assembly GCF_049238425.1. Taxonomy (NCBI): domain Bacteria; kingdom Pseudomonadati; phylum Pseudomonadota; class Gammaproteobacteria; order Enterobacterales; family Enterobacteriaceae; genus Enterobacter; species Enterobacter cloacae complex sp. IR5401. Next base: position 90,378 of record NZ_JBMKHN010000009.1, on the reverse strand, counting down.
GTCAGAACTTCCTCAATGCGTTTCACCGGATGGATCTGCAAATCGGCAATAACGTTGTCCGGAATCTCTTCCAGATCGCGTTTATTCTCGTAAGGGATCAATACGGTTTTGATCCCACCGCGGTGTGCCGCCAGCAGTTTTTCTTTTAATCCGCCGATAGGCAGTACCTGACCACGCAGCGTAATTTCACCGGTCATGGCCACATCAGCACGAACCGGATTACCTGTCAGGCAGGAAACCAGCGCAGTACACATGGCAATACCCGCGCTTGGGCCATCTTTCGGCGTCGCCCCTTCCGGAACGTGAACGTGAATGTCGCGTTTTTCGTAGAAATCAGGGTTGATACCCAGTTTTTCCGCACGCGCGCGCACCACGGTCAGCGCCGCCTGGATGGACTCCTGCATCACTTCACCCAGCGAACCGGTGTAGGTCAGCTTGCCTTTGCCCGGAACACAGGCGGTTTCGATGGTCAGCAGATCGCCGCCCACTTCCGTCCATGCCAGACCGGTCACCTGACCAACACGGTTTTCGTTGTCTGCGCGACCGTAGTCGAAGCGTTGAACGCCCAGGTACGCATGCAGATTGTCGCCGTTAATCACGATGTGCTTCAGGCTCTTATCCAGCAGCAGCTGTTTCACTGCCTTACGGCACAGCTTAGAGATCTCACGTTCGAGGCTACGCACACCCGCTTCACGGGTGTAGTAACGAATAATGCCGACAATGGCGCTGTCCTCAACGGTCAGCTCGTTGGCTTTAAGCGCGTTACGCTCAATCTGCTTCGGCAGCAGGTGCTGTTTGGCAATGTTCAGCTTCTCGTCTTCGGTATAACCGGACAGACGGATCACTTCCATACGGTCCAGCAGCGGTGCCGGAATGTTCATGGAGTTCGACGTCGCCACGAACATCACATCGCTCAGGTCGTAATCCACTTCCAGGTAGTGATCGCTAAACGCCACGTTCTGCTCTGGATCAAGCACTTCCAGCAGCGCCGACGCCGGATCGCCACGCATGTCTGAAGACATTTTGTCGATCTCATCGAGCAGGAACAGCGGGTTTTTGACGCCCACTTTCGCCATTTTCTGGATAAGCTTGCCCGGCATGGAACCGATGTAGGTACGGCGGTGACCGCGGATTTCCGCTTCATCACGCACGCCGCCCAGCGCCATACGGATGTACTTACGCCCTGTCGCTTTGGCGATGGACTGGCCCAGAGAGGTTTTACCCACCCCTGGAGGCCCTACCAGGCACAGGATTGGGCCTTTGATTTTGTTCACACGGCTCTGTACCGCGAGGTACTCAAGAATGCGGTCTTTCACACGTTCCAGGCCGTAGTGGTCGGTATCCAGGATCTCCTGAGCCTGACGCAGGTCTTTTTTGACCTTGCTGCGGGCATTCCACGGAACCTGCACCATCCACTCAATGTAGCCGCGTACAACGGTCGCTTCCGCCGACATCGGAGACATCATTTTCAGCTTCTGCAACTCAGCTTCAGCTTTCTCTTTCGCCTCTTTCGGCATCTTCGCCGCGTCGATCTTACGCTTCAGCGCTTCGTTTTCATCCGGCGCATCGTCCATCTCGCCGAGCTCTTTCTGAATGGCTTTCATTTGCTCGTTCAGATAGTACTCACGCTGCGATTTTTCCATCTGCTTTTTGACGCGGTTGCGAATGCGCTTCTCAACCTGGAGCAGATCGATCTCAGACTCCATCATCGCCATCAGGTATTCCAGACGTTCGTTAACGTCGGACATTTCCAGCACGGACTGTTTGTCAGCCAGCTTCAGCGGCATATGCGCAGCGATGGTATCCGCCAGACGTGCAGGATCGTCGATGCTGTTCAGCGACGTCAGCACTTCAGGTGGGATTTTCTTATTCAGCTTGATGTAGCCTTCGAACTGGCTGATCGCGGTGCGTACCAGCACTTCCTGCTCGCGCTCATCAAGTTCCGGTGAATCAAGGTACTCTGCCTTCGCAGAGAAGTGCTCGCCATCGTCTGACAGAGTGGTAATACGCGCACGCTGTAAGCCTTCCACCAGCACCTTCACGGTGCCGTCTGGCAGCTTCAGCATCTGCAAAATAGAGGCCACGGTCCCGACGGTGAAAAGATCGTTTACACCCGGCTCATCCGTTGATGCTTCTTTCTGCGCGACCAACATGATTTTTTTATCATGATCCATGGCGGCTTCGAGGCAACGGATAGATTTTTCCCGCCCTACAAATAAGGGTATGACCATGTGCGGATAAACCACCACATCGCGCAACGGCAATACGGGGATTTCAATGCGTTCAGAACGCTCAGGATTCATAGAGCTCTCTCTTAGTTTAGTGTCCGCCAGGTAAACTGGTCATGTAACTGTGCTTCACACAACCATTAACATGTAATCCAGTATATGGGGATGTTTCCCATACATTCAACGCCATGAATACGGAAAAAGTAAAGGGGAGATAAAATCCCCCCTTTTTGATTAACTGATTGTATGAAATGGTGAATTATTCGCCAGATGCCTGCTGCGCTTCCGGTTTACCGTAAATCAGTAACGGCTTGGTCTGGCCACCAATGACGGACTCGTCGATCACGACTTTTTCGACGTCTTCCATAGAAGGAAGATCGTACATCGTGTCGAGCAATGCTGCTTCCACGATAGAACGCAGGCCACGGGCACCGGTTTTACGCGCCATCGCTTTCTTGGCAATCGCGTCCAACGCTTCGTCACGGAATTCCAGCTCAACGCCTTCCAGATTAAACAGCGCCTGATACTGCTTGGTCAGCGCGTTTTTCGGCTCTTTCAGGATCTGAATCAACGCGTCTTCGCTCAGTTCGTTCAGGGTCGCCACAACCGGCAGACGGCCGATAAATTCCGGAATCAAACCGAATTTGATCAGATCTTCCGGCTCAACCTGCGCCAGCAGCTGGCCTTCGTTTGGTTTTTCAGACGTGGCTTTCACCGTTGCGCCAAAACCAATGCCGGAGCCGGTTTCCACACGGTGAGAGATCACTTTATCCAGGCCTGCAAACGCACCACCACAGATAAACAGGATCTTAGAGGTATCAACCTGCAAGAATTCCTGCTGCGGATGTTTACGCCCACCCTGCGGTGGAACAGCCGCAACCGTACCTTCAATCAGCTTCAGGAGCGCCTGCTGCACGCCCTCGCCCGAGACGTCACGGGTGATGGACGGGTTGTCTGATTTACGAGAGATTTTGTCGATCTCATCGATATAGACGATCCCGCGCTGGGCTTTCTGTACGTCGTAATCGCACTTCTGGAGCAGCTTCTGGATAATATTTTCAACGTCTTCACCCACATAACCGGCTTCGGTCAGGGTGGTGGCATCCGCCATAGTGAACGGAACATCCAGCAGGCGCGCCAGCGTTTCTGCCAGCAGGGTTTTACCGGAACCGGTAGGCCCGATCAGCAAAATGTTACTTTTGCCCAGTTCTACGCCATTGCTGGTATCGCCGTTACGCAGACGTTTGTAGTGGTTGTATACCGCCACCGCCAGCACTTTTTTCGCCTGCTCCTGACCAATAACATAGTCGTCCAGGTGGTGGCGAATCTCGTGTGGCGTTGGTAACGCGCTGCGCTCACGGTGCGGCGCGACTTCTTTAATCTCTTCGCGAATGATGTCGTTACATAAATCGACGCATTCGTCGCAGATATACACGGACGGCCCGGCAATCAGTTTACGCACTTCATGCTGGCTTTTGCCGCAAAAAGAGCAGTACAGCAGTTTGCCCGAACCATCTTTGCGTTTATCTGTCATGAGTCCAAACCTCTTTTTAAGTTCTATGTGCCGCACATGACGACGCAAATGCCATTCTCAGACGCAAGCTGCTTACAGGCAACGTGCCGCCCTACATTAGTATAGCGGCACACTCGCGTCGCGGGCATCAATTACGATGGGTCAAAATGGAGTCGACTAAGCCGTACTCAACTGCCTCTGGCGCAGAGAGGAAGCGATCGCGCTCGGTATCGCGCTCGATCTGCTCGAGAGGTTGACCCGTATGCTGCGCCATAAGTTCATTCATGCGCGCTTTTACTTTCAGAATTTCTCGGGCGTGGATTTCAATATCCGTCGCCTGGCCCTGGTAACCACCCAGCGGCTGGTGAATCATTACGCGGGAGTTAGGCAGGCAGAAACGCTTACCTTTCGCCCCTGCGGTTAACAGGAAAGCCCCCATGGACGCCGCCTGCCCCATACAGATGGTGCTGACATCCGGCTTGATGAATTGCATGGTGTCATAAATAGACATGCCCGCCGTAATCACACCGCCCGGCGAGTTGATATACAGGTAAATGTCTTTTTCCGGGTTTTCCGCTTCCAGGAACAGCATCTGCGCCACGATCAGGTTAGCCATATGGTCTTCCACCTGGCCGGTCAGAAAGATAACGCGTTCCTTGAGCAGACGGGAATAGATATCGAAAGAACGCTCACCGCGTGAGGTCTGTTCAATAACCATTGGCACCAGCGCCATATGGGGTGCAAAGTTATCTCGTTCGCCACTGTATGACATTTCCGTCTCCTGGTTCAAAATTGAAAACACCTGCTGTACTGATTGTAACCTTATGGACGGATTATCAGCCAGTCTCAATCATCGTGATTACATACTAATGGGGGTCGCCATGCCCTATTTCAAGCATAACAACGTTTTGTTGTAACGCTAACACTGAAAGGGCGTTTTAGCACCCTTCCAGGACTAAAGCTGTGATAAAAAAAACCCGTCGCCGGAGGGCAACGGGTTTTTTGTTCAAACTTTAAACCGTTGGGGCGAAATTACGCCTGCTGGTTCATCAGTTCGGTGAAAGAGGTCTCTTTTTCGGTGACTTTCGCTTTCGCCAGTACCGCTTCTACAGCCTGCTCTTCCAGCGCGACGTTGCGCATGTTGTCCATCAGCTCTTTGTTCTTACCGTAGAACTCGATCACTTCTGATGGATCTTCGTATGCAGAAGCCATCTCTTCGATCAGGCCTTTCACACGCTCTTCGTCAGCTTTCAGCTCGTGGGTACGAATCACTTCGCCCAGCAGCAGGCCAACAACAACGCGACGTTTCGCTTGCTCTTCGAACAGCTCGCGTGGCAGTTCCATCGCTTGCTGCTGGTTGCCACCGAAGCGCTGTGCAGCCTGACGGCGCAGAACGTCGATTTCGCTGTCGATCAGGGCAGCAGGAACGTCGATGTCGTTCGCTTTCACCAGACCTTCAATCGCCTGAGACTTCACGCGGTTACGTACAGCGCCGTTCAGCTCGCGCTCCATGTTTTTACGCACTTCGGTACGCAGGCCCGCAACAGAACCGTCTTCCACGCCGAAACGCTTGATGAATTGTTCAGTCAGTTCTGGCAGTTCGCGCTCTTCCACTTTCTTCAGGTTGATAACGAACTTCGCTGCTTTACCTTTCAGGTTTTCAGCGTGGTATTCTTCAGGGAAGGTCACGTCGATGGTGAACTCTTCGCCCGCTTTGTGGCCTTTGATACCGTCTTCGAAGCCTGGGATCATACGACCCTGGCCCATCGCCAGTACGAAATCAGACGCTTTACCGCCTTCGAACTCTTCGCCGTCTACAGAACCGGTGAAGTCGATGGTTACGCGGTCTTCTGCGTCAACAGCGCCTTCTTTCTCTTTCCAGTTCGCCTGCTGCTTACGCAGGGTATCCAGCATGCCGTCAACGTCTTCGTCGGTCACGGAAACGATCGGTTTTTCAACTTCGATAGATTCCAGACCTTTCAGCTCAACTTCCGGGTACACTTCGAACTCTACGGAGTAGGTGAAGTCTTCGCCCTGCTTGTATTCGCCTGGAACGTAGTTCGGCGCACCGGCTGGATTGATTTTTTCTTTGATGATCGCGTCGATAAAGTTGCGGCTCATCAGTTCACCCAGCACATCCTGACGCACGGAAGCGCCATAACGCTGAGCAACAACATTCATTGGTACTTTGCCCTTGCGGAAGCCGTCAATACGTACTTTTTTTGCTACGTTGACCAGCTCGCTTTTCACAGCAGTTTCGATGCTGTCAGCAGCGATAGTAATCGTTACACGGCGGCCAAGGCCTTGAGTGGTTACAACTGAAACTTGCATCTTGTTACCTCAAAAAAATCACAGTGCTCGGTCAACTCTGAATCTGTCTGTTATACCGGGATGCTCTCTTATGTGCAGATTCACATTCCCTGTCGCCAGAATCATCCCGAAGACATTCAATAAGACGCGGCATTATAGCGGCATCACTTAGGTGAGTCGAGAACGGTTGGAGCATGTTGCTGCGGCTTTTTTCACACTTTAAGGCTATTTTTAGCCTTAAAAACGCGCCATCCGCTCAAAACTCAGACAAAACAAAACGGCCCGAAGGCCGTCTTGACGAAATCTGTAAGCAACATACTGGAAAAACTCCGGCGGTTGCAAATCCGATTTATCAGGCGATGGTGCCTGCACCCCGACAAGGCGGTGATGCGAATACCGTATCCTGTAGCCCTTCCCATTCCTTAATGGTGTAGGTATGCAGCGCCAGCGCATGTACGGTTGTGGAGAGTTCTTCCGTCAAGGTGCTGTAGATCAAGCGGTGTCGGTTCAGGAAACGTTCTCCCGTGAAGCGATCGCTGACCAGAACCACTTTAAAGTGGCTTTCAGAACCTGCCGGCACGTTATGACGATAGCTTTCGTCGACAACTTCGAGAAACACAGGGTTGAACGCTGCCCTTAATTTTTCTTCTATCTGTTCACGTATCATCATGAAATCACTCCTCCGACAACGCTAAGATGTCACCCATCCCTTTAAATATTAGCCGCTTTTACCGGTTCCATTACACCTTGACAACAAATATTTAGCTTTCGTCTGATTTTCTCACCCAAACGAATGAAGTTCACTATGTGGTTCATACGTTTTGTCACTTACAGGCAGAGAAAAGCGCAAAGGTGGTCAGTTTTCGGACAAGGCGATGAATTTACATGCGTTGACCACTTCCCCTGGCCGTTAGCGATGTTATGATGGCGGCAATTTTTCTCTCTTTGCTTACGATTCGTTGAGAACCCGAAAATGTTAAAAAAACTCTTCTTTCCGTTGGTAGCACTCTTTATGCTCGCCGGCTGCGCGACTCCGCCGACGACCATTGACGTTTCACCAAAAATTACCCTGCCTCAGCAGGATCCAAGCCTGATGGGCGTTACGGTCAGCATTAATGGCGCCGATCAGCGTCAGGACCAGGCGCTGGCGAAAGTGACTCGCGACAACCAGCAGGTCACGCTGACCGCCTCCCGCGACCTGCGCTTCCTGTTGCAGGAAGTGCTGGAGAAACAGATGACCTCCCGCGGCTACATGATTGGCCCAAGCGGCGCGGTTGATCTGCAAATCATCGTGAACAACCTGTACGCTGACGTCTCCCAGGGTAACGTTCGCTACAACATTGCGACTAAAGCCGATATCGCCATCATCGCTACCGCGAAGAACGGCAACAAAATGAACAAAAACTACCGTGCGAGCTATTCCGTTGAAGGCGCATTCCAGGCCTCCAACAAAAATATCGCTGACGCGGTTAACAGCGTGCTGACTGACACCATTGCCGACATGGCACAGGACACCAGCATTCACGACTTCATCAAGCAGAACGCCCGTTAATCCTGCTGACTGACCCGGTGCTTCACCGGGTCAGTTCATAAGAACATGTCCAGTCACTACTTACGCATTTTCCAGCAACCGAAATCAGCTATTCTGCTGATCCTTGGTTTCGCCTCAGGTTTGCCCCTTGCGCTCACCTCCGGCACGTTACAGGCGTGGATGACGGTTGAGAACATCGATCTTAAAACCATTGGTTTCTTCTCGCTCGTCGGCCAGGCTTACGTCTTTAAGTTCCTGTGGTCGCCGGTGATGGATCGCTATACCCCACCGTTCCTAGGGCGCCGTCGCGGTTGGTTAGCGATGACGCAGGTGCTGCTGTTGCTGGCCATTGCCGCAATGGGTTTCCTTGAGCCGTCAACACAGCTGCGCTGGATGGCCGCGCTTGCGGTGGTCATCGCCTTCTGCTCCGCTTCGCAGGACATTGTTTTTGACGCCTGGAAGACGGACGTCCTGCCAGCGGAAGAGCGTGGTGCCGGTGCGGCAATCAGCGTGCTTGGCTACCGCCTGGGTATGCTGGTTTCCGGCGGGCTGGCCCTCTGGCTTGCCGACCGCTATCTCGGCTGGCAGGGAATGTACTGGCTGATGGCCGCTCTGCTGATCCCCTGCATTATTGCCACGCTATTCGCGCCTGAACCGAGCGATGTGATTCCGGTTCCCCGCTCGCTGGAGCAGGCCGTCGCCGCACCGCTCCGCGACTTCTTTGGTCGCAATAATGCCTGGCTGATCCTGCTGCTGATTGTCCTTTATAAGCTCGGCGACGCTTTCGCCATGAGTCTGACCACCACCTTCCTGATCCGCGGCGTCGGGTTTGATGCGGGGGAGGTCGGCGTGGTGAACAAAACCCTGGGGCTGTTTGCCACGATCGTCGGCGCGCTGTACGGCGGCGTATTGATGCAGCGTCTGTCGCTGTTCCGTGCTCTGCTGATCTTCGGCATCCTTCAGGGCGCTTCGAATGCCGGTTACTGGCTGCTGTCGATCACCGACAAGCATATGATCAGCATGGCGACGGCGGTATTCTTTGAAAATCTGTGCGGAGGTATGGGCACAGCGGCATTTGTCGCCCTGCTGATGACGCTGTGCAATAAGTCATTTTCCGCCACCCAGTTTGCCCTGCTCTCTGCCCTCTCAGCCGTCGGGCGCGTGTACGTAGGTCCCGTCGCGGGCTGGTTTGTTGAAGCCCACGGCTGGCCGACATTTTATCTCTTCTCGGTGGTGGCGGCTGTGCCGGGGATTTTATTGTTGCTGGTCTGTCGCCAGACGCTGGAATATACCCAGCGGACGGAACACTTCATGCCGCGCACGGAATATCAGGCTGCCTACCGGTTTGCCCTGCGTCTGCTGATGGCAGGTTGTCTTGCGCTGGTAGTGTGGCTCGCGGTACTCATTATCAATGCGACGACCACCTTGTCGCTTCCTTTTGAAACCCAGCTGCTTGATGCAGGCGTGTTTCTCGCCATCGTGGGTATCCTGACCGGTGGGATGCTGGATTTCATGTCACTGCGGAAAACGCAGATGACATGAAGTAAAAAGCGAAAGGTTATTTCCCGTTGTAATAACGACACGAAATTATAACGGCGAAATAACCGCCATCGGCAAAAAAAATATTTGTTGTTTTGTGCGGGATAGCATTCGGAAATTATTGGAGCTTATTTCGCTACGCTATTTTCCGTTAAACGATTCAGCATTCGAAAGATTGAATTTTCGTTTTTTAGTTGTCTTTTTATTGATAATTAATTGTTAATTATTTGTGTATTTTCCGCAATGGTTATACCAATTGTCCCTTTTGCGGTATGCTGGGGCACCCTTTCGTTATAACGCCCACTCCGTGCGGCTTCCCCCGGAAAACGCGACATAATTTGCAACACTTGTGACATGTGCGGCAGAACCCGGTAACACCTTCCTGACACAGGGCTAATGATGTTTACAGTAATGTAACCTTCCCGTAAAATGCCCCCACACTTTAAACGCCACCAGACTCCCGTGGAATTGAGGTCGTTAAATGAGACTCAGGAAATACAATAAAAGTTTGGGATGGTTGTCATTATTCGCAGGCACTGTATTACTCAGTGGCTGCGATTCTGCACTACTAGACCCCAAAGGACAGATTGGACTGGAACAACGTTCATTGATACTGACGGCTTTTGGCCTGATGTTGATTGTGGTTATTCCTGCCATCTTGATGGCTGTTGGTTTCGCCTGGAAGTATCGTGCGAGCAATAAAGATGCGAAGTATAGCCCTAACTGGTCACACTCCAATAAAGTGGAAGCTGTGGTCTGGACGGTACCTATTCTGATCATCCTGTTCCTTGCTGTACTGACCTGGAAAACCACTCACGCACTTGAGCCGAGCAAACCGCTGGTTCACGATGAAAAACCGATTACCATTGAAGTGGTCTCCATGGACTGGAAATGGTTCTTCATCTATCCAGAACAGGGCATTGCTACCGTGAATGAAATCGCCTTCCCGGCGAACACTCCGGTTCAGTTCAAAGTGACCTCCAACTCCGTAATGAACTCCTTCTTCATCCCACGTCTGGGCAGCCAGATTTACGCGATGGCCGGTATGCAGACTAACCTGCACCTGATCGCGAATGAAGCAGGCACCTACGACGGTATCTCCGCCAGCTATAGTGGCCCGGGCTTCTCGGGTATGAAGTTCAAAGCTATCGCTACGCCAGACCGCGCGACTTTCGACCAGTGGGTTGCAAAAGCGAAGCAGTCTACCAACACCATGTCTGACATGGCGGCGTTCGAAAAAGTGGCTGCACCTAGCGAATACAACAAGGTGGAGTACTTCTCTAACGTGAAACCGAATCTGTTCAAAGATGTTATTGGCAAATTTATGGATCACGGCATGAGCATGGACATGACCCAGCCTGAAGGCGAGCACAACACGCACCAGGGTATGGAAGGCATGGACATGAGCCACGCGGAAACCGCTCACTAAGGGGCCGAGGAAGAAAATGTTCGGAAAATTGACACTGGATGCAGTGCCCTACCATGAACCGATTATTATGGTTACGGTGGCTGCAATTATCATTGGTGGCGCGGCCTTAGTTGGCCTGATCACTTACTTCGGTAAGTGGAGCTACCTGTGGAATGAGTGGCTGACTTCGGTTGACCACAAAAAACTCGGTATCATGTACTGCATCGTCGGTATCGTCATGTTAATTCGTGGCTTTGCGGATGCAATCATGATGCGTAGCCAGCAGGCGCTTGCGTCTGCGGGCGAAGCCGGCTTCCTGCCACCGCACCACTACGATCAGATCTTTACCGCCCACGGCGTTATCATGATCTTCTTCGTGGCGATGCCGCTGGTAATCGGTCTGATGAACGTGGTCGTTCCGCTGCAAATCGGCGCGCGCGACGTTGCGTTCCCGTTCCTGAACAACCTGAGCTTCTGGTTTACGGTTGTCGGCGTTATCCTGGTTAACCTGTCACTGGGTGTGGGCGAATTTGCTCAGACCGGCTGGCTGGCCTACCCGCCGCTGTCGGGAATTGAGTACAGTCCGGGCGTGGGCGTTGACTACTGGATTTGGGCGCTTCAGCTCTCCGGTGTCGGTACCACTCTGACCGGTATTAACTTCTTCGTGACCATCCTGAAGATGCGTGCACCAGGTATGACGATGTTCAAGATGCCAGTATTTACCTGGGCATCTCTGTGCGCCAACGTCCTGATTATCGCGTCGTTCCCAATTCTGACCGTCACCATCGCGCTGCTGACCCTGGATCGCTATCTGGGTACCCATTTCTTCACGAATGATATGGGTGGCAACATGATGATGTACATCAACCTGATTTGGGCCTGGGGTCACCCGGAAGTGTACATCCTGGTTCTGCCGGTGTTCGGTGTGTTCTCCGAAATCGCGGCAACCTTCTCGCGTAAACGTCTGTTTGGTTACACCTCTCTGGTGTGGGCAACCGTATGTATTACCGTTCTGTCGTTCATCGTCTGGCTGCACCACTTCTTCACTATGGGTGCGGGCGCCAACGTAAACGCCTTCTTCGGTATTACCACCATGATTATCGCGATCCCGACCGGGGTTAAGATCTTCAACTGGCTGTTCACCATGTACCAGGGCCGTATCGTGTTCCACTCAGCCATGCTGTGGACCATCGGCTTCATCGTGACCTTCTCCGTAGGTGGGATGACCGGGGTACTGCTGGCGGTACCTGGTGCTGACTTCGTTCTGCACAACAGTCTGTTCCTGATTGCGCACTTCCATAACGTTATCATCGGTGGCGTGGTCTTCGGCTGCTTCGCTGGCGTAACCTACTGGTGGCCAAAAGCGTTCGGCTTCACGCTGAACGAGAAATGGGGTAAACGCGCGTTCTGGTTCTGGATCATTGGCTTCTTCGTAGCATTTATGCCGCTGTACGTGCTGGGCTTCATGGGTATGACCCGTCGTCTGAGCCAGCAGATCGATCCGCAGTTCCACCCAATGCTGATGATTGCAGCGGGCGGCGCAGCGCTGATTGCCTGCGGTATTCTGTGCCAGCTGATTCAGTACTACGTGTCTATCCGTGACCGTAACCTGAACCGCGACCTGACCGGTGACCCGTGGGGTGGCCGTACGCTGGAGTGGTCTACCTCTTCTCCACCTCCGTTCTATAACTTTGCCGTAGTGCCGCACATTCATGAGCGTGACGCATTCTGGGAAATGAAAGAAAAAGGTGAAGCGTACAAGCAACCTGAACATTACGAAGAGATCCATATGCCGAAAAACAGCGGTGCGGGCATCGTCATTGCCGCCTTCGCAACGGTATTTGGTTTCGCAATGATCTGGCACATCTGGTGGATGGCGATTGTTGGCTTCGCTGGCATCGTAATCAGCTGGATTGTGAAGAGCTTTGACGAGGACGTGGACTACTACGTACCAGTCCGTGAAGTTGAAAAGCTGGAAAACCAGCATTTTGACGAGATTTCTAAAGCGGGGCTGAAAAATGGCAACTGATACTCTGGCGCACTCGACTGCCCACGCGCATGAACATGCGCACCATGATACAGGACCGACGAAAGTCTTCGGTTTCTGGATCTACCTGATGAGCGACTGCATCCTGTTCTGCTGTCTGTTCGCAACCTATGCCGTTCTGGTGAACGGCACAGCGGGCGGCCCGACCGGTAAGGACATCTTTGAACTGCCGTTCGTACTGGTTGAAACCGCACTGCTGTTATTCAGCTCCATCACCTACGGCATGGCGGCTATCGCCATGTACAAAAACAACAAGAGCCAGGTTGTCTCCTGGCTGGCGTTGACCTGGCTGTTTGGTGCTGGCTTTATCGGGATGGAAATCTATGAATTCCATCACCTGATCATGGAAGGTTTCGGCCCGGATCGTAGCGGCTTCCTGTCAGCGTTCTTCGCGCTGGTCGGCACCCACGGTCTGCACGTGACCTCGGGTCTGATCTGGATGGCGGTACTGATGTTCCAGATCTCCCGTCGCGGCCTGACCAGTACTAACCGTACCCGTATTATGTGCCTGAGCCTGTTCTGGCACTTCCTGGACGTGGTATGGATCTGTGTGTTCTCTGTTGTCTATCTGATGGGGGCGATGTAATGAGTCATTCTAACGATCATGGCGCTTCCCACGGCAGCGTAAAAACCTACATGACAGGTTTCATCCTGTCGATCATTCTGACGGTGATCCCGTTCTGGATGGTGATGAACGGTTCTGCATCTAAGCCGGTTATCCTGGGCGCAATCCTGGTGACCGCGGTGATTCAGATTCTGGTGCATCTGGTTTGCTTCCTGCACATGAACACCAAGTCCGATGAAGGCTGGAACATGACCGCCTTTATCTTTACCGTGATTATCATCGCTATCCTGGTAGTCGGTTCCATCTGGATTATGTGGAACCTTAACTACAACATGATGGTTCACTAAGAGCGGCGAGTATGTTTAAGCAATACCTGCAAGTCACGAAACCAGGCATCATCTTTGGCAACCTGATCTCCGTAATCGGAGGGTTCCTGCTGGCCTCTAAAGGCAGCATTGATTACACCCTCTTTATTTACACGCTGGTCGGTGTGTCACTGGTGGTTGCGTCCGGTTGTGTATTTAACAACTACATCGACATGGATATCGACAAGAAGATGGAAAGGACCAAAAATCGGGTGCTGGTTAAAGGCCTGATTGCCCCTTCCGTCTCGCTGGTGTACGCCACCTTGCTGGGTATTGCTGGCTTTATGCTGCTGTGGTTTGGTGCTAACCCACTGGCCTGCTGGCTGGGGGTGATGGGGTTCGTGGTGTATGTAGGCGTCTACAGCCTGTATATGAAACGTCACTCCGTCTACGGCACGCTGATTGGTTCTCTCTCCGGCGCTGCGCCGCCGGTGATTGGCTACTGCGCCGTCACGAACGAGTTCGACAGCGGTGCGCTGATCCTGCTGGCTATCTTTAGCCTGTGGCAGATGCCGCACTCCTACGCCATCGCGATTTTCCGCTTTAAGGATTATCAGGCGGCGAACATTCCGGTTCTGCCGGTCGTGAAAGGCATTTCGGTTGCCAAGAACCACATCACGCTCTACATCATCGCTTTTGCCGTGGCAACGCTGATGCTCTCTCTGGGCGGTTACGCCGGATATAAATATCTGGTGGTAGCAGCTGCGGTGAGCGTCTGGTGGCTCGGCATGGCCCTGCGCGGTTACAAAGTGGAAGATGACAAGGTCTGGGCACGCAAGCTGTTTGTGTTCTCGATTGTCGCCATCACCTCCCTGTCCGTGATGATGTCCGTAGACTTCATGGTGCCTGATTCACAAAACCTGCTGACTTACGTCTGGTAAGCTATAGCAAGGACATAAAGGGGTGCTTCGGCACCCCTTTTTTATTCATGAAATCTATTAGTAACGTATGTAATATTTGTTAAATAACCGATTATTTACCCCGCCCCTTCCCCGCACTACACTATGGCCTGCTTTTGAACTGAGGTGGTAATGAACGATTATAAAATGACGCCAGGCGAACTGCGTGCGACCTGGGGTTTAGGGACTGTTTTCTCGCTGCGGATGCTTGGCATGTTTATGGTCCTGCCCGTTCTGACCACATATGGCATGGCGTTACAGGGTGCCAGCGAAGCGCTGATCGGTCTGGCGATCGGTATCTACGGCCTGGCGCAGGCAATATTCCAGATCCCCTTTGGCTTGCTCTCCGACCGAGTGGGTCGCAAACCGCTGATTGTCGGCGGGCTGCTGGTGTTTGTGCTCGGCAGCATCATCGCCGCCCTCTCCCACTCCATCTGGGGAATTATTCTTGGGCGCGCCCTGCAAGGTTCCGGGGCGATTGCCGCCGCCGTGATGGCGCTGCTGTCAGACTTAACCCGCGAGCAAAACCGCACCAAAGCCATGGCGTTTATCGGCGTCAGCTTTGGCGTCACGTTTGCCATTGCCATGGTGCTGGGGCCCGTTATCACCCATTCACTCGGCCTGCACGCCCTGTTCTGGATGATTGCGGTGCTGGCGACCATCGGGATCGCACTCACGCTGTGGGTTGTACCTGACAGTAAAAACCACGTCCTCAACCGTGAATCCGGGATGGTCAAAGGCTGCTTCAGCAAAGTCATCGCCGAGCCGCGCCTGCTTAAGCTGAACTTCGGCATTATGTGCCTGCACATTCTGCTGATGTCCACCTTTGTCGCCCTGCCCGGTCAACTGGCCTCAGCAGGTTTTCCGGCGGCAGAGCACTGGAAAATTTATCTGGTCACAATGCTGATCTCGTTTGTCTCCGTTGTGCCCTTCATTATTTACGCCGAAGTGAAGCGCAAAATGAAACGCGTCTTCGTGGGCTGCGTGGCGTTACTGCTGATTGCCGAGATTGTGCTGTGGGGCGCCGGCCCGCATTTCTGGGAGCTGATCGCGGGCGTACAACTGTTCTTCCTGGCCTTTAATCTGATGGAAGCCCTGCTGCCGTCGCTTATCAGCAAAGAGTCTCCGGCAGGATACAAAGGCACCGCGATGGGCATTTACTCCACCAGCCAGTTTCTCGGCGTGGCGATCGGCGGGTCACTCGGCGGCTGGGTGGATGGTCTGTTTGACTCCCAGACCGTTTTCCTCGCCGGTGCGCTGCTGGCGATGCTCTGGCTGTTTGTGGCCAGCACCATGAAAGAGCCGCGTTACGTGAGTAGCCTGCGGGTAGAAATTCCCGATGACGTGGCAATCGGTAACGCGTTACAACAGCGTCTGGAAGCGACAGAGGGCGTGAGCGAAGTGCTGATTGTCCCGGAAGAGCGCAGTGCGTATGTCAAAATTGACAGCAAAGTGACTAACCGCTTTGAGGTAGAGCAGGCGCTGAAGGCCTGAAAAAATGCCCGGTTTAGCCGGGCATGATTGTCTTAATCGCGGAAGTTTTTAAACTGGAATGGCTGACCGAGATCGCCGCCACGCACCAGCGCCATCACGGATTGCAGGTCATCACGGGATTTTCCGGTCACGCGGATCTCTTCCCCCTGGATCTGCGCCTGCACTTTGAGCTTACTGTCTTTGATAAGCTTCACGATTTTCTTCTGCACGGCGCTTTCAATCCCCTGCTTCAGCTTCGCTTCCACAAACCAGGTTTTGCCGCTGTGAACAAAATCTTCCGGCACATCGAGTGAGGTCCCTTCAATGCCGCGCTTGAGCAGCTTGGCGCGCAGGATATCCAGCAACTGGTTGACCTGGAAATCAGACTCGCTCAGGACTTTGATCGTCTTGTTCGCGTCGTTCAGTTCAATGGTCGCCTCAACGCCACGAAAATCGAAACGTGACTCAACCTCACGGACAGCATTTTCTACGCCGTTACGCGCTTCCTGCAAATCAACTTCAGAAACAATATCGAAAGATGGCATCTTTTCTTCTCCCTTCATTTTTGTTGCGTTGCATAATACCCGCAACGAGGCATAACGAGAAGCTTAGCTGATGGCGCTATACTTAGCGTCATAGCACCTGGCGCCGTTGCAGGTGAGGAGGAACGATGAAAGTAACAGTGCTTGGATGCGGAGCCCTTGGCCAACTCTGGCTTACAGCGCTATGCAAACAGGGACACGACGTTCAGGGCTGGCTGCGAATTCCCCAGCCCTATTGCAGTGTGAACGTGATGGGTACAGACGGTTCAATTTTTAATGAGTCTTTAACGGCAAACGATCCGGAATTTCTTGCCACCAGCGATTTGCTGCTGGTCACGCTGAAGGCCTGGCAGGTCTCCGATGCGGTGAAAAGCCTGGCCGCCCAGTTACCTGAAAGCACGCCAATCCTGCTGATTCACAACGGTATGGGTACCATTGAAGAGCTAAAATCTGTCCGGCAACCGCTGCTGATGGGGACAACCACCCACGCGGCGCGTCGCGACGGTAACGTCATTATCCATGTTGCCAGTGGTATCACTCATATCGGTCCCGCGCGTGAACAGCCCGGCGATTACAGCTATCTTGCGGATACCCTGCAAAGCACGCTGCCTGACGTCGCCTGGCACAATAACATTCGCGCGGAACTGTGGCGCAAACTGGCGGTGAACTGCGCGATTAATCCGCTGACCGCCCTGCTGGATTGCCCTAACGGTGAACTGCGCCAGCATCCTGATCGGGTAGCGCTGATTTGCCGGGAAGTTGCCGCCGTCATTGAACGCGAAGGCTACCACACCTCAGAGTCCGATTTACGTTATTATGTCGACCAGGTCATTGAGAGTACGGCAGAAAATATCTCCTCAATGTTGCAGGATATCCGGGCTATGCGGCATACCGAAATTGATTACATTACCGGTTATCTGTTAAAACGCGCCCGGGCACACGGCATTACCGTTGCGGAAAACAGCCGTCTGTTTGAGTTAGTAAAACGAAAGGAGAGTGAGTATGAGCGCATCGGCACTGGTATGCCTCGCCCCTGGTAGCGAAGAGACAGAAGCGGTCACCACCATTGATTTGCTGGTACGTGGTGGTATTAAGGTTACTACCGCCAGCGTCGCCAGCGACGGAAGCCTGGCGATTACCTGCTCGCGTGGGGTGAAGATTCTGGCGGATGCACCGCTTGTACAGGTGGCGGACGGTGATTACGACATTATCGTTCTGCCGGGTGGTCTGAAGGGGGCTGAGTGTTTCCGCGACAGCCCGCTGCTGGTTGAAACCGTTCGTCAGTTTCATCTTTCCGGGCGTATCATCGCGGCAATCTGTGCAGCCGCAGGTACGGTGCTGGTTCCGCACGACATTTTCCCCATCGGCAATATGACCGGCTTCCCTGGTCTGAAGGATACAATTCCGGAAGACCAGTGGGTGGATAAACGCGTGGTCTGGGATCCGCGCGTTAACCTGCTCACCAGCCAGGGGCCGGGCACCGCCATTGATTTTGGCCTGAAGATTATTGACCTGCTGGTTGGGCGCGAAAAAGCGTACGAAGTCGCGTCATCACTGGTGATGGCGGCGGGGATTTATAACTACTACGAATAAAAAAGCCGGGTGGCGCCAGGTAAAAGCAAAACGGCAACCCGAGGTTGCCATTTTTAATGTTTGCGGCCTCTCCCTGCGGGAGAAGGACGGGGTGAGGGCATCAGGCCGCACTCCTCGACAATAAACTACGGGCGATACACCTTCACGTTCGCGAAGCCCTGCTCGCGCAGATACAGCGCCTGCAAACGGCTCATGACCCCACGCTCACACCACAGCAGATACGTTTTGCTCTGGTCGAGATCGCCAAACTGGGTGCTCAGCTTGTAGAACGGCAGCGAAACCACCTCCACGCCTTCCACCTGCAACGGCTTGTCATCCTGCTCATCAACAGAACGGATATCCAGAATCGTATCGTTAGCACCAAAGCCGCTGACCGTCTCCACCTCAACCACTTCCTGCTCGGTCTGCTGGGCGATCTCACGGATATCGATGTTGGACGCTTCCGCCACCACTTTTTCCAGGATGCTGAAATCGAAGTTCTCTTCTTCCGCTTCGATCTTCGCCTTCACCGCTTTAATGGTTGGACTTTTTGAGATCACACCGCAATATTCCGGCATGGTACGGGCAAAATCTTCAGTACCGATTTTACGCGCCAGATCGATGATGTGCTCTTTATCGTGAGAGATGAGCGGGCGCAGGATCAGCGTATCAGACACGTTGTCGATAAGACGCAGGTTGGTCAGCGTCTGGCTGGAGACCTGCCCCAGCGCTTCACCGGTGACCAGCGCCTGCACGCCGTAGCGCTCAGCCACTTTGGACGCCGCGCGCACCATCATACGTTTCAGGACCACGCCCATCTGGCCGTCGTCCACTTTTTCGAGGATTTCCCCGACCACCGGCTCAAAGTTGATCGCCACAAAACGCACGCGGTGAGAGCTGCCGAAGCGGTTCCACAGGTAATGCGCCACCTGACGTACGCCGATTTCATGCGCCGCGCCGCCCAGGTTAAAGAAGCAGTAGTGCACGCGGCAGCCGCGACGCATCAGCATGTAGCTGGAGACACCGGAGTCGAAGCCGCCCGAGATCAGCGACAGCACATCTTCCTGCGTGCCGATCGGGAAACCACCAATACCTTCATAACGACCCTTAACCAGCAGCAGACGATCGTTCTCGATCTCAAGATTAACGGTAACGTCCGGGTTAGTCAGGCGCACGCGCGCCGTCTCAACGTGCTGGTTCAGACCGCCGCCAACGTAGCGCTCGACTTCAATCGAGCTGAACTCGTGTTTACCACGACGCTTCACGCGCACGCAGAAGGTTTTGCCTTCGATCTGGTCGCGGTACTGTACCAGCGCCTTTTCGAAGATATCGTGCATATCGCTGAACGGAACGTCTTCCACTTCCAGAATATGATGAATACCAGGAATACGGGTCAGCGCGTCGCGAATATCAAGACGTTTGCTTTCGTCTTTCGCGCGGACTTCAACGTGGTCCCAGTGACGCACCACAGCGAGCGTTTCGTCGTAGTGTTTTAATACGTTACGAATGTTCCCGGTGAGAATTTTAATAAAGCGCAAACGCACAGATTGGCTTTTGATGGTGATTTCGGGGAACAATTTAATGATAAACTTCATGGCGGCAATGTTTCTTAGGCAAGCTTATAAAGGCTTGTAGTGGAAAATGATACAGCAGCCCACACCCGTGGCTGCATCCAGGCGCGCAAGTATACCACCATCGCGCCACTCGCGTTATTTGATAATTGCCCCGAGTCCGTTACCATGTTGGGGCGAAGAATATAAGAGTTAATTCACTATGCCGAAGAAGAACGACGCACCGGCCAGTTTTGAAACTGCGCTGAGTGAGCTTGAGCAGATTGTTACCCGCCTCGAGAGCGGCGATTTACCGCTGGAAGATGCCCTCAACGAATTTGAACGCGGTGTGCAGCTTGCGCGCCAGGGGCAGGTAAAGCTTCAGCAGGCCGAGCAGCGTGTGCAGATCCTGCTTTCCGACAGCGAAGACGCTAAAACCACGCCATTCACACCGGACGCCGAGTAAATGGATTTCTCCAACGCGCTTCAGGCGCGCGTCATCCGCGCCAACGATGCGCTGCGCCGATTCATTGAGCCGCAGCCTTTTCAGAACACTCCACTGGTTGAAGCCATGCACTATGGCGCACTCTTGGGGGGTAAACGCCTGCGTCCGTTCCTGGTATATGCCACGGGCAACATGTTCGGTATCAGCGATAAAACGCTGGACGCCCCGGCAGCCGCCGTGGAGTGTATCCACGCCTATTCCCTGATCCACGATGATTTGCCAGCCATGGACGATGACGATCTGCGTCGCGGTCAGCCAACCTGCCATATCAAATTTGGCGAAGCGAATGCCATTCTGGCGGGTGATGCGCTGCAAACTCTGGCCTTCTCCATTCTGAGCGATGCGCCGATGGTTGAAGTGAGCGATCGCGATCGTCTGGCAATGGTGTCCGAACTGGCAATGGCCAGCGGCGTCGCCGGGATGTGCGGCGGCCAGGCGCTGGATTTAGAGGCTGAAGGTCGTCAGGTTACTCTGGAACAGCTGGAGCGCATCCACCGTCACAAAACGGGCGCACTGATTCGTGCAGCCGTTCGCCTGGGCGCGCTGAGCGCGGGTGAACGCGGGCGTAAAGCCCTGCCGATTCTGGACAGATACGCAGAAAGTATCGGTCTGGCATTCCAGGTTCAGGATGACATTCTGGATGTGGTGGGCGATACTGCAACATTGGGAAAACGTCAGGGTGCGGATCAGCAGCTTGGCAAAAGTACCTATCCCGCCCTGTTGGGCCTTGAGCATGCCCAACGTAAAGCCCGGGATCTGATAGACGATGCCCGCCAGTCGCTGAATGGGCTGGCCGCGCAATCGCTGGATACCTCGGCACTGGAAGCGCTAGCGGACTACATAATCCAGCGTGATAAATAAACTATAAATCTCGATGAGCCTTTGATGAGTTTTGATATTGCCAAATACCCGACACTGGCGTTAGTTGACTCCACTCAGGAGTTACGTCTGTTGCCGAAAGAGAGTCTGCCGAAGCTGTGTGACGAGCTGCGTCGCTACCTGCTCGACAGCGTTAGCCGCTCCAGCGGCCACTTCGCCTCCGGACTTGGCACGGTTGAGCTGACCGTGGCGTTGCATTACGTCTATAACACGCCGTTCGATCAGCTGATCTGGGATGTCGGCCACCAGGCCTATCCGCACAAAATTCTGACCGGACGTCGCGATAAAATTGGCACCATTCGCCAGAAAGGGGGCCTGCACCCGTTCCCGTGGCGCGGCGAGAGTGAATATGACGTGTTAAGCGTCGGCCACTCTTCCACCTCCATTTCTGCGGGCATTGGTATTGCCGTTGCCGCCGAAAAAGAGAATAAACAACGTCGCACTGTCTGCGTGATTGGCGACGGGGCGATCACCGCCGGGATGGCCTTTGAGGCCATGAACCACGCGGGCGATATCAAACCGGACATGCTGGTGATCCTCAACGATAACGAAATGTCGATCTCCGAGAACGTCGGCGCGCTGAATAACCATCTGGCGCAGCTGCTGTCCGGCAAGCTTTACTCCTCACTGCGTGAAGGCGGTAAAAAAGTCTTCTCCGGCGTACCGCCGATCAAAGAGCTGCTTAAGCGTACCGAAGAACACATCAAAGGCATGGTCGTGCCGGGTACGCTGTTCGAAGAGCTGGGCTTTAACTATATCGGCCCGGTGGACGGCCACGATGTGCTGGGCCTGGTGACGACGCTTAAAAACATGCGCGACCTGAAAGGCCCTCAGTTCCTGCATATCATGACCAAAAAAGGGCGTGGTTACGAACCGGCGGAGAAAGATCCGATCACCTTCCACGCGGTGCCTAAGTTCGACCATACCAGCGGCTGCCTGCCGAAAAGCAGCGGCGGGATGCCGAGCTACTCAAAAATCTTCGGCGACTGGCTGTGCGAAACGGCGGCGAAAGACAACATGCTGATGGCGGTGACGCCTGCCATGCGTGAAGGCTCCGGCATGGTGGAGTTTTCCAAAAAATACCCGGACCAGTATTTCGACGTCGCCATTGCCGAGCAACACGCGGTAACTTTTGCTGCGGGCCTGGCGATTGGCGGCTACAAGCCGGTGGTGGCGATCTACTCTACCTTCCTGCAACGCGCCTACGATCAGGTTATCCATGACGTTGCCATCCAGAAGCTGCCGGTGCTGTTTGCTATCGATCGCGCGGGCATTGTGGGGGCTGACGGCCAGACGCACCAGGGCGCGTTTGATCTCTCCTTCCTGCGCTGCATCCCGGACATGGTGATCATGACGCCAAGCGACGAAAACGAGTGTCGTCAGATGCTGTATACCGGTTACCACTATCAGGACGGCCCCTGCGCCGTACGTTATCCGCGCGGTAATGCCCTTGGCGTTGAATTACAGCCGCTGGAAAAACTGGATATCGGTAAAGCTCTGGTGAAACGCCGCGGTGAAAAAGTGGCGATCCTGAACTTTGGTACGCTGATGCCGGAAGCGGCAAAAGTCGCTGAAAACCTTAATGCGACGCTGGTCGATATGCGCTTCGTGAAGCCGCTCGATGAATCTCTGATTCTGAGCATGGCGGAAAGCCATGACGTGCTGGTCACGCTGGAAGAGAACGCCATCATGGGTGGCGCGGGTAGCGGCGTGAACGAAGTGCTGATGGCGAACCGTAAAGCCGTTCCGGTGCTTAATCTCGGCCTGCCGGACCACTTCATCCCGCAAGGCACCCAGGATGAGGCGCGCGCCGACATTGGTCTGGACGCCGCCGGTATCGAAGCCAAAATCCGCACCTGGCTGGCCTGATCCCTCCCCTTTTCTGCTCCTGCTATGCTTAAACGTATTGTTTAAACAGCAGGAGCGGAACCATGCAATACACGACATTAGGAAAAACGGACCTTAAGGTGTCCCGGCTTTGCCTGGGATGCATGACGTTTGGCGAGCCTGACCGGGGAAATCATGCCTGGACGCTGCCGGAAGAGAGCAGCCGCCCCATCATCAAGCGCGCCATTGACGGCGGCATCAACTTCTTCGATACCGCCAACAGCTACTCCGACGGCAGCAGCGAAGAGATTGTTGGCCGCGCCCTGCGAGATTTTGCCCGTCGTGATGACGTTGTGGTTGCCACTAAGGTGTACTACCCGTCAGGCGACCTGGCGGAAGGCCTTTCTCGCGCGCAGATCCTGCGTTCTATTGATGACAGCCTCAGACGCCTGAACATGGATTACGTCGACCTGCTGCAAATCCACCGCTGGGATTACAACACCCCGATCGAAGAGACGCTTGAAGCGTTGAACGACGTCGTGAAAGCCGGTAAAGCGCGCTACATCGGCGCATCGTCCATGCATGCCTCACAGTTTGCCCAGGCGCTCGATCTCCAGGCACAGCACGGCTGGGCGCGCTTTGTCACCATGCAGGATCACTACAACCTGATTTACCGGGAAGAAGAGCGCGAGATGCTGCCGCTCTGCTACCAGGAAGGCGTGGCGGTGATCCCGTGGAGCCCGCTGGCGCGCGGAAGGTTAACCCGTCCGTGGGGCGAAACCACCGCCCGGCTGGTATC
This sequence comes from Enterobacter cloacae complex sp. IR5401, assembly GCF_049238425.1. Lineage (NCBI taxonomy): Bacteria > Pseudomonadati > Pseudomonadota > Gammaproteobacteria > Enterobacterales > Enterobacteriaceae > Enterobacter > Enterobacter cloacae complex sp. IR5401. The sequence continues at coordinate 66,826 of NZ_JBMKHN010000009.1, read as the reverse complement.
GGACGAAGTGGGTAAAAACCTGTATGACGATACAGAAACCAGCGATGCGTTAATTGCCGAACGCTTAGCCGGGATCGCCGACGATATCGGTGCAACGCGCGCGCAGGTGGCACTGGCGTGGCTGCTGAGCAAGCGCGGTGTCGCCGCGCCGATTGTGGGCACATCGCGGGAAGAACAGCTGGATGAGTTGTTGAGTGCGGTGGACTTATCGTTGACGCCGGAGCAGATTGCCGAGCTGGAGACGCCGTATCAGCAACATCCGGTGGTAGGGTTTAAATAAACAATTCAGGGAACAAAATCCGTAGGCCGGGTAAGCGCAGCGCCACCCGGCAATACAGAGCGCACAAAATTACGCGAAGTGATCGTACCCTTTCCAGTCAAGCGTAACCGGGGCGCCGTCGCGGACAAACAGCAGCCCTTCACTTTCCGGCATCACCTGCCCGATGCAGGTAAATTTCGCCCCCAGATGCGCTAACGCCACATCCAGTGTTCCGCGATTGAGCTCAGGCACTGTGAAGCACAGCTCATAATCTTCTCCACCGGATAACGCCCAGCGCAGCGCCTGCTCAGGCTCGGCATGGCGACGCAACGGCTCTGACAGAGGAAACAGATCCAGATCGATCCGCGCGCCCACGCCGCTGGCTTTCAGGATATGGCCGAGATCGGAGATCAGCCCGTCAGACAAATCGATAGCCGAACTGGCCCGCTCGCGCAGCGCCTGGCCGTGCAAAATACGCGGCGTGGGCCGGAGATGGCGCTTCACCAGGTACGCCGCATCGTCAGCATCTTCAACCGTTAAACGGTTCTGAAGGATTGCCAGCCCTGCCGCGCTATCCCCCGGCGTACCGGTCACGTAGATCCAGTCGCCCGGTTTTGCGCCCGAACGTTTCAGCGCGCGCCCGGCAGGCACATAGCCGTGGATTGCCAGGGTCATCGACAGCGGACCGGCAGTGGTATCACCGCCAATCAGCTGCATATCGTAATAATTCAGCTGCTCAAACAGGGCATCGCTGAAGGCTTCAAGCCAGGCTTCATCCACCTCTGGCAAGGTCAGAGCCAGCGTCAGCCAGGCCGGGTCGGCGCCCATTGCCGCCAGATCGCTGACGTTCACCGCCAGCGCTTTATACGCCAGATCGGCAGGATCGATGTCGGGCAGGAAATGTCGCCCACACACTAAGGTGTCGGTGCTGATTGCCAGCGTCTGTTTTTCGGGAATATTGAGAAGTGCGCAGTCATCGCCAATGCCGGTTTCAACATCAAGACGAGAGGTTCTGACACGGTCGAAATAACGGGCAATCAGGGAGAATTCGCCGCATGCCATACGTTATGCCTCAGCAAATAAAAGAAAAAACCGGAGCCACACTGCCCGTCAGGCAATGCAGAACTCCGGTTTGCGGATCACTTTTTGTGGGGACGGATCGCAGGTGCGGCTTTATCCAGCACGCCGTTAACAAACTTGTGGCTGTCTTCAGCGCCGAAGGTTTTCGCCAGTTCGATCGCTTCGTTGATGGCCACTTTGTACGGCACATCATCACGTTTAGACAGCTCAAACAGCGCGATACGCAACACTGCTTTTTCGACCTGGCCCAGCTCTTCGAGCAGACGGGACAGGTATGGCTTCATCAGACCATCGAGATACGCGCTATTAGTCGCCACTCCCGACAGCAGTTCACGGAAGTACAGAACGTCAACGTCTTTCACGTCCTGTTCTGACAGGAACTGGTATTCAACATCAGCGATGTCGTTCTGGGACAACTGCCAGGAGTAAAGTGCCTGGACGGCACATTCACGGGCGCGGCGACGAGCAGCAGGTTTCACGGAATTCCCCTTACAAAAAAATCAGGCCTTGATGGCTTTCAATACATTGATCATTTCAAGCGCGGTCAGTGCAGCTTCTGCACCTTTGTTACCGGCTTTGGTGCCAGCACGTTCGATGGCTTGTTCAATACTTTCGGTGGTCAGCACACCGAACGCGACAGGAATTTCAGCATCCTGCGCAACGTGCGCCAGACCATTGCTTGCACCGCCCGCAACGTATTCGAAGTGAGCAGTGCCGCCACGAATAACAGTACCCAGCGCAATCACCGCGTCGTATTTACCGGTTTTCGCCAGCGCGCCCGCTGCCAGTGGCAGTTCGTAAGCACCTGGTACCCAAACGACGGTAATGTTGTCATCTTTAACCTGGCCGATACGTTTCAGGGCGTCAACCGCACCTTCCAGCAGGCTATCATTGATGAAGTTGTTGAAACGCGCAATGGTGATGGCGACGCGAGCGTCCGGGGTAGCTACAGCAGCTTCAATAATGTTCATACTCTTCCTTTACGGGTTCATTTGGCCCCGCAGGGGGGCGGATTTTATCATAATACTTTGCGTACTGCTTCCCTATTTCAGGAGCAATTACGCTGTCGTTAAATGGAGGCAGACATCCGGGCCTACCGGACGAATCTCACTGAATGAGAGTTGCGGCGCATCGGCCAGTTTTTCAAGGCCGGGCAGCACAAACAGGCCGCGCGCGTCGTTACCTAACAGTTTAGGCGCAACGTAGACGAGAAGCTCATCCACCAGCCCCGCCTGAAGCAGTGCGCCGGCGAGCGTCGGACCGGCTTCAACCCAGATACTGTTGACCTGCTGTTTGCCGAGCAACATCATCAGCACCACCAGATCCAGATGCCCGTTATGTTCCGGCACCGTAATGCTGCGCACGCCTTGCGGCCATTCGCGCGTATCTTCTTTGGTGCGTGCAATCCAGGTTTCCCCCGGCTGCTGCACGATGCGGTGCTCCGGCGTCACGCGGTTCTGGCTATCAATAATAATGCGCAGCGGCTGACGCAGGTTCTCCTGCGGATAGAGCGCCTGCGTATCTGCATTCAGCTCTTCCCAGCGTACGGTCATGGCCGGATCGTCAGCCAGTACCGTTTCACTGCTGGTGAGAATAGCATGGCTTTGCGCGCGCAGACGTTGCACATCGCGCCTTGCCTGTGGCGAGGTGATCCACTGGCTCTCGCCGTTCGCCATCGCCGTGCGGCCATCCAGTGACGCGCCAAGCTTAAGCTGGATAAACGGGAAGCCGGTGCGCATACGCTTCAGGAAGCCTTTATTCAGGGCTTCCGCATCCTGCATCATCAGGCCGTGGCTGACGTCGATTCCTTCCTGTTGCAGACGATACAGTCCGCGGCCCGCTACCTGCGGGTTAGGATCCTGCATGGCGGCGACAACGCGCGAGACGCCCGCCGCAATCAGCGCTTCACAGCACGGCGGCGTACGCCCATGGTGGCTGCATGGCTCCAGCGTCACATAGGCCGTCGCGCCACGCGCTTTCTCCCCCGCCATGCGCAAGGCATGCACTTCAGCATGCGGCTCGCCTGCGCGATAGTGAAAACCTTCCCCCACGATCTCACCATCTTTAACAATGACGCACCCGACATTGGGGTTAGGGTGAGTGGTAAACCGACCACGCTGCGCCAGCTTCATGGCTCGCGCCATGTACATCTCGTCGTGCATGGTCTTAATCCTGTAAGCGGGCGATCTCTTCGCCAAACTCTTTGATGTCTTCGAAGCTGCGGTAAACGGAGGCAAAGCGGATATAGGCGACTTTATCGAGCTTTTTCAGCTGTTCCATCACCAGATTGCCGATCATTTTGCTCGGCACTTCGCGCTCACCTAACCCCCGCAGATAAGATTTAATGTGGTTTAACGCCATTTCGACGTCATCGGAGCTGACGGGCCGTTTTTCCAGCGCCTTGAGCATCCCGCTACGCAGTTTTTCTTCATTGAACGGTTCGCGCACATCGTTACTTTTTACCACGCGCGGCATTACCAGCTCTGCCACCTCGAAGGTGGTAAAACGCTCGTTGCACACCAGACACTGCCGACGACGACGCACGGAAGACCCTTCGCCTACAAGACGTGAGTCGATGACTTTGGTATCCACAGCGGAGCAAAATGGGCAATGCATACGATGTCCCTGTTATCTGGTTAACTGATTTCTATTTTACCCTGAACTGGCCCGACAACAAAGGAAGAGCTTTTTGAGACAAAGGATCTATGCCTGACGGCACTATCCTGTCTACCATTGCAGCAATCTGTGATTTCAAGGAATTAAACGCAATGACAAGACGTTACCTGAAAATAGTGCTGGTGGGGAGCCTGTTCACGCTTAGCGCCTGCGCACAGCAAAGCGAAGTCCGCGAGATGAAACAAAGCGTGAATACGCTTAACGTGGCGATGGACAAACTTAATAAAGAAACCGTGAAGATCACCCAGCAGAACGCGCTGAATGCCAAATCCAGCAATGGCGTTTATTTATTGCCAGGTGCAAACACGCCCGCGCGTCTGAACAGCCAGATTGGCACGCTAAAGATGTCTCTGGTGAATGTTGCAGCGAATGCCGATGGTACTCGCGCAACATTACGCATTCAGGGTGAGTCCAACGATCCGCTGCCCGCGTTCAGCGGCACCGTAGAGTGGGGCCAGATTCAGGGCACCACGGAGAGCTATCAGGAAGTGAACGTGAAGAATCAGCTCTTCACCGCCCCCGCCAGCACGCTGGCGCCGAGCGATGTTGACATCCCGCTCCAGCTGAGCGGACTGACGCCAGAACAGCTGGGCTTTATCCGTATTCACGACATTCAACCCGCCGCGCAATAACCCGCCCTTTTAGCGGAGTGAAATGTCACTCCGCTAACATTTACATTTCGTATGGATTGGCAACATAAATGATTGCCGCTACAATCGCGCCCGTCTAAAGTACGCAAACGTGAACGCAATCGATTACGTATGTGAGAGATATGTGAAACAACACATATTTTTGTGAGCAAGGATTCCTATAATAGGCTCCGCAGAAACACGAAATATTTAGAAACGCAATTCGCGCATTTTTCACTCCCGGAAGGGAATTTCAATCAGTGGCATGATTATGAAAAAAACATTACTCGCAGCCGGTGCAGTTCTGGCACTGTCCTCCTCTTTCACTGTTAACGCAGCGGAAAACGACAAACCACAATACCTCTCCGACTGGTGGCACCAGAGCGTTAACGTGGTAGGCAGCTACCATACCCGTTTCGGACCGCAGATCCGTAACGATACTTACCTCGAGTACGAAGCATTCGCAAAAAAAGACTGGTTTGATTTCTATGGCTACATGGACGCACCGGTATTCTTCGGCGGTAACACCGACGCGAAAGGTATCTGGAACCACGGTTCCCCACTGTTCATGGAGATCGAACCACGCTTCTCCATTGATAAACTGACTGGTACCAGCCTGGCGTTTGGTCCGTTCAAAGAGTGGTATTTCGCAAACAACTACATCTACGACATGGGCCGCAACAAGTCCGGTCGCCAGAGCACCTGGTATATGGGTCTGGGTACAGACATTGAGACTGGCCTGCCGATGAGCCTGTCCATGAACGTCTACGCAAAATACCAGTGGCAGAACTACGGCGCTGCGAACGAGAACGAGTGGGATGGCTACCGTTTCAAAGTGAAATACTTTGTGCCAATTACCCAACTGTGGGGCGGCAACCTGAGCTATATCGGCTTCACCAACTTTGACTGGGGTTCAGACCTGGGCGATAACGATTTCCGCGACCTGAACGGCAGAAAAGCGCGCACTAACGACTCCATCGCGTCCAGCCACATCCTGGCGCTGAACTACGATCACTGGCACTACTCTGTTGTTGCGCGTTACTGGCACAACGGTGGTCAGTGGAACGACGACGCCAGCCTGAACTTCGGCAACGGCGACTTCAGCGTTCGTTCTACCGGTTGGGGCGGTTACCTGGTCGTGGGTTACAACTTCTAATCAGTGCGGGATTGTGCGGGCTGGTGCCCTCACCCCTTCCCTCTCCCACGGGAGAGGGCGCAAACACAAAAAACGGCAACATCGTTGCCGTTTTGCTTTTACCTCGCCACCCGGCTTTTTACTGCTTCACCTTGCGCAAAAAATCCGCCAGCGACCTGTCCGCGCTTTCGCTAAAGTGTCTTTCCGTCAGCGTAATATGCAAACACCGGTCGAGACGGAAGCAGCGATAGTCATCGCGCCGTTCACACCACGCGGCCAGCAGCCAGTGCTCACCCCAGAAGAACAGCCCCAGCGGCTGAACCTCACGCCAGGTTAACTGCCCGGCTTCATCGCGATAGTGCAGCGCCAGCACACGCAGGGCAGAAATTGCCTGGTGGATCACGTCGAAACCACTACGGGAGTGTGGCTGAAGGGCAATATCCGGCGCGTAAATTCGCGTCTGTTCAGCTTTGCGGCGGCTCTCTTCTGGCAGGATCGCCAGCACTTTTTCCTGGGCCGACTCCAGCTCGCGCGACAGCGATTCCCCGCCCCAGGTTTTGAGCAGACGGATCGCCACCATCAGCGCCTCGGACTCCTTGTTGGTCAGCATCAACGGGGGTAATTCAAAACCCGACATTAGCCGATATCCGCTTCCCGCCTCGCCTTCCACCGGCACGCCGGAAAGCGACAGGTCGCGGATATCGCGGTACACCGTGCGCTCGGACACGCCAAGCCTTTCCGCCAGATGCGCTGCCGTTGTCAGACGCCTGCCCCGCAGGATCTGCACAATCTGGAACAAACGGTCAGCGCGTCGGGTCATCGGTTTACTCTCATACCGGTTGATGGAGGCCGACGCGATTACCTTCGCTGTCGGTAAACAGGGCTATAGTGCCAATGCCTTGCGGCAGTTCCAGCGGGCCAAACACGCACTCACCGCCCGCAGAAGCAATACGATCGAGCGTGGCCGCCAGATTGTCAGTATGCAGGTAAATAATAGCGCCCTGCGAAGAGGGTGTAACGCCGTCAAATTTCGCCAGCGCGCCGCCGGTGGCCGGATCCTCGTGCGGGAAAACCGCCAGCTCAGCCACGTCCATCTTCTCGCGCCGCAGCGCGACCTGCATCACCGACTCATAAAATTTGATGGCGCGATCCATATCGGCGACCGGAATTTCAAACCAGTTAATGACACTTTTCATACGTCCTCCTGCCTGTTGTTAGGGTTCAGAAGGAGTCTACGACAGGGCTCCTGACAGCATACTGTCAGGAGTGTTTGTGAGATGCAGACAAAAAAATCCCGGCCAGCAGGCCGGGATTTCGATACCGCATAAGACGCTTACGGCAGAATGGACGGCTGATCCGCCCCTTCTTTCTCGACTTTCTGCTGGATCAGATGCTCGCGCTTCATGCCCAGCTTCAGCGCCAGCGCGGACGCGACGTAGATAGACGAGGCCGTACCGATAGACACACCGATCAGCATGGTCAGCGAGAAGCCTTCCAGCACCGGGCCACCGAACAGGAACAGCATCAGGATCACCATCAGGGTGGTGCCGGAGGTGATCAACGTACGGTGCAGCGTCTGGGTCAACGACACGTTAAAGATTTCGTACGGCGTGCCGCGACGGATCTTACGGAAGTTTTCACGAATACGGTCAGATACCACGATACTGTCGTTCAGTGAGTAACCGATAACGGACATCAGGGATGCCACAATCGTCAGGTCAATCTCAATGTGGAAGAGAGACAGTATGCCCATGGTGATCACCACGTCGTGCGCCAGGGCGATAACCACGCCTGCCGCCAGTCGCCACTCAAAGCGGAAACCGACGTAAATCAGGATCGAGATCAGCGCCACAAGCAGCGCCATCGCACCGGTCTGCGCCAGGTCAGCACCAACGCTCGGGCCTACAAACTCAATACGCTTAACCGTTGCATCCTGGCTGGTCGTTTCGTTAATAACCTGAACGACCTTGCTGCCCAGCTCCTGGCTGCCGTTGGCATCGTGTACCGGCGGCATACGCACCATGATGTCGCGGCTGCTGCCGAAGTTCTGTAGCAGCGGCTCTTCAAAGCCCGCTTTTTGCAGAGACTCACGCATCTGGTCCATATCGACCGGTTTTTCCAGGGTAATTTCGATCACCGTACCACCGGTGAAATCCAGGCCCCAGTTAAAGCCTTTCACGCCCATAATGACGATGGACAAGATCAGCAGAAAACCTGAAATGCCGAAGGCCCAGTAGTCCCAGCGCATAAAGTCCCAGACTTTACGGCCGTGGTTCAATTGTTCAACAGTATATTCCTGTGCCACAACGCACTCCTCAGATAGACAGCTTTTTGACGCGCTTGCCGCCGTACAGCAGGTTCACGATGGCACGGGTGCCGACAATAGCGGTAAACATCGACGTTGCGACACCGATACCGGTAGTAATCGCAAAGCCTTTGATCGCGCCAGTACCCACTGCATACAGGATAAGAACCTTAATCAGTGTTGTTACGTTCGCATCGAAGATGGAGCTGAACGCCCCTTTGTAGCCTTCTTCAATCGCCTGCTGTACAGAACGACCGTTGCTCAGCTCTTCTTTGATACGTTCGTTTATCAGTACGTTGGCGTCGACCGCCACCGCAAGGGTTAGAACGATACCCGCGATACCTGGCATGGTTAGCGTCGCCCCCGGCAGCAGGGACATAATACCGATGATCAGCACCAGGTTGGCAATCAGCGCGGAGGTCGCAATCAGGCCGAACTTCTTATAGAAGAAGATCATGAAGATGATGGACACCGCCAGACCGGCCAGACACGCTTCCAGACCCTGTTTGATGTTCTGCATACCCAGGGTTGGACCGATGGTTCGTTCTTCAACAATCTGAATTGGCGCAATCAGCGCACCGGCACGCAGCAGCAGAGAGAGCTGACGCGCTTCGTTCGGGTTGCTGATACCGGTAATACGGAAGCTGTTACCCAGACGAGACTGGATGTTGGCGATGTTAATCACCTCTTCCTCTTTCACCAGCACGGCACGGCCATTGGCGTCTTTCTTACCGCTGTCTTTGTACTCCACGAACAGGGTCGCCATCGGCTTGCCGATGTTGTCCTTGGTGAAGTTAGACATGATGTTGCCACCTGCGCTATCCAGCGAGATGTTAACCTGCGGCTGGTTGTACTCATCCTGGCTTGAAGTGGAGTCGGTGATATGGTCACCGGTCAGGATCACGCGTTTGTACAGCACAACCGGCTGGCCTTCGCGGGTCTGCTTCACTTCGGAATCGCCCGGCACACGGCCTGAAGCCGCAGCAGCCTGGTCAACGTTGGAGTTAACCAGACGGAACTCCAGGGTCGCCGTCGCGCCCAGAATCTCTTTCGCACGGGCGGTATCCTGGATACCCGGCAGTTCGACCACGATACGGTCTGCACCCTGACGCTGTACCAGTGGCTCAGCCACGCCCAGCTGGTTTACACGGTTACGCAGAATGTTAATGTTCTGCTGAACGGCGTATTCACGTGCTTCACTCAGACGCGCGTCGGTCATTACCGCACGCAGCTGATTGCTGCCCTGAGAGGTGATAACCAGATCGCGGTGACGCTGAGACAGATAGGTCACAGCCTGATCGCGTGCCGCGCTGTCGCGGAACGTGATGCTCATGCCGTAGTTATCTTCTTTACGTACGGTGGTGTACGGAATGCCCTTATCGCGCAGATCGCTGCGCAGGCTGTCGATATTCTGTTCCTGTAGCTTGCCGAGCGCGGTATCCATATCCACTTCCATCAGGAAGTGAACGCCGCCACGCAGGTCAAGACCCAGTTTCATTGGCTCTGCGTTCAGCGCAGCCAGCCAGCGTGGGGTTGCAGGAGCAAGGTTAAGCGCCACGACATATTTATCACCCAGCACGCCCATCAGCGCTTCACGTGCGCGGAGCTGCGTGTCGGTGGTGTCGAAGCGAGCAAGAATTGCGCCCTCTTCCAGTGCCACAGACTTAGCGGTAATTTTTTCTTCTTGTAACGTTTTCTGGACCTGGATCAGCGTTTGCTCACTGGCGGCGACACCGCGCGCGCCAGTGATTTGAACGGCCGGATCCTCACCATACAGGTTGGGAAGCGCGTACAGCAGGCCGACGATAATCACGACGACCAGCATGATGTACTTCCACAAAGGATAACGGTTTAACACGGCAGTTCCCTTTGGGAAAAGTTGGGATTACAGCGCCTTCATGGTGCCTTTCGGCAGAACGGCAGCTACGAAGTCACGTTTGATAACCACTTCAGTGGTGTCGTTGAGGGCGATAGCAATGTAGCCGTTTTCCGCTACTTTGGTTACGCGACCCACCAGGCCACCATTGGTCAGGACTTCATCGCCCTTCGCGATGGAGTTCATCAGGTTTTTGTGCTCTTTAGTACGCTTCTGCTGTGGACGCAGGATCATGAAGTAGAAGATCAGACCGAACACAACCAGCATCAGAATCAGAGACATCGGGCTGCCCTGCGCTGGTGCACCCGTTGCTGCTACCGCATCAGAAATAAAAAAGCTCATTCAAATTCCCTCATTATTAAAATTAATCAACGTTCAACGGTGGAACATCCCGCCCCTGACGTTGGTAGAAATCGGTCACGAAGCTCTCTAATTTACCCTCTTCGATAGCCTTACGTAAACCAGCCATTAAGCGCTGATAATAACGAAGATTATGAATGGTATTGAGACGCGCCCCCAAAATCTCGTTGCAACGATCGAGATGATGCAGGTACGCGCGAGAATAATTGCGACAGGTATAGCAATCGCACTCGGAATCGAGCGGGCTGGTGTCACTCTTATGCTTCGCGTTACGGATTTTCACCACGCCATCGGTAACGAACAGATGACCGTTACGCGCGTTTCGGGTTGGCATAACGCAGTCGAACATATCAATGCCGCGACGTACGCCTTCCACCAGATCTTCTGGTTTACCCACACCCATCAGGTATCGTGGTTTATCCGCCGGGATTTGCGGGCAGACATGCTCCAGAATGCGGTGCATATCTTCCTTCGGCTCACCCACAGCCAAACCGCCGACAGCGTAGCCATCAAAGCCTATCTCTACCAGACCTTTAACCGAGATATCGCGTAAATCTTCGTAAACGCTGCCCTGGATAATGCCGAACAGCGCATTTTTGTTTTGCAGGGAGTCAAAACGGTCGCGGCTACGCTTCGCCCAACGCAGGGACATCTCCATAGAACGCTTGGCGTAGTCCCAGTCCGCCGGGTATGGCGTACATTCGTCGAAGATCATTACGATATCGGAGCCGAGATCGTACTGAATCTCCATGGATTTTTCTGGATCGAGGAAGATTGGATCGCCGTTGATCGGGTTACGGAAGTGTACGCCCTGCTCAGTGATCTTACGGATATCGCCCAGGCTGAAGACCTGGAAACCGCCGGAGTCGGTGAGGATGGGGCCTTTCCACTGCATGAAGTCGTGCAGATCGCCGTGGAGCTTCATGATCTCCTGGCCTGGGCGCAGCCACAGGTGGAAGGTGTTGCCGAGGATAATCTGTGCGCCAGTGGCTTCAACTTCTTCCGGCGTCATTCCTTTTACGGTGCCGTACGTGCCCACAGGCATAAACGCGGGGGTTTCTACCACGCCGCGATCAAACACCAGACGACCGCGACGCGCGCGACCATCGGTGGTATCGAGTTCAAATTTCATTTTTTCTCCGACGTCAGAAAAACAGTCCAACGTTGTAACACAGTGCCGCGGACTTATTCCCCGACACGCTCATTCAAAGCCTGCGGATTGTACGTGATAAACATCGCGTCACCGTAGCTAAAAAAGCGATATTTTTGTTCTACCGCAGACTTGTAGGCGTTCATCGTATGCTGATACCCCGCAAACGCGGAAACCAGCATAATCAGCGTCGATTCAGGCAGATGGAAGTTGGTCACCAGCGCATCAATGACTTTGTACTGATAGCCCGGGTAGATAAAAATCTGCGTATCGCCAAAGAACGGTTCAATCAGCTCGCTTTTCGCTGCCTGCGCGGCGCTCTCAAGGGAACGTACCGACGTTGTACCGACGGCCACGACGCGGCTACCGCGCGCTTTCGCCGCCAGCACCGCATCCACAACCTCCTGCGGCACTTCGGCATACTCAGAGTGCATGATGTGATCTTCGATGCTGTTCACGCGCACCGGCTGGAAGGTCCCCGCGCCGACGTGCAGCGTCACGAAGGCCATCTCAATGCCCTTGGCGCGCAGCTTTTCCAGCAGCGGTTCATCAAAGTGCAGGCCCGCCGTTGGCGCCGCCACCGCACCCGGCTTCTGGCTGTAGACGGTCTGATACAGCTCGCGGTCGGCCTCTTCGTCCGGGCGTTCAATGTACGGCGGCAGCGGCATGTGGCCGATGGCGTTGAGGATATCAAGCACCGTGCGTTCGTCGTTGAACTCCACCTCGAACAGCGCGTCGTGACGCGCGGTCATGGTCGCTTTGATGCTCTCGTCATCCCCCAGCAGCAGCTCCGCGCCCGGCTTAGGCGCTTTGGAGGCGCGAATATGTGCCAGAATACGTTTATCATCGAGCATACGTTCGACCAGCACCTCAATCTTGCCGCCGCTGGCTTTACGGCCAAACAGACGCGCCGGGATCACGCGGGTATTATTAAAGACCAGCAGATCGCCAGGGTTGAGCTTGTCGAGCAGATCGGTGAAAGTACCGTGCGTCAGCGCGCCCGTTGGCCCGTCCAGTGACAGCAAGCGACAGCTGCTACGCTCAGGCATGGGGTAGTGAGCAATCAGGGATTCAGGTAGTTCAAAGGAGAAATCGGCGACGCGCATGACGTATACTCGTGACTTAAAAACAGGCGGCATAGTCTAGTGCTCACACCCTTTTGCTGCAACAACTAGCCGCCACCGGACAACGAAAACGCATGAATTTTCTCGCTCACCTGCATCTCGCTCACCTCGCGGACAGCTCCCTCTCCGGCAATTTGCTGGCCGATTTTGTACGCGGCAACCCGGCGGAAGAGTATTCCCCTGAGGTTGTCGACGGGATTTTTATGCACCGCCGCATCGACGTGCTGACCGATAACCTGCCGGAAGTGACGGAAGCCAAAACCTGGTTCCGCCCCGAAACGCGACGGGTGGCGCCGATCACGCTCGACGTCATGTGGGATCATTTCCTGTCGCGCCACTGGCCGCAGCTGTCGCCTGATATGTCGCTGCCTGAGTTTGTGCGCTACGCCCACGCGCAGGTGTCGATCATTTTGCCGGACTCCCCGCCGCGCTTTGTGAATCTGAATAACTATCTCTGGTCTGAACGCTGGCTGGAGCGATACCGCGAGATGGATTTCATTCAGAACGTCCTGAACGGCATGGCGAGCCGTCGACCGCGTCTGGACGCGCTGCGCGACTCATGGCATGACCTGGATGAACATTACGATGCGCTGGAAACCCGCTTCTGGCAGTTCTACCCGCGTATGATGACGCAGGCGAAAAATAAAGAACTGTGATGCCGGTATGATTGATAGGTAAAAGCTGGTGGAACGATTGTTACCACCTCTTTGTCTTATTCCCGTACTGCCTCTATACTGGCCCGCGTTGCGTTCCAAATAACCTTAGTATCTACAGGAGAATCATATGGTTCTGGTAACTCGTCCGGCTCCGGATTTTACAGCTGCCGCCGTTCTGGGCAATGGTGAAATCGTTGAAAACTTCAACTTCAAACAGCATACCAACGGTAAAGCGACCGTTCTGTTCTTCTGGCCAATGGACTTCACTTTCGTTTGCCCGTCTGAGCTGATCGCGTTCGACAAACGTTACGAAGAATTCCAGAAGCGTGGCGTGGAAGTGGTTGGCGTCTCCTTCGACTCTGAATTTGTACACAACGCATGGCGTAACACCCCTGTCGAAAACGGCGGCATCGGTGCAGTGAAATACGCGATGGTTGCGGACATCAAACGCGAAATCCAGCAGGCTTACGGTATCGAACATCCGGACGCTGGCGTTGCACTGCGTGGTTCTTTCCTGATCGACGCAAACGGCATCGTTCGTCACCAGGTTGTGAACGATCTGCCGCTGGGTCGTAACATCGACGAAATGCTGCGCATGGTTGACGCGCTCCAGTTCCACGAAGAGCACGGTGAAGTGTGCCCGGCTCAGTGGGAAAAAGGTAAAGAAGGTATGGCGGCTTCCCCAGACGGCGTAGCTAAATACCTGTCTGAGAACGTATCCAGCCTGTAATCGGCACGGTTTACGAAAAAACCCGCGAATACGCGGGTTTTTTTATGGCTTATGCTGCGCCGTCTTTTTTTACCTCGCGCCAGATGCGCCATGCCATACCCGCAAGCACCATCCCCCCCGCAATCAGTACGCCCCAGACCATCAGCGTTTTCATTCTGCTTTCCTGCTCAGCCGCAGACGTCGCGGTTAAACGCGCCTCGCCACCCAGCGGGACAGGTTCCAGCGTATCCGCCATCGGCAGGGCTGCCAGATCGTAGGTTTTACGCAGTTCGGTCGGGATCAGCATATCCGTCTCCACGCTCGCCGGTTTCGCAGCCCCGTTCCCCCACGCGAGCAGGTACGGCCCCTTCCCCTGCGCGTTAAACACCAGATCGTAGCGCACGCGCTGCCCTATCACGCCTGGCAGGTTCTCGGGCAGTCGCGCATTGAGGGTCTTAATTTTTACCGCCTCGACCAGCCCGCCCGGGAGCGGAACAGGTTCAGCCGTTTTGCCGCCGAGCTGGTAGATCACCTCTTTTTTCAGCGTATGCCATCGATCCTTGTCCGCCCCCCGCCAGGCTATTTCTGCCGGGAGAACGCCGTCGCCATTCAGCATGAAGGCGATCGCACTCAGAGGCTGCGGATGTTTCCAGCGCCACACGGCTTCGCTTTCGGATAACCGCTCCCCCTCTCCCGCCAGGCTAATGTGCTCTGATTCCAGCGGCGCAGGCGCGTTAATCGCGTTGACGCCGGTTAACGTCAGGGCAGAACGTCCCGTGTTCAGCACCAGCAGCAGATAGCGATTCGCCTCAGGTGATAACACCAGATCGGTATCGATGCGGTCGAGCTTCAGGCGATCCTGTCCACTCATCACGTCCAGCACGGGCATCTCTTCGCGCAAGGTATACCAGTTTTTCAGATCCTCGCTGTAATAGACCGATGCCGTCCCCTGCCACGAGCCCTGCGGCGTGTCCCAGAAAAGCTGGAGCTGAGAGAGCGGAACCTCCGTCGCGTTTTCCGGCAGGGTCAGCAGATAGTGCTGTCCGGCAGCCGCAGCGTGTTGCCCTTCCAGTACAATTTCCACGCCGTTTCTGGCCCGTAGCATAATTTTATCGCCGCTGTTCTCTTCCCCGCCCGGCGAGGCGTTAAGCGCAAAAAGGCGCAGCGCCGTGGTGGTCGGTGCCGGCTGCGGACGCGTCGTAGTAACCAGGCTGAACGGTACAGGCTCGCCCGACTGATTAAACACGCGCACGTCGCGCAGATCGGGCGATGTGCTCTGCTGATAAATCGCCAGCGGCAGCATGACCCGATACCACGGCGAAGAGGCAGAGGTATCAAGGGACAGGCCGTAGGCATAATCCCGCGGGGATTCCGCTGGCGCGCCCTCGCTGAATGCCGGACCGGCCATGGCCAGCAGTGCTGCACAAACAACCGCATTCATCCATTTCATTTTTCTTCTCCTGCTTTAGGCGGTAGCGGCGAGAAATAGCCCACAATCAGGACCAGGATCGCCACGCCAATAAACGCGACGGCGCGCGCCAGGCCGCCACCGCCCGCGCTGTCCACCAGCATCAGTTTGAGCATCACCACCCCCAGCAGCGCCGCACCGCCAAGCCACTGCTGACGGGAGGCCTGACGGGTGGCGCGGATCATCACCACCAGCGCGCAGAACATCCAGAACAGGGCAAAGGTGGTCTGAATAAGCCGCGAATGCCACAGCGATTCCATGTTCCAGGCCACCTCGCCGTACCACGCCAGCGCACGCAGCAACGCGCCGTTGAGCCATCAGAAGCCAAGCGCCATCAGCACAACGGCGGGCCAAGGTCGGGACTGCGCAAGCGATGCCGGATAGTAGCGATCCACTGCCCGATAAAATACTACCAGCCCCAGCAGCGCGAACGCCGCCCCTTCCTCAAGCGGGTTCACCAGCGGCAGCCAGGTCTGTCGATAGACCACACCGTCCTGGAAATTGGTCACGACCAGCAATACCACCAGCGCCACAACCACAGGGATCGCGGCAAGGCAGGCGTAGAGCGCAGGCCATACCCGGAAAGGCCACCCGCGACGCCGTACGGCCGCGGAGAGCGCCATAATCACCCCACCGCCGACAGCCATCGCAATGCCGCTTCCCCAGGCCGCCATGCCCCATGGCAGGGAGCGGGCAAACCAGTAAAGCTCGGCGGCAAGGGCGAGTAAAATCATCCACAACAGCGACAGATGCAGCCCCATTGAGATGCGCGGCAGAAGTTTATCTTCGTCGCGCCGCAGCAGCATCAGGGCGGCAGGCAGCGCGATAGCCCAGGCCAGATTTGCCCAGCCGGCCGCCAGAATCTGCTGGTGCGAGACCTGATACAGCACCATCAGCAGCATCACCGGCCACAGCAGCCATTTGCTGGCATCCAGCTCCCACCATGCCAGACGAGCGGCAGCCTGCCGCCATCCCCAGGTCGACGCCGCCGTCAGCGCCAGCACGCCTGCCAGAAGCGATAACTCCTGCTTCAGGAACAACTGCGACGCGCCCAGCAACGCCACTAACCAGAACAGCAACCCACCGGCCAGCAATGCCCAGCTGCCCGGCAGCGCGATTTTCTGCCACAGCCAGGCCGCAGCCAGCCAGCAAAGACTGAGCACTGCGAAAATAAGCAGGAGGCTCAGCGAAGTGACGCCGTCCATTTGCGCCCATATCGCGCTGCCGAGCGCCAGCACCAGCAACGCCGTCCCGCTATAGCTCATGCGCCGCTGCTGCTGTTGCACGCCCAACCAAAGAATACCCAGCCCTTCCAGCGCCCAGGCCATCGCCGTCCAGCGCGCTGAAAGCGCCAGCGGAATGGCAAGCGTGGCAAACCCGCCGCCGATCGCCAGCGCCGCCATAACCAGCGGTCGTCCGATGGAGGGGTAACGCCGCAGCGCGAGAAACGCCAGCGAGAGGTAAAACGCACCATAGCCCAGCGCGCTTAGCGCCGGGCCGTACGTCCAGTGAGACGTCATGCCATACTGCATCCCAAAACCAATCAGCGGCGGAGCAAACAGCAGTACGCCGTCAATAATCTGTTTGCCTTTTTCCTGCGCCGCAGCGACAGCGCCACGCTAAACACGCCAAAAATAAGCGTATTGGCAATCAGGAACAGCTGACAAATAACATAGTCTTCCGGCTGGTAGTCGCTCAGTCCCCACACCCCGCCAACGCCAAACGTGAAGAGCAGCCCGAGCAGGTTGAGCTCGCGCCAGTGCTGCCAGATGCTGATGACGAGAATGCCGATGGACAGCAGGAGATAGAAGGAGAATAGCGCCACAAAGCTACCGCCCCCGGTAGACAGGAGCAGCGGCGCAAGATATCCGCCGAGGCTCGCCAGCATGGCAAGGCTCAGCGCCTTTTGCAGCACGGCCAGCCCGACGCTCGCCGCGCAAATCACCACCAGCAGCGCAAACGCCAGCGTCATCGGCAGCATCTGCCACAGCCGGAATGCGCCAAAGACGGTCAGATAAAGCACGCCGGTCGCTCCGCCCTAGAGGATCAGCGCGTAGATCCGCTGCCTGTGCCGCAGCCGCCATCCAACGGCCAGCAGAACCATGGCAAACAGCGCCGTGGCGGCAAGACGCAGCTCAAGCGGAAACAGTGAATGTTCAACGGTATAGCGCAGCAGGAAAGAGAGGCCGAGGAAGAGCAGTACAATCCCCAGTTTTGCCAGCGGATTGCCCTGCATAAACCAGCGCGTCAGCGAGGACAGGATGCCGCCAAAGGCGGAAGGACGTTTTGCCGCCGGTACAGGCACAGGCTCTGCTTCAGTGACGGGCGGTTCGGGACGCCAGGGATCGACAGGTGCGTTAACGGCCTCTGACACCGGCGCTGGCGTCTTCACCGGCGCGGCGGTCTGCACCTGCTCCGGTGCTTTCTCAGCCACACTACGCTGCTCGAGCGCCTCAATGCGCTGGCGAAGCCGGGCGATCTCCTGCCGCGCCGCCGTGCTTCGGTTAAAGCCTATCACCGCGAGCACGGGTGCCACGACCAGCGCAAAAACCAGGAACAAACAGCCAAGGATGTAAAGCTCGTCCATGTTTCCACCTTCACCGTAAACGATCCGTTAAGATTGACACAAATCGTTGCATTTACGCCATCTTAAAAGGTGAAAACCATTCTGCCTGCGCTTAGCTGCCGAACCAGACCGCAGCGGAGATCGCTGGCAGCGTGAGCACGCTCCCCTGGAACGTCGCTTTACCCTCTTTGCTCTTCCACATTTTACCAGCCAGCAGCGGTGAATCTTCCAGCACGACTTCACACGCCTCGCCCCGGTTGATCGCCACCAGCACGCGCTGCTGGTTATAGACGCGGACAAACACCACCACGTTATCGTGGGCGTACATCACCTGACAGCCCCCGTATCGCAGGGCCTGGCTCTGCTTGCGCAGCGTCGCCATGCGCTGGTAGAGGCTGAACAGATCCTGATCCTGCTTTTCAGGCTCCCACGGGAAGGTTTTACGGCAGAACGGATCGTTGTTGCCGTCCAGCCCGACTTCATCGCCATAGTAGATGCAGGGTACGCCCGGCCAGGTAAAGAGCCAGGTCACCGCCAGCGGCAGACGCGCCACATCCTTACCCAGCAACGATTTAAAGCGTGCGGTATCGTGGCTGTCGAGCTGGTTAAACATCCGCAGCTGCTGCTGATGCGACAGGCCAGCGCGATAGTTTTCCATCCACGCCATGCAGGTTTCGGCGTCAATATGCTGCGGATCGTAAGAGATATCGGTGTTAGCGAGGAAACCCCACAGCGGGAAGGTGAAGCCGCGATAGTTCATCGCCGCGTCTTCTGCATCAGCCTGCAACCACTGACGCGCGTCGCCAAAGTGCTCCCCGAAGACGAATGCTTCCGACCGGGCCGCTTTTGCCGACCGGGTAATGGCGGCGACATGCTGAAGGTTATTCCGCGCCCCGCCTGCTTCACCCAGCATATGCACCACGTCCAGCCGCCAGCCGTCCATGTTCCACGGCGCTTTCAGCCAGTGGCGCACGATGCTGTCGTCGCCGCCGTAGATCTCATTCACCAGCGATGGCGACTGGAAATCAAGCTTCGGCAGGCTCGGGTAGCCCAGCCAGTCCAGGGCGCGGCCATTCTCGTCAAAACTGTACCAGTCACGCTGCGGTGAGTCCGGATTATGGCATGCGCCGCCCATCGACTGATTGTGACGGTCAAACCACGCATGAGAATCACCGCTGTGATTGAACACGCCATCAAGGATCAGGCGCATACCCTCTTTTTGCGTGTTGTGCCGCAGCCGCAGCAGCGCTTCGTCACCGCCAAACTGCTCGTCAACGTGGCGGTAGTCCTGCGTATCGTATTTGTGCACGCTTGGCGCTTTAAACACCGGGTTCAGGTACAGCGCCGTCACGCCGAGCTTTTTCAGGTACGGCAGTTTTTCGCTGATACCGTCGAGATCGCCGCCGTAAAAGGTCGATCCCCCCGCCTGGGCGGTCAGCGGCTCGTCCCATTTTTTCAGAATGATGTCGTGACCGACCGCATGATGGTAATAAACCTTGTCCTGATCGACGGTGCGCTTTTCACTGCGCGCAAAGCGGTCCGGGAAAATCTGGTAAAAGACCTGATCGTTAACCCACTGCGGGCCGTTATCCGGGTGATCCACGGCAAACTGCTCCAGCCTGGCCGGAGGGAAACGGCTGAAACCCTGCGGGGTAAACCACAGCTGGCGGTTGTTCCACAGCAGCTTGAAGCCGTAGCGGCGACGCGGTTGCCCGCTGCGCAAATCGATATTTGCCCGCCACGCCGTGACGCCCGGCTGCGGCTGGCTGCGCACTTTGTGCATTTTCAGCGACGTTTCTTCGTTATCCACTTCGGCGCGCAGGGTCACACGTTCAGGCTGATTGTCCCCTGCCAGCCAGAGCGTAATCACAAGGTTGTCTTTGTTTTGCTTAACAAATGGGGCAACCGGAAGGTGCCAGGCGTTTAACATCACGAATCCCCTTTGATGAAATTGACGTCACCTTGCCACAGGGTGATTAAGGATAGCTCACCATGATGGGATTTATTGGGGGAGGAGGACGGGGGAGGAGGCATCAGTGCAGCCTGATGCCCTCACCCTAACCCTCTCCCACGGGGAGAGGGGAAAAGAATGTTACTGTGCTTCCGCCAGCTGACGATCGCGGCGACATTTAAACATCCAGCCCACCAGCAGCAGGACGATCCACGCGAAGCCCACGTACAGGGAAATACGGGTATCCGGATGATAACCAATCAGGCCAATGATGAAGACCAGGAAGATCAGACCGACAATGGTCGTTGGCACGCCGCCCGGCACTTTAAACTTCAGCGCTTTGGCCTCTTCTGGCGACAGGCGGCGACGGAACGCAATCTGCGACAGCAGGATCATGATCCACACCCACACGGTGGCGAAGGTCGCCAGTGACGCAATCACCAGGAAGACGTTCTCCGGCATGATGTAGTTCAGGTAAACCGAGAATAGCAGCGCCACGGTCATGACCAGCACCGTTACCCACGGGGTGCCGCGACGCGACGTTTTGGCAAACACCTTCGGCGCACTGCCCTGCTCCGCCATGCCGTGCAGCATACGGCCCACGCCGAACACGTCACTGTTGATGGCCGACAGCGAGGCGGTCAGCACCACAAAGTTGAGAATGCTGGCGGCAAACGCAATGCCCATATGCTGGAAAGTCAGGACAAACGGGCTGCCGTTGGTGCCCACCTGGTTCCACGGGTAGATGGACATAATCACAAACAGCGTGCCCACGTAGAACACCAGGATACGCATCGGCACCGAGTTGATGGCGCGCGGAATAGACTTCTCCGGATCTTTCGCTTCCCCGGCGGTGATGCCGATAATCTCGATTCCGCCATAGGCGAACATGACCATCTGGAGCGACATGACCATCCCGAGCCAACCGTTGCTAAAGAAGCCGCCGTTGCTCCACAGGTTATGGATGCCGGTTGGCTGCCCACCGTTGCCGATACCCCAGATGATGATGCCGAAACCGGCGAGGATCATGATGATAATGGTCGCGACCTTGAAGAAGGAGAACCAGAACTCCAGCTCGCCAAACACCTTCACGCTCATCAGGTTAACGGCGCAGATAATCAGCACCACGCTCAGCACCCAGATCCAGTGCGGCACGGCAGGGAACCAGACCCCCATATAGATGCCAAACGCCGTCACATCGGCAATGGCGACAATCAGGATTTCAAAGCAATAAGTCCAGCCAGTGATAAACCCGGCCAGCGGGCCTAAGTTCTCTTGTGCATAGCGTGAAAACGAGCTGGCAGACGGGTTGTGAACCGACATCTCCCCCAGCGCACGCATGATGATATAGGCCGCGGCACCGCCGATGATGTAGGCCAGCAGAACGCTTGGACCGGCCATTTTGATGGCATCTGCCGAGCCATAAAAAAGACCGGTGCCGATAGCCGAGCCCAGCGCCATAAAGCGGATGTGGCGGGTGCTCAATCCACGTTTAAGTTTGTTAGTGCTTTCCATTAAAATCTTGCCATTCAACACGAAAAAAACAAAAAACCACGGGGCCTTAAGCCCCGTGGTTAAACAATTTGTTGCCGTTGATTAATGGGCGTTGGATGTCACCTGACGCCCGGCCGCACGGTCCCAGATAATCGCAAGAACCAGCGCTACAACGGAAGGCATCAGCCAGGCCAGGCCCTGCTCGGACAGCGGCAGACGCTGTGTCCAGGCTGGCAGAATTTCTGCAAATGCTGATGCTTTGATCCCGTCAAGGATACCAAAAATCAGGCTGATAAACATGGCCGGCGCAATAATTCGCGTCGAGTTATGCCACCACGGGCGGGTGAAGCTCAGCACCACCAGCACGATACATGGCGGATAGATAGCCGTCAGCACCGGAATTGACACCTGGATCAGGTGGCTCAGACCGAGGTTTGAAACCGCCATGGAGAAGATGCCGAGGATAAACACCAGCGTGCGGTAAGAGAGCGGCAGATACTGAGCGAAGAACTCCGCGCAGGCGCAGGTCAGACCCACAGCCGTCACCAGACAGGCCAGGAAAATCAGCGCCGCCAGCAGCATGCTGCCTGCACCACCAAAGGTGTGCTGCACGTAAGCATGCAGGATCGCCGCGCCGTTTGCGCTCTGATCGACCAGCGTTGCGCTATCTGAACCCAGACGGAACAGCGCCAGATACAGCAGCGTCAGGCCGACACCGGCCATCAGGCCAGCCCAGATAGTGTAACGAGTCAGCAGGCGCGCTTCGGTCACCCCACGGGAACGCGCGGCGTTAACGATAACAATACCAAACACCATCGCGCCAAGCGTATCCATCGTCAGATAGCCGTTCACGAAACCGTTTGAGAACGCCGCGTTCTGGTAGGCGTCCATCGCGGAGCTGATGGGCCCCGCAGGCCAGACAATGGCCGCAACCGCCAGCACAATCAGCGCCACAATTTTCAGTGGTGCCAGGAAGTTACCTACGGTATCCAGCAGTTTGCCCGGATAGAGAGAAACCAGAATCACGATGGAGAAGTAAATGAGGCTGTAAATAAACAGTGGCATCGCGCCGTCACCGGTCAGCGGGGCGATACCCACTTCAAAGGAGACGGTCGCCGTGCGCGGGGTCGCGAACAGCGGGCCAACGGCCAGATAGCAGACGGTTGCCAGCAGAACGCCAGCCACTTTGCCAATCGGGGTGCTGAGGCTGTCCACACCGCCACCGACTTTCGCCAGCGCGATAACGGTCAGTACCGGCAGGCCCACGGCAGTAAGCAGGAAGCCAAACGCAGCCGTCCAGACGTGTTCACCCGCCTGTAAGCCAACCATTGGAGGAAAAATGATATTACCTGCGCCAACGAACAGCGCAAATGTCATAAAGCCCAGCGCGATAATGTCACGCGATTTCAAGTGATGGGTCATAAAACCTTACTGCCTGTGGATGTGGTGTTGAATACGTTGAGATTTTCGCCATCCCTGATGGGACGATACAGCGGAAAATTTGCTCAATTTCAGCGGGATATGCTCCCGTCCTGGCGTGGCGAAGAATAGTTTTTCGATTTACCACGCAAATACAGTCGGTCTGACAGTATATGGGGGGCAATTTAAACGCTTATAACGTTTAAAGGCAAGAAGGGATCGTAAAACCAGAACAATATGCCAGCATGAAAATCCAGACCAACATAATATGCCATGTATAAGAAAAACTCATGGCTAATCATGCGAACAAAAAAGCACCAGCCGTATAATATTCATCCGCGTTTCGCTTGACTGCAAAGCAAACGGGCCAGCAACGCTGGCCCGTGGAAAGGTAGCCTGACACACACGCTGTCAGGCGCTTTTTTTGGCAATTAATCGTTCCGGAATCACGAAGCTAAAGCGCGTGCCCTTACCGAGGGTGCTTTCGATATTGAGCCGGCTTTCGTGGTGGCTGACGGCATGCTTCACAATTGCCAGCCCCAGTCCGCTTCCGCCGGTCTGCCGCGAGCGCGCCTTATCCACCCGGTAGAACCGTTCAGTGAGACGCGGGAGGTGTTCAGGCCCAATCCCCGGCCCGTTGTCCTCGACGCTAAACTCAGCGCCCGCCGGGGTATGCTGCCAGCGTACCGCGATATGCGTCCCTTTCGGGGTATGATTCACGGCGTTATAGACCAGGTTTGAGATAGCGCTTCGCAGCTCATCTTCACTGCCGAGCACTTTCAGCGTGTTATCAACGTCAAAACTCAGGGTGTGCTGATTATGACTCAGCGTTTGGGCTTCGCGCTCCACCACCCGCAACATCATCGGCACATCAATGATGTCATTTAGCGCCAGCGACGGGGCTGCCTCAATTTTTGAAAGCGTCAGCAGCTGTTTGACCAGCCCTTCCATGCGGAACGTCTGCTCCCTCATGGTATGCAGCGCTTTCTCACGCGGCGCCCCCTCAAGCGTTTGCTCCTGCATCATCTCCAGGTAGCCCTGAAGCACCGTCAACGGCGTACGCAGCTCGTGGCTGACGTTGGCAAAGAAGTTACGTCTCGCGCCCTCAAGCTGGTGCATCTGGGTAACGTCCCTCGCCACCATCAGCCACTGCCGATCGCTGTAGGGCATCACGCGGATCTCCAGATGGCGACCGTTATTGAGCTTCAGATTGTGCGGGCGCGAAAAATCCCGCTTTTTCAGATACAGCGTGAACTCGGGATAACGCAGAAGGTTCAGGATGTTCTGACCATTATCATCCGGCCAGCGCAGGCCCAGCAGCTGTTGCGCGAGGCCATTACACCAGAAGATTGTCCCTTCTTCTGTCGTCAGGATCACCGCGTCCGGCAGCGACTCCGCACCGCTACGAAAGCGTTTGATCAGGCTTCCCAGCTCACGACGGCGCTTTTTATTACGCATCTGCATCTGGTGCAGGCCGTAGAGTAGCGGTTCCCAGCTCCCGCTTCCCGGCGGGGGTGTCATACTTCTGTCGACCCACAGCCACCAGGAAAGACGCAGTAAATTCCAGAAATGCCAGACGAGCAATCCCGTCACGGCCACCAGTAAAAACCACGGCAGATAGCCAAAGATAGCCCCCAGAATGAGGGCCGGAATACAGCATAAGATCAGTTCAAAGACGAGCCTTTTCCATGACAGACGTTCCAGCACGCGTCACACTCCTGTCATTGTTCAGAAACGGGTCGAGAAGCGATAACCCGTGCCGCGGACCGTCTGTACCATGCGATCGTGGCCGCTCAGTTCCAGTGCTTTACGCAGGCGGCGAATATGGACGTCAACCGTTCGGTCTTCGACATAGACGTTAGTTCCCCAGACGTTATTCAGCAACTGTTCGCGGCTGTAAACGCGCTCCGGGTGGGTCATAAAGAAGTGCAGGAGTTTAAATTCGGTCGGTCCCATATCGAGGGGATTTTCGCCGGTCATGACCCGGTGTGAGGTAGGATCCAGGCTCAGCCCCTGCATCTCAATCACCTCTTCCACCGCCATCGGTGAAATACGGCGCATCACGGCTTTGATACGCGCCACCAGCTCTTTCGGGGAGAACGGTTTGGTGATGTAATCGTCCGCGCCGGTTTCCAGACCGCGCACGCGATCCTCTTCCTCGCCGCGCGCCGTCAGCATCACCACCGGGATATCACGGGTCATCGCCTCGCGTTTGATATGCTTGATAAACTGTAATCCGGAACCGCCAGGCAGCATCCAGTCCAGCAGGATCAGATCGGGCCAGGGTTCATTCAGCTGGTTCACCGCGCTGTCATAATCTTCCGCTTCAACCGGCTGGAAGCCATTTTGTTCAAGCACGAAGCACACCATTTCACGGATCGGAGCTTCATCTTCTACGACCAGAATACGTCTCGCCATACTTTGCCCTGTCTTATCGTATTTAAGTTACAAGTCTGTAATGCGGCGTCATTATGCGTCAGATTTATGACAGATTTATGAAAAACATTACCACTATAAATGGCAAACTGTTGTTTTATTACAGCGGTTATTTTCCGTTCCACGAAAGTTTATAATCCTGCTTTCTTATTATTGCCACGGATCTTTTATGCGCATACTTCACACCTCAGACTGGCACCTGGGTCAAAATTTTTACAGCAAAAGCCGCGCCGCGGAACATGAAGCGTTCCTGAACTGGCTGCTGGAGACGGCTCAGGCTCACGAGGTGGACGCGATTATTGTGGCGGGCGACATTTTTGATACCGGATCGCCGCCGAGCTATGCGCGTGAGCTATACAACCGTTTTGTGGTCAACCTCCAGCAAACCGGTTGTCACCTGGTGATTGTCGCCGGAAATCATGACTCGGTGGCGACGCTGAATGAATCCCGCGATATTCTGGCGTTCCTCAATACCACCGTGGTGGCCAGCGCCGGGCACGCGCCGCAGATCCTGAAAAAACGCGACGGCACGCCGGGCGCGGTGCTGTGCCCAATCCCGTTTTTACGCCCGCGCGATATCGTGCAAAGCCAGGCGGGTCTGTCCGGCAGCGAAAAACAGCAGCATCTGTTGCAGGCCATCACCCGCTATTATCACCAGCAGCATACGGAAGCCTGCGCCCTGCGCGGCGATCAGGCCATTCCGATCATTGCCACCGGACACCTCACCACCGTCGGAGCCAGTAAGAGTGACGCGGTGCGCGAGATCTATATCGGTACGCTGGACGCGTTTCCGGCGCAAAACTTCCCCCCCGCCGACTACATTGCCCTCGGGCATATTCACCGGGCGCAGATCATCGGCGGCTGCGAGCATATCCGCTACTGCGGCTCGCCCATTTCGCTCAGTTTTGACGAAACGGGCAAAGCCAAATCCGTGCATCTGGTGAGCTTCACCGAAGGCAAACTTAGCGCCGTTGAGACGTTTGAGGTGCCGGTCACCCAGCCGCTGGCGGTGCTGAAAGGCGATCTGGCCGCCATTACCGCTCAGCTTGAGCAGTGGCGCGGCGCAGCGCTTAATCCCCCCGTCTGGCTCGATATCGAAATCACCACCGACGACTACCTGTACGATATGCAGCGTAAAATTCAGACGCTGACGGAAGACCTTCCCGTGGAAGTACTGCTGGTACGCCGCAGCCGCGAGCAGCGCGAGAAAATTCTGCTCAACGCCCAGCGTGAAACGCTTAGCGAACTTCGGGTTGAAGAGGTGTTCGCGCGGCGGCTTGCGCATGAAGAGGTGGACGAGGCCAGACGCACCAGGCTTAACGAGCTGTTTGCCCAGACCCTGCATTCTCTCCATGACGAGGACGAAAACGCATGAAAATTCTGAGCCTGCGTCTGAAAAATCTGAATTCGCTAAAGGGTGAATGGAAAATTGATTTCACCGCGGAGCCGTTCGCCAGCAACGGGCTGTTTGCCATCACCGGCGCAACCGGCGCGGGTAAAACCACGCTGCTGGATGCCATCTGCCTGGCGCTGTACCACGAAACGCCGCGTCTTAATAAGGTCTCTCAGGCGCAAAACGACCTGATGACGCGCGATACCGCTGAATGCCTGGCGGAAGTGGAATTTGAGGTCAAAGGCGTTGCTTATCGCGCTTTCTGGAGCCAGAACCGCGCCCGCAACCAGCCGGACGGGAACTTACAGGCACCGCGCGTAGAGCTGGCCCGCTGCGAAGACGGCAAAATTCTGGCCGACAAAGTCACGGATAAGCTGGAACAAACCGCCACACTCACCGGGCTGGACTATGGTCGCTTTACCCGCTCGATGTTGCTCTCGCAGGGGCAGTTTGCCGCCTTCCTGAATGCTAAACCGAGCGATCGCGCTGAGCTGCTGGAGGAACTGACCGGCACGGAAATTTACGGCCAGATTTCCGCCATGGTTTTTGAAAAACACAAAGCGGCACGTAACGCGCTGGAGATGTGCGAAGCGCAGGCCGCAGGGGTTGTGCTGTTGAGCGAGGAACAGCAGCATCACTTGCAGCAAAGTTTGCAGGCGCTCACTGACGAAGAGAAAATCCTGCTGGCACAGCAGCAGAGCCAACAGAAAGATTTTCAGTGGCTTACGCGTAACGACGAGCTGATACGTGAGCAGCAGCGCGCAGCCGCTTCGCAGCAGCAGGCGCAACAGGCTCTGACGGACGCCGCGCCGCAACTGGCGAAGCTCCAGCTGGCGCAACCCGCCGCCCAGCTACGTCCGCTATGGGAGCACCAGCAGGAGCAGACCGCCCGCCTGTCGCAAACCGCAGAGCGAATTGTCGAAGTAAATACTCGCTTACTCGACAGAGCGGCACAGCGCGCGCGTATCCGCAACGGTGCGCAGCGCAACCGTGAACAGTTGCAGACAGAGCACACGGCGCTGACGCAGTGGCTAACCGAACACGATCGTTTCCGTCAGCGGGGACAGGAAATTGCCGGCTGGCGGGCGCATTTTACGCAGCTGAATCGCGATAAAAATCAGCTTGTTGCCCAGGCAGCGCGCATGGCTGAGCTTCGTCAGAAGCTGGCTGAGCTGCCGGAGAGTACGCTGACGCTGACGGCTGAGGATCTCGCGACGGCAATGGAGCAACAGGCACAATCGCGGGCGCTCCGCCAGCGTCTGACTGCGCTTCACGCTCGCTATCAGCCGCTGCAAAAACGGCTGCGCCAGAATGCGGAAAGCGTGCAGAAAGCGCAGGCTGAGCAGGGTAAGCTCAATGAAACGCTGATCCTGCGGCGTCAGCAGTTCAAAGAAAAAAATCAGCACTATGCCGACCTGAAAGCGCTCTGTGAGCGTGAGGCGACAATCAAGGATCTTGAGAATTATCGTGCTCAGCTGGAAGCGGGTAAGCCTTGCCCGCTCTGCGGTTCACGCGAACACCCGGCAGTTGTGCAGTATCAGGCGCTTGAACTGACTGACAATCAGCGCCGCCGCGACGCGCTGGAGAAAGAGGTTGCCGCGCTAAAAGAGGAAGGATTGCTGGTGCTCGGGCAGGTGAATGCGCTGACCCAACAGATCCAGCGCGAGACTGAGGAAGCACAGGCTCTCTCTCAGGAAGAACAAGCACTCACTAAAGAGTGGCTGGAGGTCTGCACCTCCCTGAACATAGCGCTGAATATTCAGGATGATATAGCACTCTGGATGAGCGCACAGGAGCAGTATGAACGCCAGCTGTATCAGCTCAGCCAGCGTCTGACGCTGCAAAACCAGCTCATTGAACAGGAAGGTCAGGCGCGCCAGTACCAGCAGCAGCTGACGGCGACGCGTCAGGCGCTGGCGGCCTCGCTAGAGTCGCTGTCGCTTAGCGTGCCCGATGAAGGGGCCGAAAGCGCCTGGCTGAGCGCGCGCGAAAGCGAATATACCCTGTGGCAGGAAAAACAGGCCCAGCACGGTACGATTCAGGAACGTATTAACGCCCTGATGCCAATCCTGGAGACGCTGCCGGTTACCGATGATACAGAAGCCGACGCGGTTATACCTGAGAAGTGGCGCGGCATCCACGACGAATGCGTGTCGCTGCAAAGCCAGCTCACCACCCTCCAGCAGCAGGAGACGCTTGAGCGAGAACGGCTCCAGCAATCACAGGCTCAGTTCAACGCCGCGCTGACCGCGAGCTGCTTTGCCGATCGGGAGGCATTTCTCTCCGCCCTGCTGGATGAAGCGTCGATCCGCCAGCTTGAACAGCAAAAGCAGACGCTGGAAAACCAGCTCCAGCAGACCACGGCGCTTTCGGTGCAGGCAAGCCAGCAGCTTCAGGCGCATCAGGCACAGCGCCCCGAGGGGCTGGAAACCGATGCCGCAACGCTTCAGGCGCAGT
Organism: Enterobacter cloacae complex sp. IR5401; assembly: GCF_049238425.1. Lineage (NCBI taxonomy): Bacteria > Pseudomonadati > Pseudomonadota > Gammaproteobacteria > Enterobacterales > Enterobacteriaceae > Enterobacter > Enterobacter cloacae complex sp. IR5401. The sequence continues at coordinate 37,683 of NZ_JBMKHN010000009.1, read as the reverse complement.
TACATCAGCTGGCGCAACAGCTTCGGGACAACACCACGCATCAGGGGGAGATCCGCCAGCAGCTCAAACAGGACGCCGATAACCGTCTGCACCAGCAGGCGCTTATGCAGCAGATTGAGGAGGCGGCGCGTCAGGCCGACGACTGGGGCTATCTCAATGCGCTGATAGGCTCCAGCACCGGCGATAAATTCCGTAAATTCGCCCAGGGGCTAACGCTGGATAATCTGGTGTGGCTTGCCAACCAGCAGCTCAACCGTCTGCATGGCCGCTATCTGCTTCAGCGTAAAGCCAGCGACGCGCTGGAGCTGGAAGTGGTCGATACCTGGCAGGCCGATGCGATACGCGATACCCGTACCCTTTCCGGCGGGGAGAGTTTCCTGGTCAGTCTGGCGCTGGCTTTAGCGCTTTCCGATCTGGTCAGTCACAAAACGCGCATTGATTCGCTGTTCCTGGATGAAGGGTTCGGCACGCTCGACAGTGAAACGCTGGACACCGCGCTGGATGCGCTCGACGCACTGAACGCCACCGGGAAAACCATCGGCGTGATCAGCCACGTTGAGGCGATGAAAGAGCGTATTCCGGTGCAGATCAAGGTGAAGAAGATCAACGGGCTGGGGTATAGCAGGCTGGACAGGGAGTTTGCGGTGAATTGAATGGGGGACGGTGCGGTCTGATGCCCTCCCCCTGGCCCTCTCCCTGTGGGAGAGGGTACAAACATCATAAACGGCAACGCAAGTTGCCGTTTTGCGTTTATTCCGGCCACAGCCACGCCGCGCCTCGCACGCCGCTGGAGTCACCGTGGACGGCTTTGCGGATCGGCGTTTCGCACTCGCCGCCAAATACCCACTGTTTCACCAGCGTTGGCACCGTGGCGTAAAGTCGGTCGACGTTGCTCATGCCGCCGCCCAGCACAATCACGTCCGGATCGAGGATATTGATCACATGCGCCAGTGACTTAGCCAGCCGCATTTCGTAGCGGCTGAGCGCCAGTTCAGCCACCGGATCCTGCTCCTCAACCAGACGCATAATCTCGTTACCTTTCAGCGGCTGGCCGCTCAGACGATGATAATCGGTGGCAAACCCCGTACCGGAGATAAAGGTCTCTATACAGCCCTGCTTGCCACAGTAGCACGGCACTTCGGCGCGGTATTTGAGTTCATCTTCATCCATCCACGGCAGCGGGTTGTGCCCCCACTCGCCCGCGGTGCCGTTGCCGCCAATATGCGAGCGCCCTCCGAAGGCCACGCCCGCCCCGCAGCCGGTGCCGATAATTACGGCAAATACGGTCTGCGCGCCAGCCGCTGCGCCATCCACGGCCTCAGACACCGCCAGGCAGTTTGCGTCATTCGCCAGACGCACTTCCCGGTTCAGGCGTTGACTTAAGTCTTTATCAAACGGCTGACCGTTGAGCCAGGTGGAGTTGGCGTTTTTCACCACGCCGGTATACGGCGAAATGGAGCCAGGGATCCCCATCCCGACTGTGCCCGTCTCGCCCGTTGCCTGCTCTGCCATATCGACCAGGCGGGCAATCGTCTCTATGGTCTGGTGATAATCATCGCGCGGCGTAGGCAGACGGTGGCGAAACAGTTGCTCCCCCTGCTCGCTCAACGCAATGACTTCTGTTTTGGTGCCGCCCAAATCAATCCCAATACGCACAAGACACTCCTCATTATTTTGATTATCAACAGAGTAGAAGCCCGCTTCCCGATTAGCAATGCAAGCGATGCGACAATTCGTTATCATGCCCGCTGATTTAACGACAAGGCCGTGGAAATTATCATGCTGTGGTTCAAAAATTTGATGGTTTACCGTCTCAGCCGCGACGTTTCGCTGCGTGCAGAAGAGATGGAAAAACAGTTAGCCGCTTACTCCTTTACCCCTTGCGGTAGCCAGGATATGGCAAAAACCGGCTGGGTTCCGCCAATGGGTTCTCAAAGCGATGCGCTGACCCACGCCAGCAGCACGGGGCAAATCATCGTTTGCGCCCGCAAAGAAGAGAAGATCCTGCCGACGCCCGTGGTTAAGCAGGCACTCGAAGCGAAGATCTTCAAGCTGGAAGCTGAACAGGGCCGTAAGCTTAAAAAAACCGAAAAAGATTCGCTGAAGGATGAAGTGCTGCACTCGCTGCTGCCGCGCGCGTTTAGCCGCTTTAGCCAGACCATGATGTGGATCGACACCGTTAACGGGCTGATCATGGTGGACTGCGCCAGCGCCAAAAAAGCCGAAGATACGCTGGCGCTGCTGCGTAAGAGCCTTGGCTCATTACCGGTGGTACCGCTGGCGCTGGAAACGCCGATTGAGCTGACCCTGACCGAGTGGGTGCGCAGCGGGACTGCCGCGCAGGGCTTCCAGATCCTTGATGAAGCAGAGCTGAAAGCGTTGCTGGAAGATGGCGGCGTGATCCGCGCGAAGAAACAGGAACTGGTGAGCGACGAAATCGCCGTGCACATTGAAGCGGGCAAAGTGGTGACCAAACTGGCACTCGACTGGCAGCAGCGCATTCAGTTTGTGATGTGTGATGACGGCTCCGTGAAGCGCCTGAAATTCTGCGATGAACTGCGCGATCAGAACGAAGATATCGACCGCGAAGATTATGCTCAGCGCTTTGACGCAGACTTTATCCTGATGACCGGCGAGCTGGCGGCGCTGATTCAGAACCTGGTGGAAGGTCTCGGCGGCGAAGCGCAGCGCTGACAGGCAAAACGTAGGCCGGGTAAGCGAATGCGCCACCCGGCATGCTTTTATTTCAGATAGCGGCACAGATAAGAGGTTGGCTCTGCAACCTGTAAATGGAACTCGCTGTGGCCCGGCACGTTGAAGACCTGCCCGGCACTATATACTTTCCACTCCGTTTCACCCGGCAGCAGGACGTTCAGCGCGCCGCTGACCACCGTCATCTCTTCCGCTTCTGCGGTGCCAAAGGTGTATTCCCCTTCCGCCATTACGCCGACACTGGCGCGGCCAGTGCTGCTGCTGGTAAAACCAATGGATTTCACTTTACCGGAAAAGTATTCGTTACTTTGAAGCATGAACTGGCCCTTATATTTATAGAGAAAAATCCACTATAGGGGCCATGCTCATGACCTGTCACGCAAAATCTTTACACCAGTAATTCTGACGCCAGACGCGCCATCAGGACGTTAGAGAGCAGCACCGGAACATCCAGCGCCTTTTGCAATAAATCACGATGCCGCTGATGGAAGCCCAGGCAGTCGAGCATCAGGACATCCGCCCCTCTGTCGATCAATTCCTGCCCAGCCGCAATCAGCTTCGCTTCGCTGTCCCAGAACGGGTTAGCCAGCGCGTACAGCGGGGTGTGCTCCAGCGCAGCCCACTTCACCGTCTGGTTATCCAGCAGTTCCTCAACGGGAACGATGACCCCAACCTGATGACCATCAACAATAGAGGCCACCAGCGGGGGGATAATCCGCATCGGTTCGAGCAGAATGGCATTACGCGCGCTGAGTCCTTTAACGGGTGCCGTGCTCATCAGCAAAATGACGTCATAGTCCTGATTGTCGAGCACTTCGATCACGCCCTGTAGCGCGCGCTCGATTTTCTGGCGCGACACATGCGCCAGTTTACCGTCACTGAGTAACGTTGCCAGGGGATCTTCCCCCTCTCCGACCGCGTAGTCTTCCATGACCTCTTCCCGACTGAGCTTCCCTAACAGACTGAGATGCGTAATTTGTTGTTCAGAGACATGCTCGGTTAAGAGCGGTAATACTTCGCTTACAGGCACCACACCAATCGTGAGGATCGCCAACGTCGCCTTCATTTTGATCGCCTTCCGTTACTACCACAACTGCCACACAGGTGCAGGCTCACTACGCTGCACTGTTCATTTATTCAACAAAACAGCACCAAGCGTAGCAGGGGATCTCAACACCGTAGTGTAAAGATCGACTGGCCTTTCCGAATCCACCTGTAATAACTAAATATTAACTGCTGCTTAACATCAGCGATAAGTTAAAAGTGTGATTCAGGCACGGTTGTAACGAATTCGGATTCCTGTCAGGACTTCTCAGGATCCTCATAGCGCCGTTTCGCATCCAGCGCTTCCTGTTCGGTTTCATGTTCGCTGATCAGCGAATCAGGTTTAGGGTGATCGGCACGCAGCTGGTACCAGGTTACGGTTTGATCACCATTACCTTTTTCAACGGTAACGATGCGGGCTTCACGTGGATAGGGAGGTCTGGTTGGCATAGCTCATCCTTTTTTTATGTCTGAGCTATGAGTATAGACGGCTGTTAGCTGGCGCAAGCCAAACGCAGGGCGGTAATAATCTGAATCGCAACTTTTTCGGGTGACGCCGACGCATCCACAACGTGGTGTGCCGCCTCGCGGTACAGTGCATCGCGTTCGGCGAGGACCTCGCTGACCTCTTCACTCAGCGGTTTCGCGGTCAGCGCCGGGCGCTGCCCCTCTTCCGGAAACGCCTCCAGCCGCCCCACCAGCGTAGAGACCGGGGCACAGAGGTAGATCACGACACCCTTTTCGCGCATAAACTGGCGGTTATACGACGCCAGGATAATGCCCCCACCGGTCGCAATCACGGTTGACGGCGCGGTCACCGCTTCCAGCGTGGCCGTTTCACGCGCACGAAAGCTCTCCCAACCCTCATCTTCAACGATATCGGCGATAGTCTTACCCGCATTCTCCTGAAGCCAGTGGTCAGTATCGACAAACTGACTCTGGCACAAACGCGCCAGCTCCAGACCAACGGTGGTTTTCCCACAGCCGCGAGGGCCAACTAAAAAGATGGGTGGGTTCATAACCAGGTGTTCCCCTTGCTGCCGGATAACTGAAGGCTGTAAAGAAATGATTGCAGTAGATGTTGCGCTAACTTTACTGCAAAGCGGTACGGAATGACAAGCCTGTGGAAGCCACACTGTACCACAAAACCGCCTGGAGGTGGGCTACGCCGGGCGGCGCTTCACTTCCAGCAGCCATTTATCCAGCTCGGCGGCAAACTGCTGGCGATCGCGCTGCGACAGGCTGTCCGGCCCACCGGTTTGCACGCCGCTGGAACGCAGCGTATCCATAAAATCACGCATGGTGAGCTTCTCCCGGATCGTTGCCGGAGAGTAGCGCTCGCCGCGCGGGTTAAGCGCCGCGGCCCCCTTCGCCAGCACGTCGGCAGCCAGCGGGATATCCGCCGTGATCACCAGATCTCCTGCGTCACACAGGCGTACTATCTCGTTATCCGCCACGTCAAACCCGGCCGGAACGCGCAGAGATCGGATGTATCTGGAGGGCGGCACGCGGATATTCTGGTTCGCCACCAGCGTTAGCGGCATCTGCACGCGCTCGGCAGCACGAAATAAAATCTCTTTAATCACATTCGGACACGCATCCGCATCAACCCAAATCGCCATCGTCTCTCCCCATTATGATTCTGGCGACTATTGTCGCCTGCATTTCGTTGTTAAGCTATCAATGAGAGATAACAACGCATAATAACGGAGAGACGTGATGGATAAGAAAATCGGGTTTATCGGCTGCGGAAACATGGGCAAAGCTATCCTCGGCGGACTGATTGCCAGCGGGCAGGTGCTGCCGGGGCAGATTTGGGTCTATACCCCATCCCCGGATAAAGTCGCGGCGCTGCGTGATGAGTATGGTGTCAACGCTGCCGAAAGCGCGCAGGAAGTGGCTCAGGTGGCGGATATTGTCTTTGGCGCCGTTAAGCCGAATATCATGATTAAAGTCCTGGGCGAGATCACCTCCAGCCTTAACAAAGAGACCCTGGTGGTGTCGATTGCCGCAGGCGTGACCCTCGATCAGCTCGCCCGCGCGCTGGGTCACGACCGTAAGATTGTTCGCGCCATGCCAAACACCCCGTCGCTGGTGAATGCCGGTATGACCTCCGTTACCCCGAACGCGCTGGTCACATCTGAAGACGTGGCAGATGTACTGAATATCTTCCGCTGCTTCGGCGAAGCGGAAGTGATTGCCGAACCGATGATCCACCCGGTGGTCGGCGTGAGCGGCTCTGCCCCGGCGTATGTTTTTATGTTTATCGAAGCCATGGCCGATGCTGCCGTATTGGGCGGAATGCCGCGCGCGCAGGCCTACAAATTTGCAGCGCAGGCGGTGATGGGCTCGGCCAAAATGGTGCTGGAAACGGGTAAGCATCCGGGCGAATTGAAAGATATGGTGTGCTCGCCGGGGGGCACAACCATTGAAGCCGTGCGCGTGCTGGAAGATCGCGGATTCCGCTCCGCCGTGATCGAGGCGATGGAAAAATGCATGGAAAAATCAGAGAAGCTCAGTAAGTCCTGATGCGCTACGCCGGGCGTCAGGCGGCCACTTCGGTGCGGCCCCGTCCGGCATTTTTGGCTTTATAGAGGGCCACGTCCGCCGCCTTTAGCCATTCACGATAGTGGGTGAACTGCGCCCCCCAGGGGGCAACCCCAACGCTGATACACAACCTCGCCGTTGGTGCTCCGTGCAGCGGCATGTTGACCAGCCGTTCATGGACGCGCGACATCGCTGCAATCGCGCTGTCGGCAGGCGTGCCGGACATGATCACCGCGAACTCATCCCCACCAAAGCGGCCAATATAATCGCCTGAGCGCAGAGTCAGCTGAAGCTGGCGCGTGATGGCAACAATCGCTTCATCTCCCACGTCATGCCCCCAGGTGTCGTTGATCGCCTTGAAGTGATCGATATCAATGAGCAGTATCGTCGCCTGTCGATGGCTGCGACGGCAGGCCTCAAATTCGTAACGCAGCAGCGTTTCCCAGTGACGGCGATTGAACACGCCGGTCATTCCGTCGCGGGTACTCATCAGCTCAAGCCGACGCTTATGCTCTGCCAGCCGGATCGCCGTGCGGTGGCTGAGCCATGCAAACAGCATGGGGTAGACCACCAGCACGGGGAGCGTCAGCCACAACGCCAGCGGTGCAGAGGTCAACAGCACAGGAGTACCCGTGGATTGCACGGTGAGCAGAGCAGACAGGGCAAGCAGCGCCAGTCCTGTCAGAAATAAGCGACATCCCCCCGATCCCATCATATTCATGCCGATCATCATGATCAGCGCCGCCGTTGGTAGCGCATTGAACCCTGTTAGCCCCATCCAGACACCGGCAAGAATGGCATCGATTTTCAGATTAACAATTTCACTGCTGTGGGGTTCAGCCGAACGAAAAGCCAGCTGCCAGGCCAGATGGGGCCAGACAAAGACCCAGCCCACCAGCAATAACCACCAGACGCCGGAAAGAAACTGGCTCACCAGAACGCTGGCAAGCGGAACAAATATCGCCGCCAGACCAACGATGCGTGCCAGCCGTATTCGCCGGGCAAATCGCAGACCGGAACAGTATGAATCATCCTGAGAAAGCTGCTGGTGCCACGCTTCCCGAATGTTCTCGTGACTGTCATAAAACTCATCATTCATCATCTTTGGGAATATTCTGAAACATTTTCCCAAATTATAGAGAGGGGGATAGCGGGGAAAGTATGAAATTTTGGGTGAGCCACAGCCGTGACTCACCCGTTAGCACTACGCCTGTTTTTTCAGGCACGCGCTCATGAACTTGCTGCGATCGTCGCCTTTCAGCATCTGCTGTGTCGCCTGGGCATTGCACTCGCGCATTTTTTGCTGCTGCGGGGTCAGGCTTTTTTCACCGGGTTTTGTCGCACCATTTTTTAGGCAGTCGCTCATGTACGTTTTACGGGCATCCCCTTTCAGGCTTTGCGATGTCGCCTGTTGGTTACAGGTCGTCATGCGTTGCTGCTGGGGCGTCAACGTTTTCTCTTCCGCATGTGCTGATGCCATCAGACACAGGCCAGAGAGCAGGGTAATCAGTATTGTTGTTTTCATTGCACCATCCTTTATGTGAAGTTCCACGTTAAGTCTGGTTCGTTACGAAAAAAAAACCACCCTGCGCACCTGATTTTCGCCGGGCTTCGCGGTTATTTCAGCCCTGTAGCGGCACAATGATCATTATCCGGTTTCGCCGGCAGGGAGGCGGTAATTAATAGCAGAAATTATGCGGTGAAAACTGTGCTCTGTCTCAATTTAATTTACCCTGAAAAATGTGTAAAAATAAAAACAGAGCGACGCCAGGCATCCTGCATGACAATTCTGTGGCATGTCATTTCACCTCTGGCCGGTTAACTGCGAGGATGCCTCAAAAGCTTTTTTACGTATTGCTGAAGCAGCTCCGCATCCTCTGCGGGAACCTGTGAATCAGGGCGAGCTTTTTCCAGCGCGCCTTCAACGTTGTCGATCAACGCCTCCTGCTCTGGTTTTGCCATCTGTCGCAGCAGCGCCGTCACAACGATTTCCAGCGCCTCGACCTGGGCAACCAGCTCTTTCGACTCTTCTTCCTTTTGGGCAAGCTTAACCAACAACTCAGCAATGAGATTTTTCATGGTGCTATTTCCTTATGTGATTTCCCCTGAAATTAACACCCTCACTGAATAATGAAAAGCATGGATTGGCTTTATCTTATGCAAAAGTGACATCGCTGCCAAAAAAGATATTTCGGGGAGAAAGCGAAACGTTTTTCTAAAAGAAAGACGCCGCATTTCGTTATATAAAAATGCGGCGTTCATAAGAATAAATAATATATTATCGTGTTTACCGGGCCGACTTTGCCTCAGCGATTCGCCTGCGACGGCGTAAGGCAAAGGCCAGTTGAATAATATTCAGCAGTACCACCACCGCCGTCGCGGCAAATACCCAGCGGAAACCCGCCATCGCCGAGACCGAGGCGCCAATAAGCGGGCCCGCTACGTTGCCTAAATACATGAACGACTGGTTGTAGCCAAAAATGCGGCCGGTTACCTGGTCACTGGAATATTTCACCAGCAGCGTCTGAACAGCGGGCAGCATGGCGCCATCCGCGAAGCCAAGCAGGAAGCGCAGGATGCCCAACTGAAGAGGTGTGGTGACGAATGACATGGCAAAGAAAAGGATCACCGCAATGATGAGCGTTGCCATCAGAATACGTGCCGTACCGATCCTGTCGCCCAGTTTCCCCAGGCGCGGAGCAGACATCAGCGCCGACACGCCCGGCACGGCGGCAATCATCCCGCTCAGAAACGCAATGTTGCTGCTGTCCGGCGCCATCGACTTGATAAACAGCGCCAGAATCGGCCCCACCGAGCCGTTACAGAGCTGGATCACCATCGTCGTCACAAAGAGGCTAATCATCAGGCCAGGATAAGGCAGCGAGGCGAAAACCGCTTTTCCGCTCAGGCGTTCGGATTTGCTGACAACAGGCCGCCCGCCCTCTTTAATCAGAAAAAGGGTGACCAGAAAGCTAATCGTCAGCAGGATCGCAGTAATGATAAAGACCGCACGCAGCCCGACATGGTCCGCCAGGAAGCCGCCGAGCAGCGGGCCGCCAATGACCCCGCTGATCTGGGCGGTGGAAAGCGTGCTGAGCGCCCAGCCGCTTCGCTCACGCGGTACCTGTGAGGCCACCAGCGCCATGGCATTCGGAATGTACCCGGAGGTCAGCCCCATTATCGCCCGCAGAATAAACAGCTGCCAGACGTTGGTGGCGAAGGCCTGGAGCAAAATGGCTATCGCCATCCCCAGCGAGGCGCGGAGCAGCATCAACTTGCGCCCCTTGCGATCTGCCAGGCTACCCCACATCGGCGACACAATGGCGGAGACCAGAAACGTCACGCTGAACGTCAGGCCGGACCACATGGAGAGCGCTTCATGGGAAGTGACCCCCAGCTGCGACACATACAGCGGCAGGAAGGGCAATATCTGGCTGATAGCCAGTCCGGTGAAGAAGCAGCCGAACCAGACTGAAATGAGGTTAACTTTCCAGGATTCCATAACAGAAATAGTCTTCATTTTTAGGCGAATTCGCCGACAGATTAGCAAGTTACGCGCAATGACATAGCGCCAGAGATGCGGCCTTGCAGACTTTGGTGTTTTATCTTCCCAGTCATCATATTTGTGAAATAAGTCACAATTTATCCAAATTTCGGCGGAAGATTATGCTTCATCGACATAATCCATATCCGCGCATTCCCAGATGGAAATGGTTGGCATGGGCGGCATTATAGTCCGGTCCCAGACCGTTACCGTAATAACCACAGCTTGCCGAGAGCAGCGCCTGTAGCCAGGGCTGCGTCTTTTCCGCTTTCCAGCCGTTTAGAACGGTAACACGCTGTCCGTTTGCCAGCCTGAAAGCGCTGATATCCAGCGCATCCGCCGTGGCATGTTCGCTGCGCCGCGCATCCGGGCGGCTGTAGATATTGCGGCAGGCAAAGCTGCCCAGATGTTCAATACGCGCAAGCTCGCTTCCCGTCCAGGTTTTGGTGAGCGGCCGGGCCTGCTGGCTGACAAACAGCGCCGAACTTAACGCCAGCGGGCAACTGGCAAGAAAGCTGCTGTTCAGACTGACCGGGCCAAAATCACGTACGCGCACCACGTTACTCAGTGGACACTCCCCGGCGCTGTCAGCGACCGCCTGGGTACGGATAAGCCGACGTTGGTTCGCCTGCGTTAACAGGCTTTCGCACGCCTGGGGGGTTAAACGCCGAAGTTTAAACTGGGTTATTTTTCCGGGCGGATCGTCAAGCGTAAGCGGCACGAAAGGGTTGTACTGCGACGGCAACCAGCGGTAGCCCACCGTGACGATCCCGGCAATAACAATAAGAATAAACAGACCTTTTCCTTTCACGCGCCCCCCTTCAGCATCCCTCAAAACATTATGGCAGAAGGCCGCGAAACCCGCCGGGCATCGTGGTATGTTATTGGCTTTTCGTCAGACTGGAAGAGAGTGAGATGGCAAAGCAGCGCGTAGGTATTGTCTTTGGGGGAAAATCGGCAGAGCACGAGGTGTCATTGCAATCGGCTAAAAATATCGTTGATGCGATTGATAAAAGCCGTTTTGACGTGGTGCTGCTGGGCATAGATAAACAGGGCCAGTGGCATGTTAACGATGCCAGCCAGTATCTGTTACACGCTGACGATCCGGCGCACATCGCCCTTAATCCTTCTGATATCAGCGTCGCAACGGTTCCAGGCGTGGTACAGGGACAGCTTATCGATGCCGGGAACGCGCAGGCGCTGGCACAGATTGACGTGGTGTTTCCTATCGTTCACGGCACGCTGGGCGAAGACGGCTCCCTGCAAGGCATGCTGCGGATGGCGAACCTGCCGTTTGTCGGTTCCGATGTGCTGGGCTCTGCCGCCTGCATGGATAAAGACGTCACAAAACGTCTCCTGCGCGACGCCGGTCTGAATATTGCGCCGTTCGTGACGCTTACTCGTGCCAACCGCGATAAACATAGCTTCGCGCAGATCCAGGCGCAACTCGGCCTGCCGCTATTTGTGAAACCAGCAAATCAGGGCTCGTCCGTTGGCGTCAGCAAAGTCACCAGCGAAGCGCAGTTTAACGAAGCCGTTCGTCTGGCCTTTGAGTTTGACCATAAGGTGGTGGTTGAGCAGGGAATTAACGGACGCGAAATTGAGTGCGCCGTACTGGGCAACGACTTCCCGCAGGCGAGTACCTGCGGTGAAGTAGTGCTGAACAGCGACTTCTATTCCTACGACACCAAATATATTGACGACAAAGGTGCCCAGGTTGTGGTCCCCGCCGCGCTCGATCCTGACGTTAACGACAAGATCCGCGCGATCGCCGTTGAAGCCTATCAGGCGCTGGGATGCTGTGGGATGGCGCGCGTCGACGTGTTTCTGACGCCGGATAACGAGGTGGTGATTAACGAAATCAACACCCTGCCGGGCTTTACCAATATCAGCATGTACCCGAAACTGTGGCAGGCCAGCGGGATAAGCTATCCGGAACTGATCACCCGCCTGATTGAACTGGCGCTGGAGCGTCACGCCGCTGACAGCGCCCTGAAAAGCTCCGTTAACTAACGGTTAGTCGGTTTTCTCTGCCGTCGTCGTCTCATCGGGGCGACGGCGGATAATGAATCCCGCCAGCCAGAAACTGATTACCCAGGTCACCAGCCCAACCGCATAGGTTTGCCAGCCTTTCGCTTCAAATCCCAGCAGCCCGACAACACCGTTGAGAATAAAGATCAGCCCGATCGCAAAGGCGTAGTAATGCCAGTCACGGCGTAGTTTGGAAGTGAGCTTCATGACAACTCCGGCAGAAAAAAAACTATCCTCTCACAGTTTGATAAAGGCGTCTGTGGCGGATACGTAAATTCTGAAAAGCAGCGCAGTTTCACTTATGTTATCAATTTGTGACGTGATGCAGAATTCGACAATCCAGGAGAAATCCTGAACCGAATTTCCCACGATTCTGATATTGACAAATGCTATGACCTGTCACACTCACCCTGTACGACGCGTATTAAAACAGAGTGATATTTTCGGGAGGTCTTATGGCAGACTTTACATTGTCGAAACCGATTTTTGGCGGAAAACAACCAAAAACCTCCACGGCGGGGAATATTGCCTATGCCCTGTTTGTTCTGTTTTGTTTCTGGGCAGGAACCCAACTGCTGAATATGCTGGTGCATGCTCCTGGCGTGTATGAGCATCTGATGCAGGTGCAGGATACAGGCCGCCCACGCGTTGAAATCGGTTTAGGCGTGAGCACCGTATTTGGACTCATTCCCTTCCTCGCGGGCAGCATGGTTCTGGGCGTGATTGCCCTCGTCCTGCGCTGGCGCAATCGCCACTGATTACAGTCCCATACAGCGTGCCCGACGATCGTTCACGCGTTTCGCGAACCAGGCGGTCGTCAGGTTACGCGTGATCTTCGGGCTTTCCAGCTGAATCCCTGGCAGAATGGCTCTGGGTAATGCCTTTCCACTTTTCTTCTCGGCCAGCGCAAAGACCTGCTTATAGAGATCCGTTTTCTCAAACGCCAGGCTGTCGCCCTTCTCCAGCTGTCGGCGAATGTCGTTGTTGCTCATCTCCAGCTTCGTCGAGAGTTTTCGCACCGCACGTTCGGTGGTCCCAGCCTCACTGCTGCCGTATGCAATGAGATCGCCATCCAAAGCGAGCTTCACACCGCTGGCGCGGCTTACCGCATTCTGGAAGGCTGCATTTCGGCTGGCATACCAGCCCGCATTAAAGTCGGCAAAGCGATACAGCGGTTTATCGTAGTTGGCCGGATAATTCAGCAGGTGATACGTCCCAAACCACAGCCCACCGCGCAGAGAGAAGACCTCCTGACGCACCGTACCATCGATACCCCACGGATAGCCGTCGGTATGCTTTTCCGCAAATGCGATACTCACCTGCATCGGACCGCCGGTATGCACCGGATTCAGCGATCCAAACAGCTTCTGCCCCATCGGCACCATATTGATGAAATCATCGAAAATGGCGCTAAGCTGCTTCTCGGTTTTCACCGTATCCAGCCGTTCGCTATAGCTTTTACCGTTTGGCGAGGTGATTTTAAGGGCGGTATGTACCAGGAAAACCGGGATATGCATCGATTCGGCCCGGCGGTCGATCTCTTTCCAGGCGATTTTGTTCAGGCCAGGCACAACAGGATCTGACTGATACATCGATTCCTGCTGCGCCACCGCGAGCACCGAGCAGATATTCTCTTCGGTAGGCGCGATCTTCTGGCTTTTGAAGGTCGTTGCCAGCGCATCAGCCCACTCACTGCGATCCTTCACGCTGGCGGGCATCTTCTGCCGCACCACGCTCGCCACATCCACAGGCTTCTCCCCTTCTTTGAGCGGGGCAGCCCCTTTTTCGGCACAGCCCGCCAGCACGAAAGCGGCGAGTAACGTCAGAGGTAATGCACGTGGTACGGCAAATGGCATAGCAATTCCTTTTTAACCTAATGTATGGGTGACTTCCTGCACGTCCTTATCGTCCAGCTCACGCTCGAAACTGCGTAAACGTTTGTAGATGGACATCAGCTCCACAAGCGTAGTCCAGGAGCTAATCAGATACTGGAACGAACCGCGAACCTGACCAAAGACGTTGGTGATTTGGGTCATCAGACCGAGCGTAATCGTACCCGCAACGATGGACGGGAACAGCAGGAACAACCCGAAAACGTTATCAACCTGAAGATAAAGAATGCGCGCGATATTGAAATACATGTAATGGAAATAGAGGCGGAAGTAGTTACGACGTACGGCGCCAAACAGCTCACGCACGGTAGGCGGTGACGCACGGTTGGCATCGTCTTCACCATACACCAGCTCTTTACGGTAGGCCGCTTCCACGCGCTGGTTTTTAAACTCCAGCCCCGGCAACTTGATCCCTACCACCGCCAGCAGCCCCGTTCCCATCAGCGACCAGACAATCGCGGCAATCACCAGGCCGTAGGGCAGATGGCCGACAATCGGCAGCTCCGGAACGTGCGACGAGAGCGTCACCAGCACCGGCAGGAAGGCGATCAGCGTCATGATGGCGTTGATAAAGCTCACGCCCATATCTTCCAGAGTAGAGGCAAAACGCATGGTGTCTTCCTGCACACGCTGTGCGGCACCTTCGATATGTCGCAGGTGCTGCCAGTGCGCCATATAGTGTTCGTTCATCGCGGTACGCCAGCGGAACACATAGTGGCTGACGAAAAAGTTATTCATCACGCCGATCACCACGGCGATGAGGGCGATGCCGAGGAAGATCCCCACCTCATGGTAGAACTGGTTAATGGTCACTTTATGCGGCGAACTCAGCGCCGTCTGGATCAGATCGTAAAACGGCGCATACCAGGCGTTGACCGCTACGCCCACCTCAACCAGGAACCAGGTGACAAAGATGATTAACGACGTGCCGAGAATCGACCAGTATTGCCAGCGGTGAGGAGAATAGACAAACCAGAACATGGCAAAAAGCCCTACGCAGAGCACGTAATAAGCGTAGAAAAGCAGATAGCTCATGGACCAGAAGCGCGCTGCGCTAATGGGAATATCGCCCGTTGCCCCCGTAAGACGGGTCAGCCACGCGCCGCCACCGGCCTGCCAGAAAATGACAGCCAGCAGTGCCCAAATAAATGCCGACAGGAAAAAGGGCCCCGGCTTTGGGAAAAAAGACTTAAACATTGTGCTTCCTTCTTGTTGTTATGGCTGTTGCTGTGTTCAACATATCGCCACACGAAACCTTGCCTGTACCAGCCTCCCGGCTCAGGCAAAAAAGTGAGACCTGCGGGTGAATTATTAGTTCGCTTCCCAGTTTTCAAGAATCGTTTCGGTGCGTTTCATTCGCAACAGCGATCGTAGCGTCTATCATACGGTCGATGTCACAAAATGGGAGCCACGCTGCAAGTAAATTGTTCAAATTTACCCACGGTTACGTTTTTCTCGCTATCGTTATGCAAATCGGGCCATTGCCCGACGCCGATTAGTAGTATAACTACCCGTAACTTTCCTTATTCACTTGATGGATGCTTTTCGTTGAAACGTTGTCTGCTCTCTATCGCCGCGCTGTGTGCGGTGAGCCTGTCCACCGCCCAGGCAGCCCAGCCTCTGACGGCCCCGGTTCTGGCCTCTGACATTGCCGATCGCTACGCGAACCTTATTTATTACGGCAGCGGTGCGACGGGAATGGCGCTGGTCGTGATCGACGGTAACCAGCGGGTGTTTCGCAGCTTCGGTGAAACACGACCGGGAAATAACGTTCGTCCGCAGCTGGATTCCGTTATCCGTGTCGCGTCGATAACCAAGCTGATGACCAGCGAAATGCTGGTGAAACTGCTCGATCAGGGCGTGGTGAAACTCGACGATCCGCTCAGCAAATATGCGCCGCCCGGCGCTCGCGTTCCGACATATCAGGGAACGCCGATCAGACTGGTGAATCTGGCGACCCATACCAGCGCCCTGCCGCGAGAACAGCCCGGTGGCGCTGCGCATCGCCCTGTCTTTGTCTGGCCAACCCGTGAGCAACGCTGGAACTACCTGAGCACAGCAACCCTGAAATCGGCCCCGGGCTCGCAGGCTGGCTATTCTAACCTGGCGTTTGATCTGCTGGCCGACGCTTTAGCGACGGCCTCGGGTAAGCCCTACCCTCAACTGTTTGAAGAGCAGATCACGCGTCCGCTCGGGATGAAAGATACCACTTACACCCCCTCCCCGGACCAGTGCAAGCGTCTGATGGTGGCGGAAAAAGGGGCCAGCCCGTGCAATAACACGCTGGCCGCCATTGGCAGCGGTGGAGTTTACTCTACGCCTGGCGACATGATGCGCTGGATGCAACAGTTCCTCTCATCGGATTTTTACGCGCGCAGCAATCAGGCCGACCGCATGCAGACGCTCATCTACCAGCGTGCTCAGTTACGTCGCGTCATTGGCATGGATGTACCCGGTAAAGCCGATGCCCTCGGCATGGGCTGGGTGTATATGGCGCCAAAAGATGGCCGACCGGGGATTATTCAAAAAACCGGTGGAGGTGGCGGATTCATCACCTATATGGCGATGATTCCGCAATCAAACGTAGGTGCTTTTGTGGTGGTCACCCGGTCGCCAAATACACGCTTCGTGAATATGAGTGATGGCGTAAATAATCTGGTGGCCGAGCTGAGCGCCAATAAAGCGCAGGTGCTTACGGCCTCTAACTGATCTCAATAGTCCGTGGGCAAACGGTTGATACTGACCAGTTTGCCCCGGCTCATATTGATGTAGTTCCCCTGACGCAGCGCCGCCAGAACCTCCGCAACGACCGAACGAGAAATACGCGTGCTACGCTGAATATGATTCATAACACCAATTTTTGAACGTAGCGCGTCATCCCACTCGGCCATATTCAACAGCATCGCCCGAATTTGGCTATAGGAATTATTTCCAATCAGCTGTATATCACGTTTTCCCAGTAAATGGTTTAGCCATGACAGCCAGCAGAAAGCTTCTTGCCAAACATGCGCTTCTTGAATAAGTTCGCATGCAGTAGAGGCAGGCAAATAAAATCCGGTACAAGGTGTTTGTGCAATCAGAGAATATTCAAGATAGTTGTCATTTATCCATGCGCTTAAACCGTGGATATACGGTGCCCGAGCAATACCCATAAGTAATTCGTCTGATTTACGGTGGACGGCAGTCAGACCGGATTGTATGACAACGGTCAATGGTTCATCATCATTATTGCCGGTAGTTATTAATTGTTGTGGTTCGGTCTTAAATGGGGTACCGGCGATTTCCAGACACTTAATGAGCCGGCTTAATTCAGAAAGTGGTTTCGCATTAACGTTCATGCATACCTCAAGTCATCTGTATCTGTCGGTTCTTTATTATTTTTAAAGCACATAAAAAAGCGGGGGCAAAATCCCCCGCGTTTTTTTCTTACCAGGTATATTTCACACCCAGGTTTGCTCCCCAGTTCTGGTCAACATCGCCGCCGCCCAGATAAGTCGCATCAGTGTAAGCACTGAAGTTTTTCGTGAAGCTGAACTGAGTACCCAGTCCCACGCGAACCGCAGAGCCTTCTACGCCGTTATCAATGCTGTCGTTGTTGATATCAGCATTGTTGTCAGCATCGTCATACACGTAAGCCAGTTTGAAGTAAGGCGTTAATGCCTGCTCGCCGCCGTAGTTGAAGGTATAACCTGCATCCACGCCGAGTTCATAACGCATACTGTCGTAAGACTGACCATCGATACGCATGTCGTTGCTTAACTGGTAGTCATCACCGGACTGGAACAGGCCAGAAATCGCCGCGTAAGGCGTGACGTAGCCAGACAGGTTTGGTTTCCAGTCATAGCCCAGTTTCATCCCGAAACCAACGGCGTCAGTCGTGGTATTACCGTCAACATACTGACCATTGCTCATGGTGGCAGAGAGCTCGTTGTTGAAGCGGGTGTAACTCAGTGAGCTGTCGAGGAAGATATCGTTCATGAACTTCGCCGACGCGTAGATCATCGCAGTCTGGCTGTCCTGATCGACCTGACCCGTACGATCGCTGATATCACCCTTCGCGAAACCAGCCGCACCACCGACAATCCACTTCGCGTTATTACCGTCGATCTGAGTATCCAGACCTACCATAATGCCGCTTACGTCCTGATCGTAGCTAACGGTGCCATTATCCGCGTCAAAGTTGCCGCCGAAATAGCTCACCCATGCGCCGCCGTTATCTGCCAGGCCATGACGGCTGTTGGTCAGACGGGTACCCACGGTATCCTGTTGCAGATTCCAGATGTTGGTATTAGCAGAAGGAATGCTCAGCGCCATGTTGGCGTAGTCAGTCAGCTCTTCCTGCTGGAGAACAACGGTGTCGCCCTTCTGCTGCGCCTGATAGGTGTATGCACCTAAATCAGCTTTATTTGCCGCAGTAAAGCTGGCAGCGGTATCCGCGTTATTGTCATAGACGCGAATGATCTCTTTGTTTTTGTAGTCAGCTACGGAGCCTGCGCCGGTCGCATCGTCGATGCGCACTTTATAGTTACCGGCAACGTCACCGTTCACCGCCAGATGACCGTCAGAGTTCAGCGCGACAACACCATAGTCGTAGTCCGCTTTATTGCGATCGTTGGTGATATACCGTGCGTTGTTCAGGTCGCTGTTCAGCACATAATCGCGGCTGGCAACGTTGAGTACACCGCCATCGGTCAGCACCATATTGTGCGTATCAACCTGACCCAGACCCAGCGCCAGCTCTGCACCGTTGTCCACGGTAATGGTGTTGGCATACAGCTCAGCTGTCTCTTCAGTCAGTGCCGCACGGCTGTAGCTATCCAGATACAGGCTATCGGTTGCTACCGCGCCGTTGTCGCCGATGTTCAGGCTAGACGCATTGGTCAGGGTGATGGAATCCGCCAGCAGGCCGGAGTTTTCAACATTGACCTGAGACTGGTTGTTCACCGTCAGCGCGTCGATGTTGGAGATCTTACGGGTATCCCACTCGGAACCGTTATCCAGCGCCACGTTGAACAGGCCGCTCTGATAAACCTCTTCGCCTGCAACGTGACCGTTGCTATCAAAGGTAGAATCAGGCCAGATGCTGTTTGGAGAAAGTGCATGCCAGTCTACATTGCTGTAGCCTTCACCATACATCTGCGCCGTGCCGATGGCCTCAACGCTGGACTGCGCGGCACCCACCCATTTACTGCCGTTGGTCAGCGTGACATCCAGCTTGTCGGTATCATCCCAGCCGTTGGTAGTTGGGTTATAGATGCCGTCATCGGTGGTATCCGTTGCCGGATCGCCATTCTCGTAGAAGTTGTTATCAAAGGTGCTGGAGAAAAGGATGTCGCCGGTAATGGTAGAGTGATCGAAGGTAGCGGTGGTCTGCATAGCGTTATCAGACGCGCCAGCCACAACGATCAGCGCCGCATCATCCGCAGCCGTGGCGTTGGTTTCACCGTAGTCGCTCGGCTTCGCCGTTTGACCGTAGAAGCCGCTGGTACCCAGATCGCTGTACGCACCGGAGGTCAGCACAGAGTCTTTCACCACCAGCGTATCGGTAAAGACATTGCTGCTGTTAGCAACGCCTTCAACACCGTCGTATGGCGTGTTATCCAGATCCTGGTAACCCTGCGTCAGCGTGATACCCGCAACGTGGGAATTGTTCTGAATAACGATATCAGATTCAACGTCCAGCGTGATGGCGTTACCCAGATCATAGGTGTCCAGATAATGCGTTTCAGTGGTTTCGCCATTGACGACATCATACGCGTAATGCTCGTAGGTATCGTTGATGGTGGAGTTATCAACGGTCAGGCTAAAACGATCATACTGGGTATGAGCGGTGCCGTCAGTATCTACGCCATCTGCACACGTCGTGGTCATACACTCTGAGGTGATCATGCCATTAATGGTGCTGTTAGAAATACTCAACGCGTTCGCACGGCCATTGACACCATCATCCAGATAGTATGTCGAAATAACTCCGTTTACGGTTGATTTATTGACGACCGGATAAATGTCACCATCATGTGTGGCATCTGAATAATTCCAGTCAGCATAACCATAATACCAGGGCGTGGACGCAGTATTGTCATATCCAAAAGTATTATATGTCGTGCCGGATATATCTTTCGCATTGGCCTGAGAAGCGATAGCCAGTGTGCAGGCTAATGCAAGTTGTGATACAACCAGTTTCTTTTTCCATGTTTGCATTGGGTCATCCCTCCTCAGGGACGTAAGCAAGTTTGTCCATCAAATCATTTAGCAACATTAAATTGCGGAAGGAATTATGCAGTTTCACTTCGAAAAGGTTCAATGAATGATTCCATTAAGTCCGTATTCAGACAAATAAGCTTATAAACCCACGGCAATATCAATCATTATGAATAAATATTATAAATTCAACTGATTGCAAACTACTTTAGTTGCTTCGACACATATAATAAAAAGCAATTAATCATTTATATTTATAATCCCAAACCAATATAGAAGCCTCACCAATATTACACGCCACGCTGAACATCAGAATAAGATTTATAATATAGACTAAATACATGCAGCGTATATTAGTCGATTTCGAAAATCTAAAAGACAACTTTAGTAAAACACCGCTCCCTGCTTTCAGGTACACTATACCTCTTTGTTCCACAAACATCAGGCATACCATGACCGATTTAATTGCACGTCCCCGTCGCCTGCGCAAGTCACCCGCACTGCGCGCCATGTTTGAAGAGACAACACTGACCTTAAACGATCTGGTGTTGCCGATTTTTGTTGAAGAAGAGATCGATGACTACAAAGCCATCGACGCGATGCCGGGCGTGATGCGCATTCCTGAAAAGCATCTGGCCCGCGAGATCGAACGCATTGCGAATGCGGGCATCCGCTCGGTGATGACGTTCGGTATCTCCCACCACACTGACGCGACCGGCAGCGATGCCTGGAAAGAAGACGGCCTCGTGGCACGCATGTCGCGCATCTGCAAAGAGAGTGTGCCGGAGATGATCGTCATGTCCGATACCTGCTTCTGCGAATACACCTCTCATGGCCACTGTGGTGTGCTGTGCGATCACGGCGTGGACAACGATGCGACCCTGCTGAATCTGGGCAAGCAGGCGGTGGTTGCCGCCGCCGCGGGTGCGGATTTCATTGCGCCTTCTGCGGCAATGGATGGGCAGGTACAGGCGATTCGCCATGCGCTGGATGCCGCGGGCTTCACCGACACCGCCATCATGTCCTACTCCACCAAATTCGCCTCCTCTTTCTACGGTCCGTTCCGTGAAGCAGCGGGCACGGCGCTGAAAGGCGATCGTAAAACCTATCAGATGAACCCGCTGAACCGCCGCGAAGCGATTCGTGAATCTCTGCTTGATGAAGCCCAGGGCGCTGACTGTCTGATGGTGAAACCGGCTGGCGCGTACCTGGATATCCTGCGCGACATTCGCGAACGCACCGAACTGCCGCTGGGCGCCTACCAGGTGAGCGGTGAGTACGCGATGATCAAATTCGCCGCGCAGGCGGGTGCCATCGACGAAGAGAAAGTGATCCTCGAAAGCCTGGGGGCGATCAAACGTGCGGGCGCGGATCTGATCTTCAGCTATTTCGCGCTGGATCTGGCCGAGAAGAAAATTCTGCGTTAATCCGCTTTAGCGCCGGGTGGCGACTTCGCCTTACCCGCCCTGCTCTCTGCGCTAATCTTCACCAAACTGCAATACAAACGACATCTCCTCCTTCTACTGTCTGGGCAAGACGGCAGGAGGAGTGATCAATGTTTAGTCTCGACAGCGTTCTTGATGACCTTTGGCCTCAGGCGAGGCCCGCACCCTGGCAAAAAAGTCTGTTAAAAAGACTGCTTCACGAAGACGAATTTCAGCAGTTTGCTGCCAGCCACCGTCACCTGAAAGGGCTGGATATGGTGGATCAGGTTCTGGAACACCTTGATATTCACTGCTCCGTTTCCGCCCGCGATCTCGAACAAATCCCCGAACACGGCCCACTCATAGTGATAGCGAACCACCCCACTGGCACGCTGGATGGGCTGGCGTTGCTGTACGCCGTTTCCCGCGTGCGCCGCGACGTCAGGGTTGTTACCAACAGGATGCTGTCCCACCTTGAGCCCCTCAGTTCATTGTTTATTCCCGTGGATAATATGGGCGGCAGAACCGCAAAAGCTTCGCTGATACAGATGGAGCAGCACCTGCAAAACGCCGGTGTGCTGATCTTCTTTCCGGCGGGCGAAGTTTCCCGCCCAACGCGCAAAGGCATACGCGATAAAAAATGGCATCCGGGCTTTATCAAGCTGGCTGGCAAATTACGGGTGCCGCTACTTCCGGTACATATCCAGGCGCACAACAGCCTGCTGTTTTATGCCAGTACCCTGGTCTCGCCAACGGTATCCATGCTGCTGTTGATGCAACAGATGTTTCGCCGCCGTCACAGTCAGTTGCCGATCAAAATCGGCCAGCAGATTGCCTGGAATGACCGGTTTAGTTCTACCCTTTCATCGCGTGAGATGGCCGAGCAGTGTCGTCAGCACGTGATACGTCTTGGCAAGGGATTGCCTGGCGTCTTTAAAACCCAGTGCGCCATTGCCCGCCCGGAAGACAGAGCCACGCTGAAGCGAGAACTGGCGCAGGCCGAGTGTCTGGGAAAAACGAGCGATGGTAAGGCCATCTATCTTTGGCAGCGCAACGGGCAGGAAGAGGCGCCTCTGCTGCGCGAGCTGGGGCGGCTGCGCGAGATTGCCTTTCGTGCCGTGGAGGAAGGCAGCGGGAAGCGGCGGGATACGGACAGCTACGATGATGACTATCTGCACCTCATTTTGTGGGATGACGATGACCTGGAGATTGTCGGCGCGTACCGCTTTATGCCAACGGCCATGCAGGTGGAAAAGCGCGGCGTCGAGGGGTTGTACAGCTACAGCCTGTTCCACTACGACGAAAAAATGCAGGACATACTGGAGCACGGCATTGAGCTGGGGCGTAGCTTTATACAGCCGCGCTACTGGGGGCGTCGCGGTCTGGACTATCTGTGGTCAGGTATTGGCGCCTATCTGGCACGCTATCCTCATTACCGTTACCTGTTTGGCCCGGTGTCCATCTCCGGGGGGTTACCGCCTGCCGCGCGGGATCTGCTGGTCGCCTTTTACCGCCTGTGGTTCCCGGCGACGCATCCGCTAGCCGCCTCGCGCCAGCCCTATCCCGCATCCCTGCCAGACGTGCTGGCGCAATTTGGCGGGGTGGATTACGTGGATGACCTGACAAAGCTCAAATCCCTGCTCGGCAACCTGGGCTGCGGCATCCCGCCGCTCTACAAACAGTATTCCGAGCTATGCGAACCAGGCGGCGTGCAGTTTATCGATTTCGGCAGCGATCCGGCGTTCAATAACTGTATCGACGGGCTGGTGCTGGTGGATCTGTGTTATCTGAAGGCGAACCGCTATCAGCGGTATATAGAGGCGCACTTAATACCCTCCCCCCTGCCCTCTCCCTAAAAGGGAGAGGGTGAAAACCGCACCGGTCAGTCCCCTCGCCCCTTTGGGGAGAGGGTTAGGGTGAGGGGCTCAAACCGCACGGTAGAACGGCTTATCCCCCAGGATCGTCGCCCGCTGCATAATCCTTCGCTGCGGCAGGTAATCCGCATTGGCGTAATGCTGCGTGACGCGGTTATCCCAGATCGCCAGATCGTTCTCCTGCCAGCGCCAGCGCACCTGAAACTCGGGTTTCGTGATATGCGCAAACAGGAAGCTGAGCAGCGCCTCGCTCTCTTTCTCCGCTACGTCCACGATACGCGTGGTAAACCCTTCATTCACAAACAGCGCCTGCTTTCCGGTCACCGGATGCGTACGCACCACCGGGTGCAGCAGCGGGGGATGTTTTTCGACCGCATCCAGCCAGCGCTGGTGCTCCTCTTCCGTTTTACGGTACTTATATTCCTGGAATGATTTTTTGAAGTCATGCTCCGCCCGCAGGCCGCTCAGTAGGGTCTGGAGCGGCGCGGAGAGCGCCTCAAACGCTGCGATCCCGCTGGCCCACAGCGTATCGCCCCCCGTCTCAGGCAACAGCTTCGCCGCAAGAATCGCCCCGGCTGGCGGTGTGTCGATAAAGGTCACATCGGTATGCCAGTTATCGTTATCCGGCGGGTTATCGTTGTGGGTGTCGAGGACGATAATCTCCTCCACCCCTTCCGCATGCGGATAGACGGGGTGGATATGCAGGTCGCCAAAACGCAGGGCCAGCGCGCGCTGCTGATGCGGGGTAATGGCCTGTTCACGCAGGAACACCACCTGATGACGCAGCACCGCGTGGTACAGCTGCTCAAACTGGTTATCGCTCAGCGGACGGGTTACGTCCAGGCCCGACACTTGCGCGCCAATGTACGGCCCCAACGGGATAATCGTCAGACGTTCACTCATTGTATTTCTCCATGCCAGGGCGTCAGGCGACGCTGTAGCGCGCGCAGTCCCAGTTCTAATCCAAAGGCGATCGCGGCGATCACTGCGATCCCTGCCAGTACCACATCAGTCGCCAGGAACTCTCCCGCCGACTGCACCATAAACCCAAGGCCGCGCGTGGCGGCTATCAGCTCTGCCGCCACCAGCGTAGACCAACCCACCCCAAGGCCGATGCGCAGCCCGGTCAATATCTCCGGCAGCGCGCCCGGTAAAATGACGAACAGCAGGACCTGCGCGCGGCTGGCGCCGAGCGACTGCGCCGCACGTATGCGTACCTGCTGCGCACTCTTTACGCCAGCCAGGGCCGACATCGCGACCGGCGCAAAAATCGCCAGGTATATCAGTAAGATCTTTGACGTCTCGCCGATGCCAAACCAGATCACCATCAGGGGCAAGTAAGCCAGCGGCGGGACGGGACGGTAAAGCTCTATCAGCGGGTCGAGAATGCCGCGTACCGTCGGGCTCAGTCCCATCGCGATCCCCACCGGAACGCCAATAATGACCGCCGCCAGCAGCGCCACCAGAATACGCGTCAGACTGGCGCCTAAATGCTGCCAGAGCGTGGCATCCATAAAGCCCTGCGGCCCGGCGATAGTAATCAGTTTTTCCAGAACCTGGCCTGGCGGGGGCAGAAACAGCGGGCTGACCCACTGCTGCGCGGCAACCGCCCACCATACCGCCAGCAACACCACCAGCGTGCTGACGCTTAAAGTGAGCTGGCGAGAGAACGGCCAGCGTAAGGCAAGGCGCGTCCGCCGCGTTTTTTCACTGAAAACAATGCTCATGAGAACGCCTCCCGTTGCTCAAACACGCGGCTTAAGACGTATTCACGCTGTTCAATAAACAGCGGATCGGATTTGATGCTGCGTACCGGTTCTCCCGCCACATAGCGCCGGGCAAACTCAAGCGGCAGGCGCTCCAGCACGCGTCCCGGCCCCGGTGAGAGCAGCACCAGCTCCGTCGCCATAAACACGGCCTCTTCGATATCGTGGGTGATTAACAGCACCTGCTTGCCGGTTTCGTGCCACAGGCGCAGCAGCAGGGTTTGCATCTGCTCGCGGGTGAAGGCGTCCAGCGCCCCGAAAGGTTCGTCCAGCAACAGCAGCTGTGGGTTAGCCGCCAGCGCACGGGCGATCCCGACGCGCTGACGCTGCCCGCCTGAAAGCTGCCAGATAAAGCGTTTTTCAGCCCCCTCCAGCCCGACCTTTTTCAGCATATCGCGCGCCGTATTCAGGCGCTGTTCACGCGCTACACCGGCCAGTTGCAGACCAAACGCAACGTTTTCCTGAACGTTTCGCCACGGGAGTAACCCTTCGTTCTGGAAAACCACGCCGCGCTCTGCGCCCGGCCCCGTGACCCGTTTCCCTTCCAGTTGGATCGAGCCGTGCTGATACGGTACAAACCCGGCGATCAGGTTCAGCAGCGTCGTTTTCCCGCAGCCGGACGGTCCCAGCACCACCAGCAGTTCACCGCTGTCCAGCGTCAGGTTGATCGCTTCCAGGGCGGGTTTGCCGCCGTAATCGGCAGACAGGTTTGTAATGTTCAGCATTGCAGCCCCCTTATTTCACAAAGCGATCGGTCACGAACTGGCTGTAATCCGCCGCCACCGCAGGCACTTTGCCCTGCTCTTTCAGGAACGTCGCAGTGTCAACAATCGCTTTGCTTACCGGCCCGTTCAGCTGGTGGACCTGCTGATCAGGCGTCAGATAGGTGTTGCCTTTTACCAGCCCCGGCACGTCAGCTTCCGGCACGCCGCTCAGACGTGAGAGTTTCTCCAGGTTGGTGGGCTGTTTCAGCCATTCATCCGGGTTGCTGATGTATGGCTGCTGTGCGTCGATGGCGCTTTTGGCGAAGGCTTTCACCACTTCTGGGTGTTTCTCGGCAAAGTCCTTACGTACCACCCAGACATCAAGGGTTGGCGCGCCCCACTGCCCCACTTTTTCGGAGTCGGTCAGCACGGTGCCCTCTTTTTCCAGTTCGTTGACGGCGGGCGCCCAGACGTATGCTCCGTCGATGTCGCCACGCTGCCAGGCGGCAATAATCGCCGGAGGTTGCAGGTTGATGATCTGCACCTGGCCGGGCTTAATGCCCCAGTGTTTCAGCGCTGCCAGCAGGCTGTAATGCGTGGTGGAGATAAACGGCACCGCGATGCGTTTGCCGATCAAATCTTCGGGTTTCGTGATGCTTTTCTTCACCACCAGCGCTTCGGAATTTCCGAGCTGCGACGCCAGCAGGAAAACTTCAATCGGCACCTGCTGGCTGGCGGCCACCGCCAGCGGGCTGGAGCCCAGGTTGCCAATCTGCACGTCGCCCGAGGCTAACGCCCGCACAATCGCCGCGCCGCTGTCGAACTTGCGCCAGTCGACGTTCGCCCCGCTCGCTTTGGCGAAGGTGTTATCCGCCTGCGCGACTTTCGCCGGCTCAGCGGAAGTCTGATACGCGACGGTGACGTCCACCGCCTGCGCCTGAAATGCCCACAGCGCCAGTGCGCCGAGAAGTGTGATCCGCGATGAAATTGCCATAATGTCTGCTCCCTTGTTGTTATGAGGGCAGTATTTCCGGCGCGAGAATTTTGATAAAGGAATAAAAAAGAATCGCTAATGACGATTCGTTTTTAGAAAAAAAGCGGGAAAGGATAGTGAATTTTGTGCGGTTGTTTCGCCGGGTAAGGCGCAGCCGCCACCCGGCAAAGACCTCAGCGCTGAACCGTCAGCGCAGCAATATCTTTCGGCGTGGTCCGGCAACATCCCCCGATTAATTTAGCGCCAGCCGCCAGCCACTGCGGTAAATACCCCGCCAGCGTCTCGCACGCTTCACCGTGGTGATGCCAGGTTTTGCTCACCGCATCATAATGCTCGCCGGAATTCGGATAGACCACCAGCGGCAGCGATGTCAGGCTGTGCAGATGCGTCAGCGCCGAGGTGGTGTTTTCCAGCGCGATACAGTTGATCCCCAGCGCGACAACCTGCGGGTAGTTTTCCAGCGCAGAAACGACATCCCGCAGCGGCGTTCCGTCACTCAGGTGCTCGCTGTCACGCAGGGTAAATGAGAACC
Organism: Enterobacter cloacae complex sp. IR5401; assembly: GCF_049238425.1. Lineage (NCBI taxonomy): Bacteria > Pseudomonadati > Pseudomonadota > Gammaproteobacteria > Enterobacterales > Enterobacteriaceae > Enterobacter > Enterobacter cloacae complex sp. IR5401. The sequence goes on along the minus strand of NZ_JBMKHN010000009.1, from coordinate 10,418 downwards.
ATGCCCGGGCGCGGGGATACGCCGTCAGCAACGCCGCCAGCGCCTTAATCTCAGTGAACGAAGGCAGCGTTTCACAGGCCAGCAAATCCGCGCCCGCATCCAATAGCGCCTCTACACGCGGGCGGTGGAAGGCGGTGAATTCTTCAGCGCTACGCACGTAATCGCCGCGATACTCGGAACCATCGGCCAGATACGCGCCGTAAGGGCCCACAGATCCCGCCACCAGCAGCGTGCCTGCATTTGCGTTCTCAGCCAGGTACGCTTCCCGCGCTTTGCGTGCCAGCTCTACGCTTTTGCCAATCAACGCCCGGGATTGCGACTCGTCCAGCCCGCGAGCGGCAAAGCCCGCGGGTGTCGCCTGATAGCTGGCGGTGATCGCCACCTGTGCCCCCGCGCGGTAGTAGTCGAGGTGTACGTCACGGATCAGCTCCGGGTTTTCCATCAGCACTTTAGCCGACCAGAGGCTGTCGGCAAGGTTACAACCGCGCGCTTCCAGCTCCGTTGCCATTGCCCCATCCAGCACGACAAACGGCTGGTTTTCAAGGAGGGCGGTAAGCGGATTATTCTGCGACATGTTCAGGCTCCTGCGTGGTCAGGTTTCGGGTCAGGTAGTACGCACCATAACACAGGGCGACAAACGGAAGCCCGCAATAAAGGGCAATACGCTGGCTGGGGTCAAACCACAGGCCGACGCAGGCCACCAGGCAGAGGATAAAGCCAAGCACGGGCACCAGCGGATACCATGGCGCGCGATACTGCAACGCCGAAAGCGGTTGCCCGGACTGCACGTGACGGCGACGAAACACAAAGTGCGACGCGCAGATGCTGATCCACACTGCCACCACCGCAAAACCGGAAATGGCTGACAGCGCCACAAACACCGTATCCGGCGCGACCACGCTGGAGAACAGCGCCAGCACGCCGCCCAGCATGGAAACGGAGAGCGCCGTCAGCGGCACGCCGTTTTTGTTGACGCGGGCAAAGCAGCGCGGCAGCGTTTTCTCGTTAGACAGAGACCACAGCATACGGCCAGAGGCGTACAGGCCCGAGTTCGCCGCCGAGAGGATCGCCGTCAGGATCACGAAGTTAAAGATATCCGCCGCATACGGAATGCCGACCTTTTCAAACACCAGCACAAACGGACTTTTCTCCACGCCAGCCTGCTGCATGGGGATCAGCGCCGCCAGCACAAACACGGTGCCAATAAAGAAGATGATGAGCCGGGCGATGGTGGTGCGAATAGCAACCGGAATAACCTTGTGTGGGTTTTCCGTTTCCCCTGCCGCGATGCCGATAAGCTCTGTACCTGAGAAGGCAAAGTTGACCGCCACCATGGTCATCAGGATCGGCAGACCGCCGTGCGGGAACCAGCCTTCGGCAGTAATGTTGCTCAAGCCCGGCGCCGGTGACCCATCCTGCATCGGGATAAAACCGAAGATCGCCGCTCCGCCGAGAATAATGAAGGCGATGATGGTGATGACTTTCACCAGCGAGAACCAGAATTCCCCTTCGGCGAAGAAACGCGTGGAAATCACGTTAAGAGCAAAAATCACTACGCAAAAGACGACGCACCACGTCCAGACGGGAACCTGCGGGAACCAGTACTGCATACAGAACCCGGCTGCGGTAAAGCTCGATCCGAGCGCCACCGTCCAGGTCAACCAGTACAGCCACGCCACGGTATACCCTGTCGCCGGGCCGAGATAACGAGCGGCGTAGACGTGGAACGCCCCGGTTTCCGGCATCGCCACGGAAAGTTCCCCCAGGCATTGCATAACCAGCCAGACCACCAGCGCACCGATAAGATACGCCAGCAGCGTGCCCGCCGCGCCAGTTGTCGAAATGATGTATCCGGTATTGAAGAATAACCCTGTGCCGATAACGCCACCCAGCGAGAGCATAATCAGGTGGCGGGTTTTCATGGTGCGCTTAAGCTGCCCGTTTTGTTGTTCTGTTTGCATATTACCTTCTAAACGTATGGACATCTAAACATCCAAAGAAGGGTGTTATACCGCGATTGTTAACAAAAAGCCACCCGGCACGACTTCGGCGCAATTATTGGTAAATCCTTAAATCAGTTCTATAGTCGACACAGTTTCTTCTTCACCAGGACTCACTATGCGATTTAACGGACTGACCAAAGGTTTCTTTATTCTCATCCTGGCCCTTGTAACCTGGGCTTTCTTTGACGTGCTGTCACCCTATTTCTCGGCGATTCTGTGGGCCGCGATCCTGACCATCATTTTCAACCCGGTGAAAAACAAGCTGCGTACCGCGCTGGGCGATCGCAACGGGCTGGCTTCCCTCCTCACACTCGGCATTATCTGCCTGATCGTGTTTATTCCGTTGATGGTGATCCTTTCCTCGCTCGCGGTGGAACTGAACATGGTTTACACCAAGCTGCAACAGAACAACACGCAGTTCCCGGAAGTCATCGCCGGTATCTTCAACCGCCTGCCGGACTGGGCCAGCGGCTTCCTGGCGGATCACAACCTGACCAACGCCGCGCAGATCCAGAAAAAGCTTTCCGATGTCGCGTTACAGGGCGGACAGTATCTGGCGGGTAGCGCGTTCCTGATTGGTAAAGGGACGTTCGGCTTTGCTATTAGCTTCGGCATTATGCTGTACCTGCTGTTTTTCCTGCTCAAAGACGGGCCCTATCTGGTGCGCCAGATCCTCGACTCGCTGCCGCTGTCTGACTTCGTCAAACAGCACCTGTTCGCGAAGTTTGTCGGCGTCTCGCGAGCTACAGTAAAAGGTACGGCGGTCGTGGCGGTGGTTCAAGGTACGCTTGGCGGTATTGCCTTTGCCATCGTCGGTATTGACGGTAGCGTACTGTGGGGAGCGCTGATGGCGTTCCTCTCCCTGGTGCCCGCCGTCGGCTCGGCTATCGTCTGGGTTCCCGCCGCCATCTTCCTGTTTGCCACTCACCAGCTGTGGCAGGGTCTGTTCATTGTGGGCTTCTTTGTCATTATCGTCGGGCTGGTGGACAACCTTTTACGTCCGCTGCTGGTGGGCAAAGACACCAAAATGCCGGACTACCTGATACTGATCACCACGCTCGGCGGTATGGAGCTGTACGGCATTAACGGCTTTGTGATTGGGCCGCTGATTGCCGCCCTGTTTATCGCCTGCTGGAACCTCTTCTCCGGCCGCGACCACGCAGGCAACGCCGAGGAGCTGGACGCAGATTTTATCGAAGAAGGAAAAAATCCTCCGGATCTCTAACTAAACGCGTTTTGACAGGCGGCCCGGTGCCGCCTTTTTTTTCGCGATAAATCAGGGGTTTTCTATAATCTTTAATGAACGCTCTTCCACATTTGTCGTAGAAGGATCCAACAGGTGCGAATCGCCACGATCACAAACTGGGCCTATGGTGTCACGGTGTGCCTGACCATTGCTTCCGGTATCGTCATGCTGATGGCTTCCCATGCCGACAACGTAGAACGTCAGGCTGTTAAGCAACGACAAATTTTTGACCAGCTTACGGAAGAGATTGAAGCAGAAACCTGGATGCTCTCCGACTTAGCGCGCCTTTACGCCATCAAAAAAGAGCCCGATGTGCTGAAAACGTACCAGGCGAAAGAAGGCGAACTGAAGAATATCGAGCGCAAGCTGGGCCAGTTAAAAGATACGGGCGCAACGGGCGAAGAGCTGGCGCTGCTGTACGAAGGGCTGAAGATTGTCGATGACCTACAGGATGAACAGCAGGCAGCAATTGCCAGCGTCGCCAGGGGTGAGGAACAACAGGCCATTGCGTTACTCTTCGGCAAAATCTACGAACTTGAAATGGAACGCGCCCAAAGCAAGATTGACCATTTTCGTGTGCTTCTGGATAAGCGCATTATCGCCGATGTCCAGGCAGCGACCAACACGTCAAAAACCCTGCGTACCGCCTCTGAAATGATGGTCGGCCTGACCGCCCTGCTCTTCTTATTCGTGATGGGTTTTATTCTCAAGCACCGCGTGCTGCGCCCGGTGGTGCGCCTCAGTGATGTGGTTCACCGGCTGGCCTCACAGGATTACGCCGTCGAAACGCCAAATTTCAACCAGGTCGATGAGATAGGCGATATGGCGCAGGCCATTCGCATTTTCCGCGAGAACGGGCTGGCAAGGCAGCGGCTTGAAAAAGAACGCGACGCAGACTGGGCCATCCGCGAGCTGCTCGCGCGAATGACCCAGCGCTTGCAGGGCTGCGAGAACGTTAGCGACGTGATTGAGGTGGCAGAGCTGTTTGCTCCCAACATTGCGCCGGGTGTCGCCGGGCGTCTGTATATTCTGGATCGAAACCCGTGGGAGATGCGCTGTGCAGCGGAATGGTTATCTCCCCAGGGAGAAAAAAATGCTTTCCACCCCGATCAATGCTGGGCCATACGCCGTGGTCAGAGCCACCCACCGGTCAACGGCGAGCCGGATATCGGTTGCCAGCATCTGCCTGAATCACAAAAAGACAGTTCACTCTGCGTGCCGCTCATTGCGCAGGGGGAAGCCATTGGTTTGCTGTCTTTTCAGAACATCACGCCTGAAACGGCACCGTCCCGCGCCTATCTCGAATTAATGGCGGAAGCCCTGGGTCTGGCGCTGGCCAACCAGCGTCTGCGGGATGCCCTGCTGGAAAAAGCGCTATTCGACCCGCTCACCGGCTTGCGTAACCGCCACCACCTTGAAGATACCCTGCGCACTCAGATAGCTCAGGCGATGCGCAATGATGAACCGGTGAGCTGCATGATGATCGACATCGATCACTTTAAAAGCATTAACGATCGCTTCGGCCATGAGGCTGGCGATCATGTGATTAAGAGCGTGGCGACAATTGTTCAGCGTGCCGTGCACGATGCCGGCCTGGCATTCCGCTTTGGTGGCGAAGAGTTTCTGGTGCTACTTACGGGTGCGGATGAGGAAGCGGCTCACGCCTGCGCAACGGAGATTTATAACGGCGTCCATACGCTGTCGCTACGTTATGGGCTTGCTGAGATTGGCCCGGTAGATGTGTCGATCGGGATCGCCAGTTACCCGCAGCACGCCCAAAGCGACGACCTGCTGCGCGCGGCAGACGTGGCGCTCTACCGGGCGAAAGAGCTGGGGCGCTCGCGGATCGTCAGTTTCAGTATGCTGGAGGCGGGTTAAGCGAAACTCAGTGCCAACGACGTCAGAGGTACGCGCACTCTCTTATTCCCTCACATTGAGGGTGCGTTATCATTCTTTGTACAAATAAATTCATCTTAACGATGCCACCATTGATAAAAAATGGGGGTGCGTAAATATATCAATAAATCAAAGCGATCATTTTTTAAACTCGGGTGGTTTATTACACTAAGTTTTTATGTTTTAAAAAACGTAAGCTTCAGCCAGCGGTCTGCAATCATGGGGCAAAATACAGCTATCATTTTGATTTTTATGATTTTAATCAAGTAGCGTTTGCAAAAAGGCGTGGCGTTCAACAAAATAGACAAACTTATAGGATAAATAACTTATAATTCTTATACTTCTGTTAAAAAGAGGAGGCCAATATGCGAATAATCCTAATGCTGTGCTGCTTTTTGGTACAAAGTTTAAGCTGGGCTGGCGAACTGCCAAAGCCTGTGGGCAAACCCATCTTAACCATTACCGGTAATATAGAAAATACGAACGAAAATGGAAATGCCGTTTTTGATATTGCCAGCCTTGAAAAACTGGGCATGGTGAGTTTCCAGACGACCTCTCCCTGGTATAATGGCCGCACGAAGTTTGAGGGTATCCCGATGCGCAAACTCATGGAGTATGTGGGTGCAAAGGGTTCTGTCCTGAATGTGATTGCACTCAATGATTACACTACCGTCATCCCTCTCAGCGACTTCCAGAAATACAACGCCATCCTGGCTTTAAAGGTCAATGGCGAATATATGCGCATCCGCGATAAAGGTCCGTCATTCATCGTCTACCCTTATGACAGTCTTCCTGAACTTAATAATCAGATTTATTACTCGCGATCGGCATGGCAGGTCAGCAAAATGAAGATTGAATAGTAGTTCAGGAGAACATAATGAACAGGATACTGGTTGGTATCATTTTTTCTCTTTTTATCACTACGGGATATATAGCATTTCTTGTTTACGATCGTCAGCAAGAGTTGCAAAAATTGACTCACTACACTGAGTCCTGGTCTGTAGCCCAACTGGTATCTGAATATTACCGATTTGAATCATGGATTGGACTGTACGCAACCGAGACTGATGACGTTACGGTAGACCAGGTTCGCATGCGCCTGGAAATCATGCTGAGCCAGAATGATTTATTGAAAGAGGGCGGCCTGGGTCGTTATATAAACAGCGAAAAAGCGCATCAGGCGCTCGCCTTACGCCTGGAAAATATACTGAACTATCTGGATGGTCATCTTGAGAAAATGAGCCGTTCAGAGTTAAAGCTCTATCTGAAAAATATGCATTCACTGGATGCCCCGCTAAGCCAGCTTTCATCCACGGCTTTAACAAAAGATGTTAATACAATCAATGAAACCAACCTTAAAATACAGGTTCTGTATTATATTTATTCGGCACTTTCGCTGTTGCTGGTTATTTTAAGCTTCATACTGGGCTTTTTGATTATCTATCAAAATAAAAATATCCTAAAAGCCCATATGCAGGTGAAAACGCTGGCTGAAGAACTTCAGCTATCCAAAGAAACCCTGCAAATCCAGAATACAAAACTGGAATACGATGTTTATCATGACTCCCTTACCGGCATGAAAAACCGTCTTTTCTTTTGGGATGATCTCAATAAACTTAATCTACAGGCTGAGAAAAAACATATTTCGGTCACGGTGATGTTATTCGATTTAGACCGATTCAAAGAGGTGAATGATACCTACGGTCATGATACCGGGGATTTACTGTTACGTGAGGTATCCACGCGCCTTAATGCTTTGGGCCGCTTTTCAGAGACATTTTATCGTTTGGGCGGCGACGAATTTGCGTTTCTCTCCAGTGGCTTAACCGAAGCCGCAGCCGTTTCACGCGCGCGAGAAATCAGTGATAGCATCAGCAAGCCCTATACAATTAATAATCAACTCATCAAAATAGCCACCTGTGTGGGTATTGTTTTATCGGATAACGAACGACGTTCAGATTACCTTTATAAATTTGCCGATCTGGCGCTCTATGAAGCCAAGAAAGAAGGTTCTCAGCAAATCAAAGTCTTCCGCCAGCGAATGCTACAGAAGTTGCAGGAAAGCAGAACCCTTGAAAATGATATGGCAAGAGCGATAGAGAATGATGAATTTGTTGTTTATTACCAGCCTATTGTGAATTCCGTCAGCAAGGAAATTTACGGCTATGAAGCGCTGATTCGCTGGATGCATCCTGTAAAGGGAATGCTTGCCCCGGATAGCTTTATTTTCGCCGCTGAAAAAACAGGCATGATCAACGAGATAGGTAAAACCGTACTTAAACTGGCCTGTAGGGAAGCGGTCTCCTGGACTGTTCCGGCCAGGATCTCCGTCAACGTCTCGCCTGTTCAATTGGGCAGCAAATCATTTATTAATACGGTGCAGTCCGTTCTGGCTGAAACCGGGCTCCCGGCTAACCGTCTTGAGTTAGAGGTCACGGAGTCATCCCTCTTCAGTGACAGAAATAACCCCATTGCGATTCTGAAAAAACTCCGCGCACTGGGCGTAAGAATCTCCATTGATGATTTTGGCACGGGCTATTCGTCGCTCTCCAGACTCAGCGAACTGAATTTTGATAAAATCAAGATCGATAAATCTTTTGTCAATCCGATATCTACGCAGGAAGATGCGCTTAATATTGTGAAGCTGATTACCGGTATGGCTAAAAGCCTTAATATGGGCGTCATAGCTGAGGGCGTTGAGACCGAAGAGCAGCTTGAGCGGCTTCAGGCTCTGGGTTGCGAGCTTGTGCAGGGATATCTTTTCAGCAAACCACAGCCTCAGGTCGACAGCAAAATTAAGAGCGGCCAGGAATGATCCCCTCTCCTCAGCCCGATACTAACCGGGATCACATTTTTCACCCCTGGGTATTCACTGACAATAACCAGGTGTTATCATTCACCCCGTAAATACCTATCAACTCAAACCGAGGCTTTGATGCTGGAGAATGTAATCATCCGATAATCAGCTTCCCGACCTTTCCAGGCCGGACTGATTATCAATGCGCCGAAATCGTATGCGGACACCGCTGTGTGTTTGCACGTTTTGCACATGATGATTAAACAGGTTTTCCAGTATGAATTTATCCCGTCAGGAACAACGTACCTTACACGTTCTCGCCAAAGGTGGCCGTATTGTGCACGTCCGCGATACCTCCGGCCGCGTCACCGCCGTTGAATGCTATAGCCGCGAAGGGCTACTGCTGGCTGACTGCACGCTCGCCGTTTTCAAAAAGCTCAAAACCAAAAAGCTGATCAAATCCGTTAACGGTCAGCCCTACCGCATTAACACCACCGGGCTGAACAACGTTCGCGCTCAGCCTGATAATCGTTAAGGAGAGGATGATGGATATCCCACGTATTTTTACTGTTAGCGAAAGCGAACACCGCATTCATAACCCCTTTACACCAGAGAAGTACGCGACGCTGGGCCGCGTGTTACGCATGAAGCCAGGCACTCGCATTCTCGATCTCGGCAGCGGCTCGGGAGAGATGCTTTGTACCTGGGCTAGGGATCACGCCATTACCGGTATCGGTATCGATATGAGCCCGCTCTTCACCGCGCAGGCCACGCGGCGCGCAGAGGAACTCGGCGTCAGCGAACGCGTCCATTTCATTCATAACGACGCGGCCGGCTACGTCGCGAATGAAAAATGTGACGTGGCGGCCTGCGTTGGCGCAACCTGGATTGCGGGGGGCGTAGCCGGGACGATGGATCTGCTGGCAAAAAGCCTCAAGCCTGGGAGAATAATGCTCATCGGCGAACCGTACTGGCGTCAGGTACCCGCGACGGCAGAGATAGCTCAGGCCTGCGGCATCTCGTCGATTGCAGACTTTCTCACTCTGCCCGGTCTGGTTGCGTCTTTCGATCAACAGGGCTATGACCTGGTTGAAATGGTGCTGGCTGACCAGGAAGGCTGGGACAGGTACGAAGCCGCAAAATGGATGACCATGCGGCGCTGGCTGGAGGAAAACCCAGATGATGACTTCGCGCAGGAGGTTCGGGCGGAGCTGACGATAGCGCCTGAACGTCATGTGACGTACACGCGGGAGTACTTTGGCTGGGGGGTGTTTGCGTTAATGGCGCGATAATATGGCGCTGGCGGTATAGCCTTTAGGGTTATGCCGCCGTTCAACAGACAGGGTTAAGCATTCAGCCAGAAAGTGCAGCATAGATGGGTTGAGTTGTTTGAAGTGGTCAACCAAAACTGGCCACGGCTTTAGAGTTTTTCCAGTATCGGTTTTCCGATTCGTTTGGGGGTAACCCACCGTTATAGTCATGCGGCCTTACCGAACTGTAATACCCGACGATATAGTCTGTGATCGCATGAGCTGCTTCGCTAAAGTTTATATAGCCTGTCACTGGCACCCACTCGTTTTTCAGACTTCTGAAGAAGCGTTCCATCGGGCTGTTATCCCAGCAGTTTCCGCGTCGGCTCATACTTTGCCTGATCCGGTAACGCCACAATAACTGCCGGACCTGCCTGCTTGTGTAGTGGCTACCCTGGTCACTGGGGAACATCACTCCCGCTGGTTTACCTCGGGTTTCCCACGCCATTTCCAGCGCTTTGATGGTTAGCTTGCTGTCCGGTGAGAATGACATTGCCCAGCCTACCTGTTTCCTGGCGAACAAATCGAGAACAATGGCGAGGTAAGCCCAGCGCCTGCCTGTCCAGATATACGTCACATCGCCGCACCACACCTGATTAGGCTCTGTCACTGCGAACTGTCGCTCAAGGTGGTCTGGGATAGCAATGTGTTCATGGCCACCACGTTTATACCGGTGGGTGGGTTGCTGACAACTAACCAGTCCCAGTTCTTTCATGAGTCTGCCGGCAAGCCAGCGTCCCATTCTGAAACCTCTCAGGGTTGCCATAATGGCGATACTCCTCGCGCCAGCAGAGCCATGGCTAATGTTATGCAGCTCCAGAACCTGGCTACGTAATACAGCCCGCTTGCCGTCTGGCTTTTCGGGGCTTTTCACCCAGTATTTGTAGCTGCTGCGATGAACCCCGAACACCTGGCAGAGTGTGACCACAGGATACTGCGCTCTGAGTTTTTCGATTAACGAGAACTGTTCAGGGAGTCTGACATCAAAAGCGCGGTAGCCTTTTTTAATATGTCGTTTTCCATTTCAATGCGTTGTAGCTTTTTCTTTAGCTCACGTATTTTGAATCGCCACGCGTTTAACAGACACCTCAGAGTCATTTAAGATGACTTAAAGAGAGGTGCCCATGAGCGGTAAGCGTTATCCTGAAGAGTTTAAAACTGAAGCA